>DASXNR010000261.1:0-1942 GCA_036494925.1 Acetobacteraceae bacterium
GACACGCTGATGGCCGGCAAGACCGTGATCGCGATCGCGCACCGGCTCTCCACCATCGCCCGCATGGACCGCCTGGTGGTGCTCGACCGCGGCCGCATCGCCGAACAGGGCACCCACGAGGCGCTGCTGCGCCTCGACGGACACTACGCGGCGCTCTGGCGCCGGCAGTCGGGCGGGTTCCTGGATGCGGCCGACATGCAGGCGGCGGAGTAAGTTCCTCTGAGGTGCGTGGAATAATCTTGTCGCGGCCAATAGCGGTCCCGGGTCTGCGGCGCACCGCCAAGACGCTGCGCGGCGCCCGGGACAAGCCGCATCGCCCGCGCAGGCCGCCATAGTCCGGTCACGAACATCCGTTAGGAAGCAGCGTTCCTTTAACCCTGATAGAGTCGTGCCGCGCGGTGCCAAAGCGCCGCTGCGCGGCACGATCGCTTTTGCAGGCGCGTCATGTTTGGCTTGTTTGAACGGCTGCTGCAGCCGACCACTGTCCCGCGCAATCCCGAGCCGCCGGCCGGGTTGATCGCGTTCTATTGGCATTATGCCCGCCAAGCCAAGGGCCTGTTCGCCGGACTGTTCGCGGCCGGCTTCGCGCTCGCGCTGCTCGATTCGCTGATCCCGGTCTTCATCGGCCGCGTCGTCACCCTGATCACGTCGAGCCGGCCCGAGACGCTGTTTGCCACTTCCTGGCCGATGCTGCTCGGGATGGCGGTGGTGCTGCTGGTGCTGCGGCCGCTGGCGCTGACGGCGCAGAACATCATGGCCAACCAGGCCATCGCCGCCAATGTCTCCAACCTGATCCGCTGGCAAAACCATTGGCACGTGGTGCGCCAGAGCTGGGCCTTTTTCCAAAACGATTTCGCCGGCCGCATCGCCAACCGGGTGATGCAGACCGGGCCGGCGATCCGCGAGAGCCTGGTCGCGCTCTTGACCGCCGTCTGGTACATTTTGGTCTACGGGACCAGCGCGCTCTTGCTGCTGGCCGCCGCCGATCGCTGGCTGGCGCTGCCGATCGTGGTGTGGTTTGCGCTTTATCTGGTGATGCTGCGGACCTTCGTGCCGCGCATGCGCGACCGCTCCAAGGAGATGTCGGAGGTACGCTCGCTGGTGACCGGGCGGATCGTCGACAGCTACACCAACATTCTGACCGTGAAGCTGTTCGCGCGCGCCTGGCAGGAAGACGCCTATGTGCGCGAGGCGATCGATCAGCATACCGGCAAGTTCCACGTCTCGCTGCGGCTCAACACGCTGTTCGGCTTGACGTTGTCGTTGCTCAACGCCCTCATGGTCACCGCCACCGGCGCGTTCGCGCTGGTGTTGTGGACGCGCGGGCAGATCGCGGTCGGCACCGTCGCGATGGCACTGCCACTGGCCTGGCAGATCATCAACATTTCGGGATGGGTGGCCTGGCAGGTGACTTCGATCTTCGAGAATGTCGGCGTCGTGCAGGAAGGCATGATGACCATCGCGCGGCCGATCACCCTGAACGACCGGCCGCAGGCGCCGGAACTCGCGGTGACGCGCGGCGCGATCGCGTTCGAGGATGTGCGTTTCCATTACGGCCGCGAAGCATCAGCCAGCGAAGACGGGCGCGGGCGCCCGCCTGCTGTGCTGGAGGGCTTCTCCCTGAAGGTCGAGCCGGGCGAGAAGATCGGGCTGGTCGGGCGCTCCGGCGCCGGCAAGTCGACCGTGGTCAATCTGCTGCTGCGCTTCTTCGATCTCGAAGGCGGCCGCATCCTGATCGACGGCCAGGACATCGCGGCGGTGACGCAGGAGAGCCTGCGCGCGCAGATCTCGGTGGTCACGCAGGATACCTCGCTGCTGCACCGCTCGATCGCCGACAACATCCGCTACGGCCGTCCTGAAAGCAGCGACGCGGAGGTGATCGCGGCCGCCCGGCTCGCCCATGCGCACGAGTTCATTCTCGATCTCGTCGATTGGAAGGAGC
>DASXNR010000262.1:0-3624 GCA_036494925.1 Acetobacteraceae bacterium
GCGTGCAGCGTCTTGGCGACCGCCCCCAGGAGGCGTTGCGGCTCGAGAACGGAATAATCGCCGTAATAGGTCAGCAAATAATGCAGATCGAGCGCGGCTTGAGGTCTGCGCAGCAAGGTGCCATCCGGGGTGCGCGTCGGCAGGTCCGCGTTGCGCAGCGCCGCGTTGGGCGAGACCTGATAGAGGAAGATGTTGACGCCGGGTTTGAAAAGATTGGCGGTATCGTCCGGCGAGAACGTGCCGACGAGAGCGCCGGTAACGGTGTTGTGCACGGGCGTGCTGATCAGGTCCCGCAGGGTCTCGGTAACGGCGGCGACGGCGAGTTCGTTGCTCATCGCGATCTATGCAGGATCGGCGTTGAACGGTGACCAGGTTTCGAGCGGTGGCTGCACTCCGGAGCGGTGCATGAGCGCGAGGTCGGATTTGCCTTGCAACACATTGCCGGTGACGGCGAGCTGCTCCGTTCCGGCATTCGAGAGCTGGATGACTAACCATAGGCTCGGCGCCTCAGAGCCCTGGGGCAGGAGCAAGCCGACGCCGCGGTTAATGATGATATTGCCGGTGATCGAGCAGGGAGTTCCCCGCATCATCGTCATCAGCGCGGCGGGGATGGCGGTCCCAACCGAGGGCCCACCGGCGGGATTGACAGCGCCGCCCATCCCCCCATACACCCGGTTGGACGACACGATCACCGAGGTCAAAAGCTGTGCGGTTCGCTCCTCTCGGTACAATGCAAGGCGCAGCGCGGCGCTGGCGCCGAGCGTCTGGGTCTGCTGGCGGACATCGACCTGATTGTCGGTCAGCAGCAGCGAAAACGGCGGCAGCACGCTGATTGCGTCGGCGACCCCTGGCGAGCCGACTTGGTTCAGAAACGGCAGGCGGAGGGGCGGCGTGGGAGCCGGGAAGGCGGAGGCCAGCGCGACGAGAAGCTGGTATTCCTCGAACAGCAACATCGTTCTGTGATAAAGCTCAGTGCCCTTGGCCACCTCGAAAGGAACGGCGAATTCAGGCACCTCCAGCCATAGGCCGGCCACGCCGTTTTTAATGATGTTGTCCTGCAGGCGCAGGCTCGACATCAGAGCGGAGATGTAGGCGCCAAAGGTGAAACCGTCGAACTCCGATCCGCCGATCGTCGATTCGCCAAGCTCGCAGTAACCGCCGAACGATCCGACGGCGAGCACGCCCGCAGTTATTGCGGTGAACCGGAGCGATGTCAGATCTCCCGCGAGCCGTTTCGCCACCACCAGATCGAGCGCGTTGCTCACGCGCAGATCGAGCGTCTCGGCTTGCGTCGCTGGCGATCCGGCTGGCGGAGGTCCGGCCGGGGGCGATCCGTGCGGCGGCGAGGTGTTCGGCGGCGAGCCCTCCGTCAGCGACGGCGGCGTGAAGTGCAATGCTAGAAGTCGATTGAACGTTTCGAGCGCGAGCGGCGAGGCCACTGCGGTATTGATGGCCATCGGCGTGTAAGTCGGTGCGAACCCCGAAACAGCACTGCAGCCGGTGATGCGCGTCCCGGTGCAGTCGCCTTGCAGGAAAACCGCCGCGCCAAACAAATCGGCGAGGATGATCAGCTGCGCTGCGGTGCTGCTGGAGTCGTTCGGTTGGAGCTGGATGCTGCACTGATCCAATGTGAGACGCGGTGCGTCCGTCGCGCGCACGCCGAAGCTCGTATAGGGTCGACGCAGGATCTGCGCTGCGGCAGTAAAGCCGTCCTGGCGCAGCCGGTCCAGCAAATTGTTGTAGAACGCATCGGTCGCTTGCACCACCGGTGGATGCAGCTCGAGCCCGCGCAAGGTCACTTGCACGGTGGTGTCGACCACGATCAGCCCGTCGGTGAACAAAGTCAGGTCGGCCAGCGGCTGGGGCTGCAGCACCGCCGGTCCGCCGCAGGATTCCAGCGTCAGGTTCCTGTGGCGCCTATCCAGATAGAGCGTCTTCGGCAGGGGGTAGATTCCCGCCTCGAGGCACACCGTCAGCACCGGCGGCCCGTGGCCCCGCGACGCAACCGCCGCCATGAGCAGTGCGCGATCGATCAGAAACTGCAGCGGCGTCGCCGCGGTCACGTCGCTCGGTCGGATCGATACCGTGCAGCACCCAGGCCGCCGACGGCTCAGCTCGACCAGGCTGTCGAAACTGTTGCGGCAGTCGGTGACGATCGGCCGGTCGCCACTGGTCCAGTCGATTACCGCCAGCGGGCAGGCCCAACGGCGCGGGCCGTCCGGCGCTTGCGGCGTGACCAGCAGATCCTCGGGGTAAACTCCCTGCGGCGTAGCCGGCCGCACCGCGATCTGCCAGAACAGCCCTTCCGCGACGTTCGGCCCGGAGGCGGGCGAGAATGTCACGGTGACGCCCGTGCTGGTGGTCGTTCCGGTGGCGACATCGGTCGTGGTGGTCGCCAGCGTCACCTCGCCGTTGGCCGGGATCGGCTGCGCCGCCTGCCAGACGCGGACGAACAGCGGCAGAGGGCTGCTGCTTATCCCGGTCAGCGGCGAGTTCACGACCAGAACATTCGCCGTACCGCCCGGTAACGGACCGTATGGCTGTTGCACCTGGCACAACACGCCGTTGGGCTCGGCGGCGACGCGCAGAATCCGCGTCTGGCCCGTCGGATCGCTCTCATCCGGCTCCTGTGCCAGCACGGCGGCGGTGGTCAACACCTCGACCCATTGGTCGGTCTGCGGGAAATGAAACGCGTCCGGCGGATCGGTTGCGAGCGTCAGGGTGGCGGCGCCGGCGGCGACATTCACGTCCGTCACCCGATAGAGGAAACTCGCGTCGTCGTAGCCCCACAGCACCATCGGTTGCGCGGTTGACCGGTCGATGCGCACCCGGATCAACTGGTTGTAGTTGCCGAGATAGCCGCCGGTCGCCACCGGATCGCACGGGTCGGTATTGCTCACCGGGTTGGTAAAGCCGACCTTGAGGCGGACATTTGGGATCAGGCGCATGGATGCCGGATCGAAGGTCAGCCCCCTATTGGCCCACGCCGCGACGGCGGTCTGCCAGGCCGCGGCGCAGTCGGCAGAGGAGACGGGCAGGCGGTGAATGCGTCGCAGCAGTTTCAGCCTCTGCGTCGTATCCGGGCCGCCAAGCGCCACTTCGAACAGGTCCGGGTCCTCGACCGCGCTCACCTCCTGCTCTTCCAGCGAGAGGTAGACCAGTTCGATGCCCGGCGGTGGGCTGGCGGGCGGGATCGGCGCCGGCCAGTCTGGCTGGTCGAAGTAGCTGTAAGTGACCGGGTTGCCGTTCTGTTCGGGCGGAAAGAACACCCGTTGCCCGCCGACGTACATGGTGCCTGGGGCCACGAGGAAATCGCCGGCGCCGCCGGGCGTTTCGGGCGGACTGGTCGGGACGGCGAGCGGCGGGCTCCAGAACGACGGCGGGCTGCCGGGCGAATCAGGCAGGCTGATGCGAAGACCGTCGTCGGGCGTGCCGCAGGGGCCGACAAAGTCCAGCGCGTCGACCGCGATGCGATCGGCCGTGAGGCTCTGCTGCGCGTTGAAGTCGCGATCCAGGATGACGCGCCCTTGCTGCGCGGCAACGCCGGTATATCCGAAGCGGATGCGGTCCGGTGCGCGGCTGCGGTCACTGGGCAAGGCTGTTCTCTCCCGCCGGTCAGGTCAC
>DASXNR010000263.1:0-2878 GCA_036494925.1 Acetobacteraceae bacterium
TCCACTGCCACGGTCCGCTCCATCTCGGCTGTCTCGGTGCGCGACTATGCCGCTATCGCACGGCGGAGGACAGGGGTGACGTGTGGCCCATGTGGCGCCCGGTGCGGCCCGAGAGCGTGTCCAACCCAGAACATCACCGCATCACCGACGACAACGGCGGAGCAATATCCTCCAGCGCCCGCCGTTCCGCCGGCACCGCCAGAAACGCCGCGACCACGGCGGCGCCCAGCATCAGTCCGCCGCCCAGCAGATAGCCCCACAGGATCGACATGCGCGACCCCGTGTCGATCAGCGCGCCGAACAGCGCCGGCCCCGCGACACCGCCGACGCCGGTGCCGAACGCGTAGAACAGCGCAATGGCGATGGCGCGCATCTCCAGCGGGAAGCTCTCGCCGACAGTCAGATAGGCGGAACTCGCCGCGGCGGACGCGACGAAGAAGATCGCGGTCCATGCCGCCGTCTGCTGCACCGCATCGAGCACGCCCAGTACGAACAGCCATCCCGTGATCGCCATCAGGATGCCGGAGATCGCGTATGTGGCAGTGATCATCAGCCGACGACCGAGCGTATCGAACAGCCTGCCCAGCAGCAGTGGGCCCAGGAAGTTGCCCGCCGCAAACGGCAGCATGAACCAGCCGATGCTGCCCGACGCGATCCCGTAGAAGCGCGTCAGGATCAGCGCGTAGGTGAAGAACACCGCATTGTAGCAGAACGCCTGTGCGGCCATCAGTGCGATGCCCAGCACCGCGCGGTCGCGGTAGTTGGTGAACAGGGCGCGCGTTGCAGGACCGAACCATTCGCGCACGTCGGTCCGCAGCAGAAGTTTCTCTCCCGGCACGGGTGGCAACGGCCGGCCGGTTTCGCGCTCCACGCGTCGTTCGATCTCCGCGACGACGCGTTCGGCTTCCTCGGGCTGGCCGTGCGTCATCAGCCAGCGCGGGCTTTCCGGCAGGAAGCGGCGCAGCAGCAGCACGATGAAGCCGAGTACGCCGCCGATGATGAAGGCGAAGCGCCAGCCGTATTCCGCCGGCATCACCGCGGGGTCCAGTACCACCAGTGCTCCGATGGCACCGATGGCGGCACCGATCCAGAAGCTGCCGTTCACCACCAGGTCGGTGAAGCCGCGGCGGCGCGCGGGGATCAGTTCCTGGATGGTGGCGTTGACCGCGGCATACTCGCCGCCGATGCCGGCGCCGGTCACCAGGCGGAAGAACGCGAACGACGCGAAATCCCACGACAGGCCGCAGGCGATCGTTGCGACCAGGTAGACGAGCACCGTGATGCTGAACAGTTTCTTCCGGCCCAACCGGTCGGTCAGCCAGCCGAAGAACAGCGCGCCGGCGACTGCGCCCACCAGATAGGCACTGGCAGCCAGTCCCACCTGTGCACCGGTGAGGTGCAGCACCGGGCTTTCGGTGAGCGCGCCGGACAGCGATCCGACGATGGTGACTTCCAGCCCATCCAGCACCCACGCAATGCCTAGCGCGATGATTACCAGCCAGTGGAACCCGCTCCACGGCAGCCGGTCGAGCCGTTGCGGCACGTCGGTCGCGAATACGCCCGTTTCCCGCGAAGCGGGGGAGGGGGTGCCATGGGGCCGGTATACCCCCTCCCCATCCCTCCCCCGCTTTGCGGGAGAGGGGGTTTGGGCGGCTGGCTGGGGTCTGGCCTCGCTATCCGGCATGTCGCTTGGTCCTTCGCCCTGGCATACTGCTGCGATAACGCCGGGGAGTGCGAACATGGATGACTTCGAAGCCGAGGTTGAGGCAACAATTGCGCGATGGCATGGCGTCAGCGCGCCGAACGATCCAGCGCGGCGGATGGCGGCTGACCTGGTCTCCACCATCCGGGCGTTCGAGGCGCTGCGCGGCACGCTGGTGTTCGAGGACGAACCATCCAGCTTCGAGGCCGCACTGATCGAGTCGAAGGAGTAGCGCCATGACCGATCTGGCCGATCTCTCGATGGTTGAGGCAGCGGAGGCGGTGCGCACCGGCGAGGCCACCTCGATGGAGCTGCTGAATGCGTGCTGGCGCAACATGGAAGCCGCCAACCCCAAGCTGAATGCGACGATATGGCTGGACCGGGCGGGTGCCGAACGGGCCGCGCAGGCGGCGGATCAGGCAGTGCGCGAGAAGGCGTGGCTCGGGCCATTGCACGGCGTGCCGATGATGCACAAGGACATGTATTACCAGGCGGGCAGGCTCTCCACCTGCGGTTCGGCGTTGCGCGAGGAGTTCCGGCCAACGGTCACCGCGACGGTGATCGAGAAGCTGGCCGCCGCCGGCGCGTATGTGTTCGGTGGGCTCAACATGGCGGAGTTCGCGCAGAACCCGACCGGTCACAATCGCGCGTTCGGCGACTGCCACAATCCGTGGAACCTGCCGTACATCACCGGCGGTTCTTCGTCCGGTTCGGGTGCGTCCGTGGCGGCACACTTCAACTACATGGGGCTGGGTTCGGACACCGGCGGCTCGATCCGCCTGCCTGCCGCGGCCTGCGGTGTCACCGGCATCAAGCCGACGCAAACCCGCGTGTCGCGCTACGGCGTGATGCCGCTGTCGTTCAGCGCCGACAATGTGGGGCCGCTGACGCGCACCGCGCGGGACTGCGCGCGCGTTATGACGCTGATCGCCGGACGCGATCCGCGGGACCCGACCAGTTCGCACGAACCGGTGCCCGACTATGAGGCGGCGCTCGACGGCGACGTGCGGGGATTGCGTATCGGACTGCCATCGACGTGGTTCTTCGATGGCGTCGATCAGCCGGTGCTCGATGCGCTGGAACACGCGGTCGCCGTGCTGGTCGCGCGCGGCGCCACGGTGCAGCCAATCGCGTTGCCGTTGATGGACGCGGTGACCACGTATGGCGGCATCGTAT
>DASXNR010000264.1:0-3144 GCA_036494925.1 Acetobacteraceae bacterium
GTTACGACAAGCTACAGCCGCCGCACCCACGATCTGGTTCGCCGCAGCGCCTCGGCCGAGGCGGCGGTAAGCCGCCAGGGAGCTTCCTCGCGCACGACCACGCGCTGCCAGCGCGCGCAGGCGGGACAGCGCACCGTCTGCTCCAGCCGGTCGGGCTCGATCATCATCCGTGCGCCGCAACAGGCGCACAGACTGTGGCGCCGCGGATCGCCGGAGGCATCGCGCATGACCTGCGCGAGCAACTTGCCCCTTGCCAGGACGAGCGGCACATACCTCATCGGCACCCTTTCTACCCGGCCGAAATGATACCGCTTGCGGAGCGCGATGGGCAATGCATCCGCCGGCGAATCGCATCGCGCTGTCACGTCCCCGTGAGTCGGGAATATCCGCACCGGGCGAGCAGTAGATCGCCAGCGATCGGCTACTCGCGCTGCTCATGAAGAGCCGATCGCGGGAGGACCCACCAGCCATGGCAACGACCTATATCTGGTTCTTCGGCACCCCGTCCGGCGACTTCGCGGACCCCAGCAACTGGTTCCTGGTCACCAGCGGGGATGTCGGCGGCAGCGGCACCGCACCCAATGGTGCCACTGTCGAGGCGGAGATGTTCACGGTCGCCGGCACGCCGGTCGCCCTGACGGTCACCACCGCGGTCACGCTCAGCATACTGGATATCGCAACGAACGGCGGCCCGACCCCATTGCTCACCATCAGTGGCGCCGGAGCATCGCTGATTGTCGGCGACGTCAACCTCGACACGCCGATTGGCGTACGCGTGCCCGCCACCTGGCCGACCGGCACCGGCGCGAACGTTTTATTCAACCCGGTCGCAAGCGCGACCATCAATGTCGGCCTAGGCGGCACGTTCAGCCTCGCCAATACCACCGGCAGCCCGCTGACCGTCAATTTCCTCGATGGCAACGGCAACACCTTCATCGAGTCGTCCACTGCCAACTTCAGCATCAACTTCAGCGGCTACTCCGGGACGGATGCGCTCGATTTTCCCAAGGAACCGTTTGATCTCGGGCTGGGGGTAACCGCGTCCGCACAATACGATCCTTCCACGCATAATCTGTCGATCTTCGGTCCACACTCGATCGGCAGCCCGCAGGCGCCCGACTACGTCGTGCACATGGATGCAAGCTTCGTCGGTGGCATCAACAGCTTCGTTGCCGGCGTCGACAGCACCGGCCATGTCGGCGTCCATCTCGCATCGGCGCTGTGCTTCTGCGCCGGCACCCTCATCGCCACGCCCGCCGGTGAAGTGCCGGTCGAGCGCCTGGTCGTCGGCGACCTGGTGATGACGAACACCGGCCAAATGCGCCCGATCGTCTGGATCGGCGTAGGCCGCGTCCTGGCGACGCAGGGGCGACGCACCGCGGCGACGCCGGTGATCGTGCGCAAGGGCGCGCTGGCCGACGACGTGCCGCGCCAGGACCTGCGCGTGACCAAGGGGCACTCCCTCTATCTCGACGACGTGCTTATCCCGGTCGAACTCCTGATCAACCAGCGGTCGATCCTGTGGGACGATCGCGCGCAGGAGCTGGAAATCTATCATATCGAGCTGGCAACCCACGACGTGCTGCTGGCCAATGGCGCCCCGGCCGAGAGCTACCGCGACGACGGCAATCGCTGGCTGTTCGCCAACGCCAACTCCGGTTGGGGCCGACCGCCGCAGTTGCCTCGTGCGCCGGTGCTGGACGGTGGTCCGGTGGTGGATGCGGCCTGGCGGCGACTGCTGGCTCGCGCAGGTGGTCCGATGCGAATTCCTACCACCGATGATCCCGATCTGCATCTGGTGGTCGATGGTGTCCGCGTTGACTGCAGGCAATGGCCCAATGGGATTTATCTGTTCGATCTGCGGAAGGCTCCCGCCAAGGTCCAGGTGGTCTCGCGCGTGGGAACTCCATCGGCGCTGGGATTGGTCCGCGATCCGCGCGCATTGGGCATCGCATTGCGACAGGTCCTGCTCTGGCAGGGATCGCGGCTGCGTCTGATCGAAGCGTCGGATCCGTCACTCGGCGAAGGGTTCCATCAGTTCGAGCCGTCTAACGGTTTTCGCTGGACGAACGGTGATGCGTGCCTGCCAGCGTCGCTGTTTGATGGCATAACGGGTCCCTGCCGACTGGAGCTACATGTAGGGTGCACGATGCGGTATTCTTGCACCGATCACGCGCTGCTGGCCGCCTGAGCAGGCGTTCAGCCCGCCTCGGAGTTGCCTGGAGATGACCCTTACCGGCGGATGTCAATGCGGCGCAGTTCGCTACGAAGTCTCGGCCGAGCCGCTGCAGGTCTATGTCTGCCACTGCCGCGAGTGCCAGAAGCAGTCGGCCTCCGCGTTCGGCATTTCCGTCATCGTGCCGGCGCGGGCGTTTGTCCTCCGCCAGGGGCGCATGAACGCCTGGAGCCGGCCGACCGCCAGCGGAGGCGTACTCGAGTGCATGTTCTGCGTCGAGTGCGGCACGCGCATTCGTCACGCCAGTCCGGGCGAGGAGACGCTCAGCATCAAGGGCGGCTCACTGGATCAGCCGGTTGACCTGACCGCGGCGTTCCATATCTGGACCTCGCGCAAGCTCCCGGGCGTGGTCATCCCTGAGGGTGCCATGCAGTATCCCGAGGAACCCCCATGAGGGGACGAGCGATGCAAGGCTGCCGCCGTCACGCGGCAGGCACCACGCGCCATGCGGCAGGCGATCAGCCGAGGGTACCGAGTACTTCCTCGTCTGTCGGGAACCGGCCGGTCGCCTTCTTCGAGTAGGCGAGCCTGCCGTCCACCGTGATCTCGAACACGCCGCCACCGGACCTGCGCAGAACAACCTGCGCGGCGGGCTGGGTCTTCAGGATCGCGTCCTGCGCCGCACGGGCGCGCGGTTCATAGCCTCACATTCCGCAGTATTCGATCTCGACCTGCATGAGAGTGGGTCTCCTCGATGATGGACACCGGCGCGAGAGTGGCAGGAGATGGCGCGTTCCGATAGCCCCGGGGAGGGAACCATGAACACAGCACGCCGCCTGAGGCCCATGGACCCGTCGGTCTCGCCCCGCTTCGGTGACGTGGCGACACTGCTCCGCGCGCCCCGCGTGCCGCTGGGGCCGGGCATCGACATCGCACTGGTCGGCGTCCCGTTCGATCTCGGCACCAAC
>DASXNR010000265.1:0-21296 GCA_036494925.1 Acetobacteraceae bacterium
GGTCCCCACCCCCGGCCGCTTCGGATCACTGATGGGCGGGTTGGGCGTGTCGAATGCCTCGCGCGTGGTGTTCTACGACCAGAAGGGCCTGGCGTCCGCCGCGCGCGGCTGGTGGCTGATGGGACTGTTCGGCCACGACAATGCCGCGGTGCTGGATGGCGGACTGCCGAAATGGCAGCGCGAGGGACGCAGCACGGAAACCGGCGAGCCGGCCGCGCCGCGGCCTGTCGCGTACCGGCCCGACTATCGTGCAACGAAGCTGCGCGGCGTCGGCGACGTGCTGGGCAATGTGCAGACCCAGGCGGAACTGGTGCTGGACGCGCGGGCGGCGGGGCGCTTCACCGGCGAAGTCCCTGAGCCGCGTGCCGGCATGCGCAGCGGCCACATCCCCGGTTCGGCCAGCCTGCCCTACACCGATCTGCTGAACGCCGACGGCACGTTCCGCTCCGCCGATGCGGTGCGCGCGCGGCTGGCGCAGGCGGGCGTCGATGGCTCGCGTCCGGTGGTGACGAGCTGCGGCTCCGGCGTCACCGCGTGCATCCTGACGCTGGGAATGCGGATCGCCGGACTGCCCGAGGGTGCCGTCTACGATGGCTCGTGGACCGAATGGGGCGGCCGCTCCGACACACCGGTGGAGACCACTCGGGCATGACCGATCCCAGGCGCGGCTTCCGCACCAAGCTGTCGCACACCGGCCGCGCGGGCAAGCACGTGCACGGCTTCGTCAATCCGCCGCTGCTGCGCGGCTCGACAGTGCTGACGCCGACGGTGGCCGAACGCCGCGCACTCCAGTCGAAGCGGGACGAGCGGGTGCTGGCCTACGGCCTGGGCGGATCCGAAACGCACTGGGCGCTGGAGGACCTGATCGCCGAGGTGGAGGGCGGCACGCGCTGCGCCATCGTCTGCTCGGGCCTGGCGGCGGTGACGACGCCGCTGCTGGCGTTCCTGAAGGCCGGCGACCACTGCCTGATGCCGGACAGCGTGTATGGGCCGTCGCGCAACTTCTGCAACGGCGTGCTGCAGCGCTTCGGCGTGCAAACCACGTACTACGATCCGCTGATCGACGCGGCGGGGATCGGCGAGCTGATGCGGCCGAACACCACGGTTGTATATACCGAAAGTCCCGGCAGCCACACCTTCGAGGTGCAGGACATCCCGGCGATCGCGCGTGTGGCGCATGCCCGTGGAGCGAAGCTGCTGATGGACAACACCTGGGGCATCCATCACTTCCAGCCGTTCAGGCACGGGGTCGATGTGTCGATCCAGGCGGCGACGAAATATCCGGCGGGCCACTCGGATGTTCTGATCGGCAGCGTCACGGTGAACTCGGACGACGACTGGCATACGCTGCACGCGACGATGCGCGGGCTGGGTCAGTATGCCAGCCCGGACGATTGCTGGCTGACGCTGCGCGGCATGCGCACGATGGGCGTGCGGCTGGCGCAGCAGATGGACAGCGGCATCGAGGTGGCGCATTGGCTGAGCCGGCGGCCGGAGGTGAGGCAGGTGCTGCATCCGGCGTTGCCTGGCGCGCCGGGTCATGCGCTGTGGAAGCGCGATTTCACCGGCGCGTGCAGTCTGTTCGGCGTAGAGTTCAAGCCGGCGTACTCGGTGGAGAGCACGCATGCGCTGGTCGAGGCGCTGCAGTTGTTCGGCATCGGGGCGTCGTGGGGCGGGTTCGAGAGTCTGGCGTTGCCGACAACGGGATTCGTGACCCGGACCGCAGGCCCGAGCAGGTTCGAGGGGCCGCTGGTGCGGCTGCATATCGGACTCGAGGACGTGGCCGATCTCATCGCCGACCTGGAGCAGGGACTGAAAATGATGCGGGACATCGCTCAACCCATCGGTCCGTTCACACCATAGCCACCGGCCGCACCGGCGATCCGGTCGCGCCGCGGAACTTGGTCGCCAGCAGGATGAAGCAGAAGCTTCCCACCGCGTCGCGTGCCAGTTCGTCCAGTGCCAGGTTCTCGATCAGGTACACCCCCGCCTCGGCCAGCGCGTGCTGGTGCACTGGCATGGATATGCCGTGGTTCGGGTTGGGCAGCACCTCGACTGCCATGTTGTCGCAGCCGATCGCCACCACGCCGCGCTCGATCAGCCAGCGTGCGCCGGGCAGGTCGACACCGGGCTCACCTTGCAGATACCGGGTGTTGTCGATGCCGAAATAGCGTCCCCAGCCGGTGCGGATCAGTGCGATGTCGCCCGGCTCGAGCGACACACCGGCCGCTGCCTCGGCGCGCGCCAGTTCATCGGGCGTGACCACACGCCCGGGATTGAGGTGCTGGCCACCGTCGCAGCCGGCGACATCCAACAGCACGCCGCGCGTGATCATCGGCGGCGCGTGCTCGATGCCGAGCCGCTCCAGTCCCCAGTCGGTAACGGTATCGGCGGCGGACAGTCCGTTGTACAGCCGGTCGCCCTTGGAGAAATGTCCCAGCGCATCGATATGGGTGCCGACATGCGCGGTCATCTCGATGCGCTCGACATTGGCGCCGGCGTCGTTGGTGGCGCCGAGAGCGCGACGGCGCTTGATCGAATCACGCCACGACGCCCAGATCGACAGCAGGAACGGCGTCTGGTTCGGCGCCATGAATGGCGCGCCGGCACCGATCTCGTGGCTCACGTCGTAGACGCGGCCGTCGCGCACCGATTGCAGCGCGGTCAGCCGTTTCTCGACCGTAAGTAGATTGCCCGCGCCGATCTGATCTGCGGGACCCCAACGCGAATGGTCATGCACGGTCATTGCCTCCTCCGCAGGAACCGCCCGAACGCCGCCAGGCTGGTATCGGACACGTGGTGCTCCATGCCTTCGGCGTCCTGTTCGGCGGCCTCGGCCGGCACGCCGACCGCCAGCAGCAGATCGACCACGATGCGGTGCCGCGCCCGCACCCGCTCCGCCAGCTTCTCGCCCGCCGCGGTCAGGAACACGCCGCGATACGGCTTGGCCACGGCGAGGCCCTCGCGCTTCAGCCGCCCGATGGTCTTGATCGCGGTGGCATGGGAGACGCCGAGACGGCGGGCGATATCGGTGGGCCGCGCCTCGCCGCCGTTGGCCAGCAGGTCGGAGATCAGCTCGACGTAGTCCTCGTGCAGCGCACCGGATTGCGCGGTGCGCGCCTTGCCGAACCGCCGCGCCTGAGTGGGCTCGGCCGGCAGGTCGGCACGCCGCACCCCCGGCGGACTTGCCACGGCGACTCCTGCGAGGTGGTCAGTTCAACCGGGAACAGACACCGTTACGCCGACTGTCTGCAAGAGCAGCACCAGGTTGAGCGCCAGCACCACCACTGCCGCGGTCACCGCGGACACTTGGGTGAGACGCGAACTGACGAAGCTGCCCATCACGTCGCGCCGGCCGCCCAGCACCAGCAGCGCGATCATCGGCACCGGCAGCACGAGGCTCAATACCACCTGGCTCAGCACCAGCGCCTGAGTGGAGTCGACGCCCATGGCGACCACGAGCACGGCGGGGATCATGGTGGCCAGCCGGCGCACCGACAACGGAATGCGGAAGCCGACGAAGTCCTGCATGATGGTCTGGCCGGCCATGGTGCCGACCACCGAACTCGACAGCCCGGACGCCAGCAGCGAGGCCATGAACACCGCTGCCGCGCCGACGCCGAGCAGCGGCATCAGTGTGTGATACGCGGTCTCGATCGAGGCAACATCGGAGTGGTCCGGATGAAACACCCGGGCGGCCATCGCCAGCATCGCCATGTTCACCAGGCCGGCGATCCCGAGGGCGAACAGCACCTCGCGATTGGAGTAGCCGATGATGCGCCGGCGCTCGGTGTCGGTGCGGGCCGGCATGCGGCCCTGGGTCAGGCTGGAATGCAGATAGATTGCGTGCGGCATCACGGTGGCACCGATGATGCCGACCGCCAGTACGACGCTGTCGGGGCCGGCAAGCCGAGGCACCACGGCGTGAAAGGCGAACAGGTGCCAGTCGGGCGGAGCGACGATCAACTCGATCAGATAGCTGGCGGCGATCACGCCGATGAACGCCGCGATCATCATCTCGATCGGCCGGAAGCCGCGGCCTTGCAGCAGCAGCATGGCGTAGGTCAGGGCGAAGGTGATCAGCAGGCCGGTCAGCAGCGGCAGGCCAAACAGCAGGCTGAGCCCGATGGCGGCGCCCAGCGATTCCGCTAAGTCGGTCGCCATCGCGGCGACCTCGCTGGCGACCCACATGGCGTAGACCAGCGGGCGCGGGAAATGGGTGCGGCAGAGCTGTGCCAGGCTCCGGCCGGTGACGATGCCGAGTTTGGCCGACAGCGCCTGGAACAACATCGCCACCAGGTTGGCCAGCAGTACGACCCAGAGCAGCAGGTAGCCGAACTGCGCGCCGCCCTGGATGTTGGTGGCGAAGTTGCCGGGGTCCATGTAGGCGATCGAGGCGATCACGGCGGGGCCGGCGAACGGCAGAAAGCCGCGCAGGCCGCGGCGGCGGCCGGCCAACGCCTCGCGACCGGCGGCGACCGTGCGATCGGTAAGGCTTACGCTCATGCAGCCGCGACCATACTATGCACCCGCTCCCACAGAATGTAGCCTTGGCTACACTTCGTGGATGATAGATAGCACGCGGACCCGGGCCGTCAATAGTCTCACGTCATGCGGTGTCGGAGCGGCGCAGATTATCCGCCCCCTCCCCTTGCGGGAGGGGGTCGGGGGGAGGGGGGAGATGCCTTCACGCCCCCGCGAGCGACAGCACAGCGCTTTCGTAGCTTCCCGTCCCCATCTGCCCCGGCGGGAAGATCTCCCTCTCGGCGATCCAGTTGAACGCCTGGTCGAAGGCGTCCTTGGAGTAAGGCTCGAACACCAACCGCTCGCCCGGACCCCAACGGCGCGTGTCCATCACCGCGTGGAACCGCTCGGGAAACTCGTTCCGATAGTGCTTGGTATACCGCTCCGGGCGCAGATCGATATCGTGCTGCGCCCGCCGCAACGCGCCGAAGTAACGCCGCACATCCTCAAGGTCCGGCTCCCCGGTGATCATCGACGCGATCATGAACGTCGTGTCGATCACCTTGCGGAAGCCGAGCTGCTCGGCGAAGTAATAGGGACCGCTGAACAGCGACACCGCCGGGGCCTCGCGGTCGACCAGCTTCTCCATCCGCCGGAACAGCAGCCCGTCGGCGAACGACAGACTGATGTCGCCGAGCGGCATGTACTGTTCCAGCGCCTGGATGGCCGAATAGTGGCTGCCCGACTGGAAACCCACCGAGATCGGCACGCCGGCGAGCTGGTCTGGCGTGGTGATCGGCGAGTCAGCCGGCACGAAGATGCCGGCCGGCGCCACCGAATAGCAGTCGGCATACAGCTTGGCGTGCCCCACAGAGGCAGCAACGTTCACAGTCCAATGGCAGGCGCAGCTGACGTCGGACGTGCGGCCCTTCTCGATTGTCTGAAACGCGCCGACCCGGTCGCCGAGATCGTGCCTTTGCCCGCTCGGCGAACGCAGTTCGTCGCGGAACTCGTAATCGAGCCCGGCCTCGGCGAAATAGCCGTTCTCCTCAGCCACCCACTCGTGCAGCCGCATATGCGGTGCAATCACAAACCTCGCCATGACGTCCTCCCACAGCTCCCGAGCCGCGCATAACCAACCGGCCAATGGTCATGCCGACGCACCGACGCCAGCGAGTCAAGCAAGGCGATCGCGCCGAACGCGGGTCGCGATCGGCGGGAGTATGGTGAGCGCCTCAGGTTCTCTTCTGTGCGGTTGTCACTTGTGTGAATGATCGTGCGCAGTCCTGGTATGCTCGTGCGCCTTCTCGCTGTATTCGTGCGCCGAAGTCGCGTGCTTCTTCGCCTGTTCGTGTTCGCCCTGCTCGTGATAGTGGGCCGCCTGATGGTGGTGATGCGCGGCGGCGTGATGGTGAGCCGCCGCCTGGTCGTGATTCTCTCCCGCCGGATGCTTCGCTGGTTGAGCCATCTGTGTGTTCTCCCTACACAAAGTTTCAGCGCCGCGCGCGTGGGTGATCGGCTCCGAAAATGGCAGTGCTGAACTGCGAACCTACCCGGATTGTGATCCAAGTCCTGCGCTGTCATCGCAATTTAGCAAACATGTAACCGCTTAAGGAATTCAATCCGACGGTCGCGAACCGCATGTGTCGGCCGCTTCCAGTGAAGGAGTTGCATCGACATGAAGACGATGATTGCAGCCATCACCGCAATGGGGATGGGGATGGGCATGGCTGCGGCCCAATCGAGTCCTGGTTCGAACGGCAATGGACCTGTTGGTCCCATGAGTCCGTTCACCATTTGGCAAATGCAAAGTCAAACCGGCAAACCGATGATCCCGACGCAAGAGTTGATGCGCATGGCTCATCGAGGCCAGGGACTGAACGGCGCTCCTGCGCCACGGGGTGTTGCGGAAAGCCCTTCCGCGCAGACCGCCGCGGTGCAGAGGTGAACCATCCGCCCAGCCGCCAGGTCTCGCCGATTTGCCAGCGCTCGGCTGTCCCGGGAACAGCGGCACTGGCCATGACGGACCGCACAGCGGCGGATGCTTCTGGCCGTTTTCCAACTGGGCCGATTGTGGGCTAAATTGGCGCAGATTCCGGCTGAATGTGTGACCTACTTCAACGACTTGCCGGCATTTCGGCCCATCATGTGCGTCACCGACGAACCAAACAGGGGACGTGTCATGCCAGAGCCTGGACCGCCGCAAGCAGCGGAAATCGCCCGCAAGGAGATCAACCTTCTGCTCGGCCTGGCCGAGCAGGCAGGCGTCGATAACGCCAGACTGCGCGACGAGTTGCGACTGTCGCAGAGCGACTGGCAGCAATGGCTTGGCGTTCTCCACTACGCACCGTTGCCTGCTCGCCCCGAGCTTCCGCTGATGCTGCGCCACCTTGGCTATCTGACATCCCGCCTGGATCGCGCCACCCGCCCGGCTTACGTCTGACTCCACCCCGGCGGGTTTGCCGCGCGCGGGCGGGCGCGCCAGGATGGCAGCGATGCCAGCCAGCGCGCCCACTTCGCCGCTCCCTCCGGATCGGCTCTACCGCCAAGCCGACATCGCAGCACTGCGCTTCGAGACCACGCGGGAGCTTGCCCCGCTGCGCGATTATGCCGACCAGCCGCGCGCGCATGAGGCGATCCGCTTCGGCACCGAGATGGCGGTACGCGGCTTCAACATCGTCGCCATCGGCGCGAACGGCGCGCACATCCAGGGGTCCGTCCGTGCGCTGCTGGAAGACGCCGCGGCCAAACGCCCGAAGCCGTCGGACTGGGTCTATGTCAACAACTTCGCTACCCCGTACCGCCCGGTGGCGATTGCACTGCCGCCCGGCCGGGCGCCGGTGCTCGACAAGGCGCTGGACCGGCTGATCGACGACCTGAAGGTCTCGTTGCCCGGGGCGTTCGAGAGCGAGGACTACCAGAAGCGCCGCAGCGGCATCGAGCAGGAGACGCGCGGTCGCAACGAGCGGGGGTTCACCGCGGTGCGCGACAAGGCAACGGCGAAGGGGATCGCGATCGTCCGCACGCCGATGGGCTTCGCCATGGCGCCGATGAAGGACGGTCAGGTGGTGCCGCCCGCCGAGTTCAATGCCTGGCCGGCGGAACGCCAGGCAGCGGCGCAAACGTCCATCGAGGAGCTGGAAAAGGACCTGGAAGAGACCCTGCGCGTGCTGCCTCGGCTCGAGCGCGAACAGCGCGACGCGATGCGTGCGCTGGATCGTGACACCGCCAGCCGCGTCATTGCGCAACCGATCGAGGAGTGCAAGGCGCAATTCGCCGACCTGCCGAAGGTCGTGCAGCACCTGGAGGCGATCCATGCCGACATCCTGGCAAACGTCGCGCTGTTCGTGGCACCGCAGACGCCGGGCGAAGACAACGCCGCGCGCCCCGGCAGCGTGTTCGATCGCTACGAGGTCAACGTGTTCGTCACCGCCGCGGACGGCGAAGCCGGCGCTCCCATTGTCGAGGAGGTGCATCCGACACTGAGCAACCTGGTCGGCCGCATCGAGCATCTGGCGATACAGGGCGCGCTGGTCACCAATTTCCGCCTGATCAAGCCCGGTAGCCTGCATCGCGCCAATGGCGGCGCCCTGATGATCGATTTGCGCAACCTGCTGAGCGAGCAGCTGAGCTGGGCGGCACTGAAACGCGCCCTGCTCCGCCAGGAGATCGTGATCGAGGACCCCGCGCGGTTCATGGGCATGACCACAACGGTGACACTGGAACCCGATCCGATCCCGCTCGACGTGAAGGTGGTGCTGTTTGGCGACCGCATGCTGTACTACGCCCTGGCCTCGGCCGATCCGGATACCGCGCAGCACTTCAAGGTACTCGCCGACTTCGACGATGACGTCGATCGCTCGCCGGCGAGCGAAACGATGATCGCGCGGCTGATCGGCACCATCGCGGCGAATGCCGGATTGCTGCCGCTCGATCGTGGCGGCGTGGCACGGGTGATCGAACACGCGGCGCGGCTGGCCGACGATTCCAGCAAGCTTACGCTGCTGGTCGAAAGCATCCACGACCTGGTGGCTGAGGCTTCGCACTGCTCGGCGCAGGCCGGGCGCGAGGTGGTGACACGCGGCTGCGTCGAGCAGGCGATCATGCAGCAGCGCCGGCGTGCCTCACGCATCGAGGAACGCGGCCGCGAGATGATCCTGCGCGATATCGCGCTGATCGAAACGACAGGAAGCAGCGTCGGCCAGGTCAACGGCCTCAGCGTCATGGCGCTCGCGGGTCACGCGTTCGGCCGGCCGACGCGGATCACCGCGCGCGTGCGTCCCGGTACCGGCCGCATCGTCGATATCGAGCGCGAGGTGGAACTCGGCGGACCGCTGCATTCCAAGGGCGTGCTGATCCTGAGCGGCTTCCTCGCCGGCCGCTACGCGCCCGGGGTGCCGATGTCGCTGTATGCCAGCCTGGTGTTCGAGCAGTCCTATGGCGGCGTCGACGGCGACAGCGCCTCGTCGGCGGAACTGTATTCGCTGCTGTCGGCGCTGGCGGAACTGCCGCTGCGGCAGGACCTCGCAGTGACCGGATCGGTCGATCAGCACGGCACGGTGCAGGCGATCGGCGGCGTCAACGAAAAGATCGAGGGCTTCTTCGATGTCTGCGCCGCGCGTGGGCTGACCGGCACGCAAGGTGTGTTGATTCCGCATTCGAATGCCCAGCACCTGATGCTGCGCGCCGATGTGGTGGAGGCCTGTGCCGCCGGTCGCTTCGCGGTCTATCCGGTGCACACGATCGACCAGGGCATTCGGCTGCTGACCGGGCACGAAGCCGGCGAGCGCGGCGATGACGGCCGGTATCCGGACGACAGCGTGAACCGCAAGGTGGAGGACCGGCTCGCCGCATTCGCCAAGGCGCGGCAGGCGTTCGGCCGCGACGCGGCGGACGGGACATGACGATGGCGAGCGCTCCGCGACTGCACCGCGTCATCCTGCATCTGCGTCACGGCGCCGCCGAACGCGTGACCATTCGCGCCGCTGCGGAACTCGCGCAGATGCTGGGCGTCGCGCTGCACGGCGTGTTCCTGGAAGACGATGCGCTGCCCGAACTGGCGACGCTGCCATTCATCCGCGAGTTCCGCCTGGGCACCGGATCTTGGGAGCGGCTGGATCGCCAGCGGCTCGCTGAAGAGCAGCGTTCCGCGGCGGCCGAGGCGCGCCGGCTGCTCGACGAGGCCGCTGCCGCGCTGGGGATCACGCGGCTGTTCGAGATCATCAGCGGCGATCCGGCGCTGTTTGTCGCGGCCACATCGCAGGCGGGCGACATCATCGTGGTGGCGCAGCCACGGCTGCCGGCGGAAGGCCTGGTGCATGCCACGGCGCGCTGGCTGGAGGCGGCGCATGGCTGTGCCGCCTCGGTCATGCTGGTGCCGCAGGCGCTGGCGCGGCGCACCGGTCCGGTGGCGACGGTGGTGTGTGCGGAATCGGATCCCGCACTCGGCAGCGCGGCGCGCATCGCGGTCGCGGCGGGGGAGACGCTGCTGCTGCTGATCCGGGGCACGCCCGAGCTGGCAAAGGCCGCGGTCGAGCAGGCGCGTGCCGCGGGTCTGCCGTCGCGGCGGATCATTACCCGCTTCGTTGCGAGCGTGACGCCGGAAGCTGTGGTGCATGGACTGGGCGCGAGCAGTGAGCGCCTGGTGGTCCTGGCGCGGGGCGCGTGCGGTACGGACAATGCCGCGGTGTCCGCGCATATCGCGGCATCGCGCGGCGTGCCGGTGCTGGTGGTGGAACCATGATAAAGCGGCGAAGCGCGAGCGTGTTCGTGGTGCTGGCCGGAATGACGCCATTGCCGGCTTCGGCGCAATCGTTGCCGTCCGGCATCAACCAGGAAACCGGTGCGCGGCCGGGCAACGAGATCGGCACCGGATCGTCGTTGCCGATGTCCGACAAGGCTTCCAACATTGCGCCGGGCGATACCAAGTCGGCGATCGCACCGAACCTGCCGTCGCCGCCGATCGGCGGGAACGCCTCGGTGCGGGATTATCTCGTGGCGGCGCGCTCCGCGCTGCTGCTCGGGCGGACCGGCGAGGCGCAGCAGGCGCTGGAGATGGCCGAGACGCGGGCGCTCGATCGTTCGGTGCCGCTGTTCCAGACCAACGCGGTGGACAAGAGCCCGCTGGTCGGCGAGATCGGGCAGGCACTGCAGGCGCTTGGCGGCGGCGATCGGGGACGGGCCGTGCAGATCATCGAAGCCGCGTTGCCACACGCGAACTGACGTATTTGCCGCGGCGGGACTAAATGCACCGGTACCTGAAAGCCCCCCTGCGCGAAAATGACGGCGGGTGGCGTCACATGTTCGGCAGCGGCAGCGGTTCGCCGGCGAAGAAACGACGCGGATTGTCGTCCAGCATGGCGAAGATCTCGCCGTCGCTCAGACCGCGTTCGCGCAGCATCGGCACGAAGTCGGTGAACAGATACGTGTATGGCGGTGGCCAGTCGCCGGCCGCCTGCAACCGATCCATCCGCGCCTGTTCCTCGGGCGTCGGCTGCCGCAACAGCTTGCCGAGCCAGCCGCAATGCCGGTCCTGGCTCATCATGATGCTGGCGCGGTAGCCGGCGCGCACCAGCTTCACCAGGTTGTCGGCGCGCACCTCGTCCGGCTGGAGCCGCGCAATCCCGATGCGGTCGAAGCCGATATACGAACCGCCTTCGCAGACGCGGCGATGGTACGCAGGATCGGCATTGCCGCAGCAATGACCGATCAGGCAACGATGCGGCTCGACGCCGCCGGCACGGAACGCGTCCTGCTGTTCCGGCCCGCACACGCCGTCCTGCGTGTGAGTTATGATCGGCACGCCGGTCGCACGCTGTGCGATACAGGCGGCCTCGAGGAATTTTTGCTCGAGCGGCGTGATCGCGGGCGCACCGGTGGCGACCTTGATCGCACCAGCACGCACGCCGGTGCGCCCGATGCCATGGGTGATCTCGCGTATATACAGATCGGCGATCTCGTCCACCGTGCGTGCCCGCCAGTACACCGGCAGGCCCATTGCCTCGAAGTAGAAACCGGTGGTGCAGATGACGTTCATCTCCGCGCGTTCGGCGATCTCCGCCATCATGGCAGCATCGCGCCCAAGCTCGATCGGACACGGATCGACGAAACTGCGCACGCCGTGCTCGACCCGCAGCTGCGTCAGCCGCCGTGCCGCCTCTGCAACGAACGCCGCGCGGTCAATCGCCGCGGAAGAATCGAATTCGGCGCCAGGAAACGCGATGAACAGATGTTCGTGCATCAGCGTCCGCCCGAGGTCGTCGAGGCCGATCGGCCCGAGTACCGTCTGAATCTGCATTGCCATATCCTTCGTCAGAGCGGCTTCATCGGCGGCAGCACATCCGCCGGATCGAGGCCCAATTCGTAAAGCCCCATGCTCCACAGGCAAAAGTCCGCAGGCGGCGGCTGGATCGGCGCGATCGCGCCGTCGCGGAACAACTGCTCGAGGCGCGAGCCCTTGAAGATGCCGTGCGCGCCGCCGAGGGTCAGCGCGACGCGGGTGATGCGGGTGACCGCTTCGCCCACCATGTATTTCGCGCGATACAATGCGGCAGTGGTTTCCGGCGTCGGTCCCTGGGTGTCGCTGAGCCAGGCGGAGCGATAGGTGATCAGGCGCGCGGCCTCCAGATCGGTGCTCAGCTCCGCAATGTGGCGACGCACGTCCGGATGGTACGCCAGCGGTTGCGCATAACCCTGCGGCTGTCGCGCACGCATCGCCCGGCGCAGCTCGTCGTACGCAGCGACCGCGATACCGAGATAGACCGCGGTGTAGGAACCCCAGAACCAGTTCAGATAGTCGTGACGGAACCGCCTGGTGTCATCCGCACAGAAAACCACCGCGCCATCCGGTACCCGGCAATCCTCCAGGATCAGCGCGTCGCTGCGGGTCGCGCGCATGCCGAGTGTATCCCAGTTGGCGTTGACACGGCGTCCGGCGGCGCCGTGCGGGACCAGCAGCAACATGCCGGCAAATGGACTGGTGGCTTCGTCGGGATAGGCCATCACCAGGACATGGTCGGCCGCCTCCAGCATCGAGGCGAACATCTTCCGCCCGGTGACGCTGTAGCCGCCCTCGACGCGCCGCGCCCGTGCGCCGAGCGGACGTTCGCCGACCAACGATGTTGTCGCCGGCTCGGAGAAATTGCCCCCGATCAGTTGATGCTGACGCACCACGAGGTCGGCGATCAGCTGCTTCGCTGCACCGCCGACCTCGTCGCTCTGCAGCACCGGCATGACGACCGAGGCATGCATGTTGAACGCCAGCGCGGTGGATGGGCAGCCCTGGCCCAGCGCCTCGTAGGCAATCGTGTGGTCGAGGAAGCTGGCGCCGGCGCCGCCCCATTCCTTGCCGATGGCGAGTTCAAGAAATCCTTCCGCGCGCAGCCGGTCGTAATTTTCGGTCGGATGCGATGCGTCGCGGTCGTGTTCGGAGGCGCGAGTGGCGAAGTCCGCGGCCAGCTCCAGGCAACGCTGTTGTAGGTGTCGCTGGTCGATCGTCAGAGCGAAATCCACGTCAGGCCCCCTCCCCCGCCCCCCTCCCGCGAGGGGAGGGGAATGTTGGGCTCAGCCGCGCGCCAGGGCGTAGATCTGCGTGCCGCCAGGCGGCGGCGGATGCGCCGACCAGCTCTCGCCGCCGTCGCGGCTGCTGAACACTTCACCCCCGTTGGTGGCGGCCGACATCAGCACCGGCTGCCGTTCGTCGAACGCGAGCGCGAATAGCGTGTGTGGCAGCTTCACACCCATCTCGACGCGCGACCAGTTATCGCCGCCATCGCCGCTGTACAGCAGCGCACCGGCGTCGCTCTGGAACCCGGCGCCGGCAGCGAGAAAAACCTTGCGCGGATTGCCCGGCACCTCGCGGATGTCGCGGCAGTAGATCTGGCCCTTGGGATTCATCGGATCCAGCTTCAGGTGCCGCCAGTGATCGCCGCCATCGACACTGTGGAACATGCCGGCACGGCCGATGCCGATCACCGTGCCAGGCCGCCAGCGGCTCACCAGCACGCCGTGCATGTCCACCGCATCGTCGTTGAGATACTGGCCGTGACTGAGGTTTTCCCAATGCTCGCCGCCGTCGGTGGAACGGATCGTGCCGCCGACCTCGATCGCGGCATACAGATGGTCGGGCTGGTTGACGCTGGCGTCCATTTGCAACACGCGCTTGGCCGGATTGGCGTCGGCGGCGGTGGTGATCTCGGGGAAGCGCACGCTGACCGGCAGGCGCGTCCAGTGTTCGCCGGCATCGTCGCTGCGATGGATCTCGCAGTTCTCGTAGCCGATGAACATGACCTTGGGATCGTGCGGGTGGAACGTGATCGACCACACCGGCAGGCCGTGGTCGGCGATGTCCACCTTCTCCCAGTGCTCGCCGCGATCGTTGCTGCGATACGGGCCGGACTGCGTGCCGGCATAGATGATCTCCGGATGCAGCGGATGCACCGCCAGCGCACGGATCGCCGGTGCGTCGGGCAGCCCGGTGTGCATCGCCTGCCATTCGTTGCCGCCGTCGGCGAGACGGTAGAGGCCGGCGTGCACGTCCCGCCCGCGCCCGGTCTCGCCGGCGAGGCCCAGGTAAATGAAGGAACGCTGGTCGTTTGTTTGCTGGCTTGCCATGGGAACGCCCTCCGATCTGTCGTGAGCGCCAGCTTCGCAAAAGTTGAGGTCAGCCCGCAAGGCTTCCCGCGGCGATCGTCGCCGTGCCCGTGCCAAGGAGCGTCAGATCCGCCGTTCCGCGTCTCGAGCTAGAGCGGGTGGTTATGGGCTCGCCGAGACCTCACGTATGATCGTTCCTCCATTGGCGGCGGCGCCATGTGGTGACAAACCCGCCAGGCGGCCGCGTGCGCGCGGCGCCATTGCCTGCTAGCCTTCGCCGTCGCGCAATGATGCCTGGATGCCAAGGAGCCCACCGATGTCCGTCGTCGAAACCGAGCGCCACGGCCAGATCATTGTGGTGCGGATGAACCGGCCCGAGCGGCTCAACGCGCTCAATCACGAGATGCGCACCGAGCTTGCCAATACCTGGGCAGAATTCCGCCACAGCAACGAACTCGAGGTCGCGATCTTCACCGGCACCGGCCGCGCCTTCTGCGCGGGCGAGGATATGAAGGAATCGCTGGCCGACGGCGCGCCCGGCGGGCGGCGCCCCGCCGTCGAGGATCCGTTCATGTCGGGGGCGCTGGAGAAGCCGGTGATCGCCGCTGTGAACGGCTTCGCGATGGGCGGCGGCTTCATGCTGGTCGAACGAACCGACCTGCGCGTCGCGGTGCGCGGTGCGGTGTTCGAGGTGTCCGAGGCAAAGCGCTGGCTGCTCGGCGGCTACAACCACGGCCACATCGCCAACCTGCCGTATCCGATCGCGATGGAGATGGCACTCGGCTTCCGCTTCACCGCCGAGCGTTTCTTCGATGTTGGCTTCCTGAACCGCCTGGTCGACGCCGACGAGCTGATGCCGACCGCGCTCACTATGGCGGAACATCTGCTGACGCTGCCGCCCGCCTCGCGGGTCAACACCGTTCACATGATGCGGCAGATGCGCCCATCCCCGTCGGGCGACCACCAGCGCCTGGCAGCCGCGCTGCACGAGCACGGCGCCAAGAGCGACCTGATGGAGTCACGCGCGGCGTTCGCCGAAAAGCGGCCGCCGCGGTTCAAGGGTTGGGACGATCCGCAGGACCGCTTCCGGCTGCCCGCGCTGTAGCGTCAGCGGAGTTCGACGTCCTCCCAGAACCCGACGCGATCCTTCACCTGGGCAAGCTTCGGCTGCGGCGCCTCGTAGATCCAGGCGTTGCGCGCATGGCGGACGCCGTCGATCACCACATCGTAGAACTGCACGCCGTGCGGACACTCGAGGTCGTGGTCGGTCTTCGCGGTCTTCTGCAGCCATTCCATGCGCACCGCGGAGACCGGGAAATACTGATAACCGCCGGCTTCAACGATGTCGTCGCTGGCTGCGATCTGATGGCCGTCGAGAGTTGCCTTCATCGTCGGTTCCTCCATGCAAGAGAGTCGGCTGATCAAACAGCTAGTGCCGCAGGGCTGCGGAGACAACCCCCGGCTGACAGGGGCGTCTGCCTGGAGACTCGTGGCGTTACCGGAATGGTGAACCGGTATTGCGACAGCAGCGCAAAGGCGAGACGCTGTCCGCCACGGACGCAAACATCCGGGAAACGTCGCAGAACAAAGGGGCCGTAGATGAAGTATGACGTGGTGATCGTCGGCGGTGGCGCGGCCGGATCAGTGGTGGCCGGACGATTGGCGGCCAATCCGCATCTGTCCGTGCTGTTGCTGGAAGCGGGGGCAGATTACCCCGATCCCACCATTGTTCCGGACGAAATCAAGTTCGGCCACACGAGGTTTGCCGAGGCCCCGGATTCCCAGCACAACTGGGCCCTGCGGGGCACCATCACCGAAGAGCAAGGCGCAATCCACGTGGCTCAGGGCAAGGTGATCGGGGGCGGGTCGTCCATCAACGGTCAGGCTATGCAGCGGGGCTTTCCGGAGGACTTCGATTCCTGGGCGGCACTCGGCAACGACGAGTGGTCGTATGACAAGGTCCTGCCCTACTTCCGCAGGTCGGAGCGCGATCTCGACATCGAGGACAACTATTGCCACGGCTTGGACGGGCCGATGCCGGTCAGGCGCCGTCAGTCAGGACCCTGGCCCGCCATCCAACAGGCCTTTCATGCGGCCTGTGTGCAGGCTGGGTTCGGCACCACGAACGATACCAATGGCCTGCACCCTGCCGGCCTCGGCGTGTCGCCCTCGAACAACCTGGACGGCGTGCGCATGAGCGCTGCCATGACGCATCTCAATCCGGTGCGCCACCATCTGAACCTCACGGTGCGGGGCGGCGTGTTCGTGCGCAAGATCGCAATCGAGCATGGCAGGGCGGTCGGCGTGGAAGCCGAGAGCGGCGGGACGGTATTCCATGTCGCGGCGGACCGGGTGGTGCTGAGCGCCGGCGCGATCAGATCGCCCCATCTGCTGATGCTCTCGGGCATCGGCTCCGAGGACCAATTGCAGCAATTCGGCATACCAACGGTCTGTCATCTTCCCGGCGTGGGCGAGAACCTGTGGAACCACCTCAGCGCCCAGACGACCTTCAAGGTCAAGGATGGCATCTCGCTGGCTGCGCATGTCGATGCCGTGCACTTTTGCCTGCACTACACCGCCGATGGATCGAGCGCGGTCAACGACATGATGCTGAGGACCGGTACGGTCATCGATGAACGGCGGGAGCGCGTCCCCGGGGTCCGCACCAGATACCTGAGCGGTGACGTCCCGCCCGAGCAGGTGGCGCGGATCTCGTGCACGCTCGGGCTGCCCGACGGCGCGGGATACGTCAGGCTGGCTGCGGCCGATCCCTCGATCCAGCCGTCCTTCAACTATCGTTATCTGCAGCATCCAAACGACCTGCGACGGGTACGGGAAGGTCTGCGGTTCGCGGTCAGGCTGTTGGAATCGGGGCCCTACAAGGACGTGGTCGATCACCGGATCCACCCCTCGGATGATGTTCTGGCCAGCGACGACGCATTGGACCTTTGGCTCCGCCAGACCGTGGGCTCAGCCAGGCACGTGTCCGGGACCTGCAAGATGGGACCGGACACGGATCCGATGGCGGTGGTCGACCAGTACTGCAGCGTGAGGGGCGTCCGGGGTTTGTGGGTGGCGGACGCGTCGGTGATGCCGCGCATTCCCAGATCGGGTGGCGCCCATGCGACGGTGCTCATGATCGGCGAACGTGTCGTCGACTGGATTGCGGCGGGTTGAATCCTCGCACTCCGCTCAGGCCAGTCGTTCCTTTACGATCATGTTTCCGACGTAGCGCACGGCAGTTCGATGGTCGAACGCGATCAGACCGACATGGATGTGAATGAAGTCATACGCGGCTGTGGGGATTTTCGAAATGAATGGCGTTGGCCGGCAGAGATCGGCCCGTCAAAGGAGACAGCGCATGTACCCAACGCTCTACGTCGTGAGAGAAGACGATACGCTTTCCGGGATCGCCCTCCACTTCTATGATAACGGAACAGAGCCATTCTGGCGCCGCATCTATAACGCCAACAAGGCGGTGGTGGGCGAAGATCCCAATCTGATCCGACCTGGCGAATGTCTCAGGATCCCATTTCCGCCGAGCCTGCCCTGCCAGTACGTCGTGAAATACGGCGACACTCTGTCGGACATCGCTCTTCAGGTTTATGGCGATGGGACTGAACCGTGCTGGCGGACGATCTACGAAGCGAACAAAGACGTGATCGGAGCGAATCCGTATCAGGTCAATGCCGGCAAGTGCCTCAATATTCCTGCCTACGGCCACGCGCAGCAATAGCACCTGGCTTTGTCGACATCTGGTGGGGCAGATCATCGTCTGCCTCACCAGCGGCTTGATCCGTTGATCTGCCGGCGCGCGGCCTCGATATTGAATTTATTGGTCGGAGCGGCGGGATTCGAACCCACGACCCTCCGTCCTACAGATCGCGGATGTTCCAATGATTTCAAAGGCCCGTTTCCGGTATTCGGTGGCGGTCAGCCGATGCGGGCCGGTGCTGGTCGCCACGTTTTGGCAACCGCAGTTGCCACGATCGGCATTCTTGGAGGCTGTGGTAAGGTGTGCGGCGTGACTGGGTGGACAATCAGACCATGCTGCCACTGATCGAAATGCGACGGAACGCCATTGCCGACATCTGCAGGCGGTTTCACGTCAGCCGACTGGACGTGTTCGGCTCCGCCGCGCGCGGTTCTGATTTCGATGCGGCTCGCTCGGACGTAGACCTTCTCGTGACTTATGAGTCGAACAATCCACGACCGACACTGGAAGAATATTTCGAGTTTCGCGAGCAGCTTGAGGCTCTCTTCGGGCGCTCGGTCGACCGCGCGACGATAGGTGCGGTGCGCAATCCATATGTCCGCGCTGGCATCGCGCGCTCCCGAGAGTTGGTCTATGAGGCGTGATCCCCGCGCCTATCTTTGGGACGTGCGAGGCAGCGGACACCATCGTCAGTTTCATGCAGGGTCGTAGTTTCGACGATTATATTGGAGACCTGATGTTCCGTTCGGCAGTGGAGCGCCAGCCCGCGATAATTGGCGAGGCGCTGAGCCAGTTTGCCAGGGTGGACCAAGCGTTGGCCGCAGGTAACGCGGAACTGCGCAGAGTGATCGCGTTTCGGAACGTGCTCATCCATGGTTATGATCAGATCGATAGCGCCGGCGTCTGGCGCATTGTGGAGGCCGACTCGCCGCCGTTGCGCAGGCGTGCTGCCGATCTGCTCGCGGAGCTCGGTGAGCCATAGGCCGCGGCGATCGCTGACGCTGCGGATGGCCGCGATTACTCTCGTGGCAGTTTCCGTAACGGAAAATGCTGATCGATCCGGATCATGCAAGGCAACATATTGGATTAGTAGGTGAAATATTGGTCGGAGCGGCGGGATTTGAACCCACGACCCCCAGTCCCCCAGACTGATGCGCTACCAGACTGCGCTACGCTCCGACCGCGGAGCCGTCGGTTTACCAGCGGAGGGGGCAGTCCGCAACGCTCGGCGCCGCACCCAGATCGGTTCGAGGGGCCGCTGAAGTTGCCCAGCCAGAACCACGCGCCTGTAATCCGCGCATGGCCATCCTGATCACCGGCGCCGCCGGCTTCGTCGCGCTCAACGTCGTCGAGCACCTGTTGACCGCCGGCCGCGACGTGGTCGGCCTCGACCGCATCGCGCTGCCCGAGCGCGCCCGCCGCACCTTCGCCGCACTGCCCGGGCGCTTCACCCTGATCGGCGGCTCAATCCTGTCGCAGGCGGACCTGCGGCGGGCGCTGACCGTGGCACCCGTGGAGGCGGTGATCCATTGCGCCGTGATCACCGCCGGCTCGGCGCGCGAGAAAGCTGATCCGGAGGGCATAGTGGCGGTGAACGTCCAGGGAGCGGTGGCCACGCTGATGGCCGCGGCGCGACACGGTGTGGCTCGGTTCGTCTATCCGAGTTCGGGCGCGATCTATGGCGCCGCGGGGCGCGACCTGCCGCTGATCGACGAAGACGCACTGACGCCGGCGCCGGCGAGCCTGTATGGCCTGACCAAGCGGGCTGCCGAGACGCTGTTGCCGCGCATCGCGCAGACCCTGGAGATGCGCTTCGCCGCGGCGCGTCTCGGCAGCGTGTATGGGCCGTGGGAATACGCAACCGGCGTGCGCGACACGCTGTCACCGATGCTGCAGGCGCTGGAGTGCGCGCAGCGCGGCAAGGAGGCGGTGCTGGGGCCGGCCTGGCGCGGCGACTTCGTTTTTTCCCGTGACGTGGCGGATGGGCTGGTGCGGCTGGCCGATGCGCCGGCCTTGACCCGCACGGTGTACAACATGGGAAGCGGGCGGCTCGGATCGGCTGAGACGTGGTGCGAAGCACTGGCTCAGGTGGTACCGGGGTTCTGCTGGCGGCATGCGCGGGCGGGAGAGGCCGGGAATGTGGACAGCCACACCGGGTTCCACCGTGGGCCGATGGCGATCGGGAAGCTCGCGCGGGATACCGGATATGCGCCGCGGTGGGAATTTGCGGAGGCAGCGGGGGAGTGGATGGGATGGTCGGGGCAAAGCGCCACGGTTTGAACCGCGGCACACCCCGAGCCACGGGCCGTCACCCTTGCCCCGTGGCACCTGCCCTGCCGGGCACCACGATCCGCACCGAGAACAGATACGCGCCGTGTCGTCTGCGGCCATACAACCGCGAGTCACAAGTCCTCGAGGCCGCGCTGGTCTGTCTGCGGCTTCCGCCGCGGCCTTCGCACGCGCTGCTTCGTGCCGGGGGTGCCCTTCACCTCCACGATCAGCGGCATCTTCAACTGCTGATGCTGACCGGCGCCCCCAGGTTCCGGCCTCGCGCCTCGGTCGCCAGCGTGCTTCGCCAGGTTTTCCAGCACCCGTATCCGATGCTCGCGCGACTTCGGTGGCTGCATTCGCCCGAACTCTCGCACACCGCCCGCGGCCGGTAAATTCAGGCTCGCTTCCGAGGCGCCCTGGCCGGAGAAGCCTGCGGTGCCTGCCTGGCCGCCTTGGCCGGCTTCTTCGCAGCTGAAGGCGGCTTCGCTTCCGCAGCCTGGCCGAGGCTCTTCTTCAGTGCCGCCATCAGGTCGATGACATTGCTGCGCTCCGGCTCCTCCGGCTCGCTCAGGTCGATGCCTTCGCCTTTCAGCTTGGCATCGATCATCGCCCGCAGCCGCGTCTCATAGCGGTCCTCGAGGTCCGACGGATCGTATTTCGTGGTCTGCCGATCGATCAGTTGCTTGGCGAGCTGCACCATCTCCGGGTCGGTCCTGGCCTCGGCACTGTCGCCGAAGATCGAGCCGGCATCGTTGATATCGCGTTGCTCATCCAGGGTATGCGTGACCAGACCTCCGTCCATCGCGCGCACGGCTATCGTGCGTTCGCGCTGCCCGATCACAACGCGGGCCAAAGCCACGCGCCCGGTTTCGGCGATCGCCTGATGCAGCACCGCATAGACGTCACGCCCGGCGTCGCCGTCCGGCGCCAGATAATAGCTGCTGGCGTAGTAGATCGGGTCGATGGAGTTGACCTCCACGAACTTTTCGATCGCGATCACCGACGAAGTTTCGACCTTCACGCTGTCGAAGTCGTCATCGGTCAGCAGGAGGTACTGGTCCTTGCGGAACTCATATCCCTTCACGAGATCGCGCCGCTGCAGTTCTTCCTCAGACTCGGCATCGACCGTCAGCATCTTGATGCGATGACCGGTCTTCGGATTGATCAGGTTGAACCTGATCGCCGCGCGCTCGTGCTTGGCGTTCCACAGCGCAACCGGACAAGACACCAGCGCCAGCCGGAGATGGCCACGCCA
>DASXNR010000266.1:0-6992 GCA_036494925.1 Acetobacteraceae bacterium
TGCGTCCAACCGGTCGAGCCGAGCCTCCCAGATGGCCCGCTGTTCATCGAGCCAGGTGCGCACCGGGTCCAGAGCCTCGGGTACGATAGCGCAGGTTCGGACCCGCCCGTCCTTGGACGTGGTTATCAATCCTGCCTCCTCGAGCACGGAAAGGTGCCGCATCACGGTGGGCAGTCGCAGTCCCGTAGGGCCAGCCAAATCCGTCACCCGCGCAGGTGTTTCGGCGAGCCGGGTCAGGATCGACCGGCGGGTCGGATCAGCCAGCGCATGGAAGAGCAACGAGAGATCATGGATCATGCTTAGTCACATCACTAACTATCGCCCGATTTGCCGGCGCGCAAGCAAAAACTTCGTCAAGTAGCTAAGTTTTTTTCGCCTCGGGTCGCCGAGCGGTCAGAGCAGTTGGCTTCGGTTACTGAACTCGCTGAGAAGCTCGCTATGAACGATTGTCGCACCGGACGATGCCTCACCGCGCATCCTGAAAGCTACCGGACGCTGGGTGTGAGAGGTCTGACGGACTCTCGGCTTGCCGCTTCAAATCGGCCGCGAACGCGTCGAAAGCAGGCTGCAGGTCGGGGATCGATCGCGTGATCAGCGGAGCGAGCAGACCGCTGAATTCCTCGCGCATTGCGAACGCGGCGCCACCGTCCGGCTGCGGCATCAAGGTGAATGTGCGGGTCCCGGTGAACAGGCCGAGAGGCATGCCGCCGGTCCACACCATTCTGCGTGCCGGTTCGAACGCGGCAACGGTCAACGGAAATGCCCGTCCCGGCGTCGCTTTCGCATGTACTGTCACTTTTTCGCCGAGCGCAATGCGTCCGTCGATCTGCACGACAGTCGAATTCCATGTCGGGTAGCGGGGTGCGTCGGTCAGAATGGACCAGATCGTCTCGGGGGACGCATGGATGGTGATGGCGGTGGCGAAACGCTTCATCGGTCTTGCCCCAAAGCGTCATTCTGGACCGGATCGCCCATGCGGGAAATCTTCCGCAGGCGCATTTACCGCCATCCTTTGCGGCGGTATCATCACGCCATGTCCTGCCGCGTATGCAAGCGCACGATGAAGAACCGGAAGCCCGTCGGTTGGGCGTCCTGGGCGTGCGCGTGTTGACGGCAGCGACATAGCATCACCCAAGGCCCCGCCGGCATCGGACGGGGCCTTTGCTTTTTCAGGCGCCCCTCCACCGGCCCAACGAACGGAGCGAGCGCATGAGCCTGCACCATCCCACCGTCGCCATCGTCGGCGCCACCGGCGCGGTCGGCGGCGAACTGTTGACCTGCCTGGAAAGCCGCCACTTCCCGCTCGAACGATTGCGCCTGTTCGCCTCCGGCCGTTCGGCTGGTCGGAAGCTGCTGTTCCGTGGCCAGGGCATCGCGGTGGAAGAACTGAACGAGGACAGTTTCCCCGGCGTCGATATCGCGCTGTTCTCCGCCGGCGGCACGGTGTCGCGGCGGTTCGCGCCGATCGCGGTGCGCCAGGGCGCCGTGGTGGTGGACAACTCGTCGGCGTTCCGCATGGAGCCGGGCGTGCCGCTGGTGGTGCCGGAAGTGAACCCCGGCGCGATCACGCGCCACATCGGCATCATCGCCAACCCCAACTGCGTGGCGATCGTGGCGGTGGTGGCGTTGTGGCCGCTGCATCGCCACATCCGCATCCGCCGGGTGATTGCCGCGACCTATCAGGCCGCGTCGGGGGCCGGGGCGGCGGCGATGGAGGAGCTGCGCGCCTCCACTGCTGCCTACCTGCGCGGCACGGCGTATCAGCACCGCGTGCTGGCGCATCCCTACGCGTTCAACCTGTTCAGCCACGACACCCGGGTAGACCCGGCGAGCGGCTGCAACGAGGAGGAGACCAAGGTCATGCGCGAGCTGCGCAAGATCATGGACGAGCCGGAGCTGCGCATCGGCATCACCTGTGTGCGGGTGCCGGTGCTGCGGGCGCATTCAATTGCGCTGACGGTGGAGTTCGAGCGTCCGGTCGCGCCGGAACAGGCGCGGGAGGTGCTCGGTGCCGCGCCGGGCGTGCGGATCGTCGACGATGCCGCGGGCAATCATTTCCCGATGCCGGTCGAGGCGTCGGGGCAGGACGATGTGCTGGTGGGCCGGATCCGGCGGGATGCGGGCGACCCGTCAGGACGTTCGCTGATGCTGTTCGTGGCGGGGGATCAGTTGCTGAAGGGGGCGGCGCTGAATGCGGTGCAGATAGCGGAGAAACTCGTCGCGTAGCGACACCGGAGCATTGTTCCGGAAACTTATGCGGTCACTTGGTTCGATGGGTTTCGCTGCGCTTTACCCATCCTGCGAGTTGGCGAGCACGGGTTGCGGTAGGATGGGTAGAGCGCAGCGAAACCCATCATCGTGTCGGGAATTCTACTTTGCCCGAAATCGCTCTGCGCTGCCGCGAAGATCAGAAGCATGACAGCGCGACGGCTTCCATCATCTGTGCCGGGTCTGCGGCAGCATTCCGGTCGTGATCATCCGGGGCGCCTGGCGACGGCGACCACGGATCGAGGGCGGTATAAATGATGAGAGTTGCGGTCAGCGCACCGAAGGCAATGAGCAGCGTGGCCATGTTCCCCTCCGTCGATCCCGCCTCCCGACGGGGCGGCGGAGAGGAAAATGGCGAATCGGCAGGCGGAACGCGCTGAAGCATTTCACAGCAGCTGATTGCCCTACCGCTGCCGGTAGACACCGTTGAAGGTCACGTTGGCGCCGCCGCAGTTCATGTTGTCGACGGCGAGCAGAAACGGCGGGAGCAGCGTGAGCGTGACGCGGCAATCGGCCGGGTCGTCGCTGCCGAACACGACGGTGTTGCCCCGCGGCGCGGCGGCGGCGCTCATGTCGCCAACATGCGGGCCGCCGGGCCAGTCCTTGGGCGACGGGTTGGCCGAGGGCCAGTATGCGTGCCCTGACGCCGCCAGTCCGGTGCCGTTGTCACTCAGGGCGATGCTGTTGTCGCCGTTCCACCACTCGCCCGTCCAGGCGTCGAGCGGCACCGTCGTCGCCACCGGTTGGGACGCGATTTCCTCCTGCCGCACATACCCCGCGCTGCCGCCGTTCCTGGCCGGAAAGAACGCGCAGACGTAGGGCCCGTTCGACGTACCGGTGAGCACAGTGTCGCCTGGCACGACATAGGCGCGTCCGCGGCAGGCGACGCTGTCGTCCGGGCAAGGCGCCAGGTCGGACCGCAGATAGGCGCGGGGCGCGCCGACCACCTTGGCCAGCCCGAACCGTCCGCCCTGCGTCGGAAAGGTGCCGTTGCGACACAGCACGGTATCGTCCGCGCCCGCCACGCCAGGCGGGCTGCAGCACAGAACAAGACAGGCGGCGAGCACGCTGCAGCCGTTTGGTGCCGTGAAACGACTTTTTAACCGCATCCGGGGAGCTTCTCGTCTCTGGGTTGGTGAGCTGGCCTGCAACAATATGGTATCAGTCGATCGAGTTCGGACCCACGTGGTCTATCGGGCGGCGGTGATGGGAGGGTTCAGATGACGCCTCTTCGCGGCGCAACGGTGCTGGTGGCAGCAGGTCTGTTGGTCGGCCCCGGTGCACGAGCGGCCGACCGTGCCGTTCACCTCCGGGTGCCACCGGCCGTGCGCGCCAACGTGGCGTCCATGCCGCCGATCGTCGATCCGGTGGATGCGGCGGAGAACCGCATCGACACGGCATTGCACCGCCTCGATGAGACGGTGGGCAAAGCCGTCGATGCCTGCAAGCAGGCGGACGGCAAGCCGGGCGATTGGCAGCGCTCGATCGACGTGCCGATGCGCGGTCCCGGCTACATCAGCTACGTCGTTACCGACGATCTGTACTGCGGCGGCGCGCATCCGGACGCATCCACCATGTCCATCGTCTACGACCTCCGCACCGGCGCTCCGGTCGACTGGACGCAGTTGCTGCCTGCGTCACTGACCGGCAACGTCGCGCTGCAGCAAGGCGCGGACGGCACCAGGATGGTTACGCTTGCTTCGCAACGGCTGTTCGCCCTCTATCTTGACGGTTACCGGGCAAACGATGCCTCCGACAACGATCAGTGCAAGCAGGCGATACAGGATTTTGCCGGAGCCGACGCCCCGCCGATGATGGCCTGGCTGGACGCCAGGAAAGGTGGGCTCGCGGTTGAGCCGGGCCTGCCGCACGTGGTGCAGGCATGCGAAGCGGCGGTTGTGATCCCGGTCGCGATCCTGCAGGCCGAGGGGGCGAAGCCCGTGCTGGTGGATGCGATTCAGGCAGCCCTGCATAAGTGACGGCTGGCTCCGACGCGCACCGCGCGGATCATTCGCCGTGCCACGCCTGACCCCAGCGGTCCTCGAACACCACCTCCGCCAGCGGTGCGCGCCGCACCGGCCCGAACTTGCCGGTCGGAAAGCCGATCGGCAGGATCGCGTAGGAGTGCTGGCCCTCCGGAATGCCCATCGCCGCCTCGGTTTCCTTCTCGTGCATCAGATACAGGGTGGTCAGCGTGGCGCCCAACCCGACGGCGCGCGCCGCGAGCAGCATGTTCTGCACTGCCGGAAAGATCGACGACCCTGAACCGCGAGGTCCTGCCAGACAGGGCACGATCCACACCGGTGCCTCGTGGAAATGGTCCGCCAGGTATTCGGCGGCAGTGAGCATGCGGGCGAAACGTTCCGGCGTGGTTCCCTGCGGCGGCTGGCTTGAGCGGTAGCGTGGTCCCACGACCTCATGCCACCCTTTCCTGTACCAGACCGCGGCTGCGGACCTGATCGCGGGATCGCGGATCACCAGGAAGCGCCACGATTGCATATTGCCGCCATTGGCGGCGAAGGTCCCAGCCTCCAGCACCTGGTTCAGCAATGCATTGGGCACCGGATCCGGCTTCAGCCGGCGCATCGATCGCGTGGTCCGCATGATCTCGAACAGGTCGTGTCCGCTCGGAGCAATGTCGGCCATCGATGGTCCCCTTCCGCACAACGGCGCTTCGACCCGAAGTGTCGCCATTTGACCGGTGAGGGCAAGGCTTTGGCCGCTGAAGTCAGCGTGCTGGCCGCCGGCGGGCGAAGCGGGTAAGGCTGCGGTGTCGTCTGGAGTAGCCAACCGTGTCGCGGAACCGGTCTCTGGCCTGCCTCGTGTTGCTCGCTGGCGTGGCGCTTGCCACCGCGGTTTCCGCGCAGCAGATGGCGCCTCCGCCGGTCGTGCAACCCGCTCCTTCGCCCGAGGCGGAACCGGCGGCGCCGCCGGTTGTTCGGGCTCAGCAGGTGGCGCCGGTGGAACTGACGGGGCTGATGGGTCACACCGTGATCGGCGCCGGGGGAGCCGAACTCGGACGCATTGTCGATCTGCTGGCGGACAGCCAGGGGCGGGTGCGCGCGGTGGTGGTTGACGTCGGCGGGTTCATGGGAGTGGGCAACCGCAAGGTCGCGCTGGCATGGTCGGCGCTACGTTTCGCGCCGGGGGAGAAGGGGCCGGTCATGTCGATTGTGATCCCGCCCGACCGGATCACGAGTTGGGCCGACTACATCGCCGGGCGCCCGGTGGCGATATTGGGCGCGCCCGATGATGCCGAGTAGACCGCCAGATGGCGTCGCGGCGCGCATTGCGCGGACTGGACTGGCTGTTCTTCTTCGTCGCTGATCTGCAGACGGGGTTCGGGCCGTTCATCGCAGTCTATCTGACCGCCCATAGCTGGACCCAGGCCGAACTCGGCATCGCGCTGGGCGTCGGAACGGCGTCCGCGATGCTGGCGCAGGTGCCGGCCGGGGTTTTGGTGGATGCGCTGCGCAGCAAGGCTGTTGCGTCCGCGGTCGCACTTGTCGGGATCGGCGCGAGTGCCGTGTTGATGGCCTGGTCGCCCGCATTCTGGTGGGTGCTGTTTGCCCAGTCGCTGCACGGGTTTGCCAGTTGCATGCTGAACCCGGCGCTCGCGGCGTTGACGCTTGCCCTGGTCAGCGGAGCAGCGGTGGCGGAGCGGCTTGGGCGCAACGCGCGGTTCGCGGCCATCGGCACTGCGATAGGTGCGGTGCTGATGGGGACGCTCGGAACCTGGGTCTCGACGCAGGCGGTGTTCTGGCTGGCGGCCCTGATGTGCGTGCCGGCCCTGCTTGCACTGCTGCCGCTCGCCAACCGGAACGCCATGCCCTTGGGGGCGACTGTTGCTGGCTCGATGGTGGTGCGCGAGGCGGTGCGCGACGTCCTGCTGGAGCGCCGATTGCTCGCCTATCTTGGCTGCACGGCACTGTTCCATCTGGCCAATGCGGCGATGCTGCCATTGGCCGGGGTGGAGATCACCAAACGAGCCGGTGCCGAGGCGAGTTTGATCATCGCCGCCTGCATCCTGGTGCCGCAGGCGATGGTGGCGCTGCTCTCCCCTCTGGCGGGACGGTCGGCGCAGCGGTGGGGTCGGCGATGGGTGCTCTTCGTGGGGTACTGCGCGTTGCCGGCGCGGGCGATGCTGCTCGCGGTGGTGACAGACCCGCTGTGGATCATTCCGGTGCAGGCGCTGGACGGGCTGAGCAGCGCCGCCTTCGGTGTGATCACGCCGCTGGTGGTTGCCGACATCTCGGGGCGCGGCGGCCGCTTCAGCCTGCGGATGGGGATCCTGGGGCTGGCGATCGGTGCGGCAGCGACGGCAAGCAACGTTCTGGCGGGGACCATCGCTACCGATCTGGGCGCGCAAACGGCGTTCGTTGCACTTGCGGTCGCCGGTGTCTGTGCTGTGATGATGGTGGGATTGGCCATGCCGGAGACGCGGCCCTGTGGGGCGGATCCACGCCAAGGGGCGAAGGTCGCGACGGCCTGACCGGGGACTCATGCGATCACTTGGCGCGATGGGTTTCGCTGCAGCGAAACCCATCACCCCATCGCGATTCCAGTTTTCCTGAAACGCCAGACTACGTCGCCGGCGCCAGCTCGGCAGCAAGCGACGGCAGCAGCTCGGCCACAGTCGGGTGGATGTGCATCGCGCGCTGCAGCACCGTATACGGTACGCCGGCATACATCAGGTCGACGATGCAGTGGATGGCCTCATCGCC
>DASXNR010000267.1:0-13704 GCA_036494925.1 Acetobacteraceae bacterium
GCTGCGCCGCCGGAACTCCTCCTGCCGCCGCTCGCTCTCTTCTGCCTCGGTCAGGATATCGATGTCCCAGCGCGTCAACTGTGACGCCAGCCGCACATTCTGCCCGCGGCGCCCGATCGCGAGCGAAAGCTGCTCGTCCGGCACCACGACCTCGACGCGGCCGGCCTCCTCGTCCATCACCACCTTGGTGACCTCCGCCGGCGCCAGCGCGTTCACCACGAAGGTGGCTGACTGCGGCGACCACGGGATGATGTCGATCTTCTCGCCCTGCAGCTCCTGCACCACCGCCTGCACGCGCGAGCCGCGCATGCCGACGCAGGCGCCGACCGGATCGATCGAGGAATCGCGGCTGATCACCGCCATCTTGGCGCGGCTGCCGGGATCCCGCGCCACCGCCTTGATCTCGATGATGCCGTCGTAGATCTCCGGCACCTCCTGGGCGAACAGCTTGGCGAGGAAGCCGGGATGCGTGCGGGACAGGAAGATCTGCGGCCCGCGCGGTTCGTCGCGCACGTCGTAGATGTAGGCGCGCACACGGTCGCCGTTGCGGAAGCTCTCGCGGGGGATCAGTTCATCGCGGCGCAGCAGCGCCTCGGCGCGGCCGAGTTCCACCATCAGGTTGCCGTACTCGGTGCGCTTCACCACGCCGTTGATGATCTCGCCGACGCGGTCCTTGAACTCCTCGTACTGCCGCTTGCGCTCGTACTCGCGCACCCGTTGCACGATCACCTGCTTGGCGGTCTGCGCCGCGATGCGGCCGAAATCGATCGGCGGCAGCGGATCGACCAGATGCTCGCCCAGCTTGATCTCCGGCTGGAACTTCTTCGCAATGTGGACGGGGATCTGGGTCTCCTCGTTCTCCACCGTCTCCACCGCCTCGGTCCAGCGCGACAGGCGCACGTCGCCGGTCTTGCGGTCGATCGTGGCGCGGATGTCCTTCTCGTGGCCGTACTTGGCGCGGCCGGCCTTCTGGATCGCCTGCTCCATGGCTTCCAGGACTTCCTCACGGTCGATGTTCTTTTCCCGCGCGACGGCGTCGGCGACCAGCAGCAGTTCGGGGCGGGCAATGGCGGTGTCCATTTGGACCTCTGTTTCTAGTTGGGACGAGGCGGGTTTGCGGTTGCGGCGATCAACGCGTCGGTCAGCACCAGTTTGGCACGTCTGATGGCGTCGAGGGGAAGGGTGATTTCAGTGCCGTCGTCGAGCCGGAGGCGGGCGGACGTGGCATCGGCGCCCAGCGCGATTCCCGAGAACCGCCTCCGGCCACCGATCGGCGCGATCGTCTCGGCGCGGGCGAGGTGGCCGGCGTAGCGGTTCCAGTCCTTGGCGCGCGTCAGCGGGCGGTCGATGCCGGCGGAGCTGACCTCGAGCGACCAGGCCCCGGGGATCGGGTCCTCCACGTCCAGCACCGCGCCAATCGCGTGGCTGATCGCCTCGCAGTCGGCTACGGTGATCTGGCTGCCGTCGGCGCGATCGGCCATCACCTGGACGGTGGGGCGTTCGCGGCCCAGCACGGCGACGCGCACCAGTTCGTAGCCCATGCCTTCCAGCGCGGGTGCTACCATCGCGGCCAGCCGGGCTTCGAGGCCGGTGTGGGTTGCTTCAGCTGCGTCCAAAACAAAAAAGGCGGCCGGTAAGGGCCACCCTCCGTAACTCTGCGGAAGATTGATTTGTGGGCCAAGACATAGTGGGATGTGAGGGAATGTGCAAGGTGGCTGGCGTGGCCCATCCGTTGCAGGTTGAGCATGTTCGCTCTATCGCTGCGTCGCATCCTATCGACGGTGAATCGGCTTGCCTGTTGTCGCTGCTGCGCTGAGTGGTCTCGCGGGCGTGTCGTTCGCGCTGTTGCTCCTGGGAGTGGCCGGCGCCGCGTTCTCCGTCTGGTCGCTGTCGCGATTGCGCCGCGATCACCTCGTCGTCGAGGCTGCCGAGACGCTTGCGACGGTCAATCTGAGCCATGTGGTACGGCGATATGTTCCGCGGCGGCTTCGTTCGCACCGCCGGTCCGAGGAACTGCTGCTTGCCAGGCAGATCATCGATGCCAGGCTGCCGAGGTGGAAGCGATGGGCCATCGTATCTGCCGTGCTCATGGTATGTTCCGCCGGTGCCGCGGCTTTCTTCGTCCATCGGAATCTGCACGCCGCAAGCGTGGTCCAGGTTGCGGCCAAGGCTCTGCCGAGCGGCGATGCTCTCGCGGCTATCCGGGGCGTCTGGGGATGGCGGTCCGACTTCTTGCGGTCGTGCACCGAAAATCCCCAGGTGATTTCGGTATCGCCCGATCGCGCAACGCTGTCGGTCCACTACGCCAAACCGATCTCGCCCGCGGCAACGGCGCCGATTTTCGACTACGATGTCGTGTCCACGCAGCCCGATGTGCTGGTGCTGAAGGGGCCGATGTCCACCGCACGCCCACCGTCGGTAACGATCAAGTTCCTCGACGCGGATACCTATATCGCGACCAGCAGCAGCCAGCCGTTTCAGACGACGGGAGCGATCGAGCGCTGCAGGTGACCAGGCGCGAGGGCGGAGCGGCCGGCGCAGCGCGGCAACGCGGGAAATCCGCGGCCCGAGCCTTCGAGCGCTGCCCCGCTCAATTCAGAGTCCGCGCCACCATTGCGGCATCACGTCAGCCCATGCTGTAAGTTTCTCGGTCTGCGGTCAGTGAAACGTTGGCGCAATGACGGCGCGGCACAACGGACAAGGCGTTCCCCGTTTCTGTCTGGCCACCAGCTACAGTTCAGACTTCGCCGACATCGGCGACTACTGTGCGATGACCTTGCAGCTCTATGCTGGTCGCCGGGGCATGCGATCCACGTGGATCCCGACGTCGCCATCGATCGGCCCCCCGCGTGGCACCGGGTGAAGCTGATCCCGGAACTCTTTGACCAGGGCTACGAATTTGTTCCGTGGCGACGCAGCCCGCTTCCGCGAGCACCGTCATCCCACCAGCGTATATGCGGCGAGCATGACGATGCCGGCGATGGCGATGGTGGCGTGGATTCCGATGATCAGGCTCGTCATTGGGTGGCGACGCAGACGCAGAACCAGAATGGCCAAGCCTGCGACTAGCGCAATCGTAAGCAAGAGCGCGGCGATCCGACCGAACGACGCGACTCCCATCGCCTCGCCGCGCGGCGGTCCGCGCAGGGCAAACAACAGCGCGATGAGCCCGATTACCCCGCAGACTCCATGCAGCACGCCGGGTATCCATCCCGCCGACGCGTTTCTGCTCCGCAGACGCAACGCGGCCAGCAGGCCGCCCAGCACCGCCGTGGTCAGCAGCAGGCCGAACGACAGACGCAGCATGCGGATTCAGGTGTTCTCGCCATGATCACTGGCGCTAGCCCGCCACGCGGCACTTCTCGACATAATCCCAGTCGATCTCCATCCCGAACCCCGGCGCCTCGGTCAGATGCGCCATCCCGTCCCTCACCTCGGCACCGCCACGATGGATACCGTGGTGGATCGGATGACGACCGGAATCGCCAATCGATTCGGCACCGAACGCGGCGTCGCCGAATGCCGCGACCAGATGCGCGTGGACGTGCAGCGCCGAATGCGGCGCGATCGTCACGCCGTGCTGCTCCGCATAGTGCGCGATGCGCAGCGACTCGGTGAAACCGGCCGCGCGTGTGGAATCGAACTGCACGAAGCGGATCGCACCGGAATCGATGAAGTCGCGGACAGTGTATCGGTGCCATTCGCGCTCGCCGTGCGCCAGCGGAATCGACGACGCGGCGGCGAGGCGCACATAGTCGGCCGGCTGCAGGTACCAGTGCAACGGCTCTTCCAGCCAGAAGATGTCATAGGGCGAGACCGCCTCGGCGAAGCGGATGCAGCCGGCGACATCGTACGGGGCGTTCATGTCCAGCATCAGCCTGACGTCGGGTCCGATCGCCGCACGTACGGCGCGGATGCGCGCGACCTCATCTGCCAGCGACAATGCCCCGGTCTTGAGTTTCACGGCACGATAGCCGTCGGCGACGAAGCGCGCGAATTCGTCGGCACAGCGTTCGAGCGGCTCGCCCTCGCGGTAGTAGCCGCCGGTCGCGTAGGTGAACACCTCTGTGCGTGTGCCGCCGAGCAGCCGGAACACGGGCAGGCCCACCGCCTTGCCCTTGAGATCCCACAGCGCGATGTCGATGCCGCCGATCGCCGCCATGATCTGCGGCCGATGCAGGCGCGGCAACGGCGCAGGCATGCCGTCCCACCCGCCGATACCGCCCGGTCGCGGCGAGGTCAGCGAAAACAGCTTCTGCCAGATCTCGGTGTGGCCTAGCGGGTCCATGCCGGTGACCACGGCCGCGAACGTGTCGACCAGGTCGCATATCAGCTTCTGCGGTCCGCCGGCGATTTCGCCGAAGCCGACCAGTCCCTGGTCGGTGCGGACTTCAATCAGCACGAGCTGGTCTCGTTCCATCCGTTCGTGGGCGGTCCAGCGCGGTCGCTCGTAGGGTACCGACAGTGGATGGGCGCGAACAGCGGTGATCCTCATGATAAGTATTCTCCCGCACGATAATCCGTACGAGAAGGCACCATCAGCTGTGCCGCCGTCAACGCAACGGCACGGCAGTCCTTGTTGCGGATCAAGCATGTTGCCCTTATCGTGGGGTACGGTGCGAACGTGCTGACGGTGATCCTTCTTGCCTGATTTTTCTGTCGCGTGGACCATTTGGGCCGCGGTGGCGATCTTGCTCACGCTGGCCGCCACCGCCGGTACAGTTATTGCCGTTGCCAAATTGTGGCGGTTTCGAACGGATAGCCGGGTGATCGCAGCCGCCGAACGGCTTGAGGCGGTCAATCTGACCGCCGTCGTGAAAAGGCATGTCCCATCCGAGCTGCAAACGCAGAACCCCGCCGCCGAAATCGCGGTTGCCAAGGAGGTCATCGCGGCCCGCAGGCCTCGCTGGACGCGCATAGCGCTGGTATCAAGTGTCGTCATGCTTTGCGCCGCCACCGCCGCAACATTTTCCGTTCATCGGAATATGCAGGTGTCGGCCGTGGCCCGGCTTGCTGCAAAACCGAGACTGAATCTTGATGTGCTGAAGGCGGTCCAGGGCGTGTGGGGCTGGCGGGCCGACTTTCTGCAATCGTGCGCGGAAAATCCTCAGACGGTTGCTGTGGCGTCCGACCGAAAAAAACTGTCGGTACGGTATGCGAAACCATACCAGGATGGCTTGAGAACCGTCACGAACCTGGATTTCGACGTCATCTCCGCCACGCCGGACACGCTTGTGCTGTCGGATCCGGGTTCTGCCACACCGAAGCCTGCTCAGGTGTACGTCAACTTTCTCGATGCGAATTCCTACTCGCTGAGTCGCAGCGACGCACCGATGAAGTCGTCGGGAGCAATCGAGCGCTGCCCGCCGCCGCGGCAGTAAAAAAAGAGCGGCCGATCGAGAAACTGCGCTCAGCACCGCGAATGTCGGCGTGAATCGCATACGTCGGCACGGTTCTGGACACAACGCGCCAGCGCGTGCGAGTTTGCTCAAAATCGATGGAGGGGATCGGTGGGCGCACTATCAGGATCGAGTTCAGCCATGCTGCGTCGACGTGAGGCGCTGGCTTTGGCAGGCGCTGCCGTTGTGGCCGGAGCCAGGCCGGCGCATGCCGATACCAAGCTCACGATCTGGACCGGCTTTCCGGAAATCCAGCCGGTGTACCAGGCGGTGGCTGCCGAATATGCTAAGACCCATCCGGGCGTCAGCTTCGACTTCTTCAGCACGTCGCTCCGCGAGGCGGAGCAGAAATTGACCGCGGCGGTCCCGACCGGCACGGGACCGGACGTTTTCGATATCGGCACCAATATCAGCGTGAACTTCATCGACAACGGACTGATCGATCCCAATCCGCCCGACATCGATGCCCATCTGAAATCCGGCGTGTGGGACAAGTTCACCGTTGAGTTCCTGTCCCTGGACGGCAAGACCTATGGCCTGCCGTTCCTCGAGGGCAGCCGCGCGTCGATGTACTGGAACAAGGCCTATTTCCAACAGGCCGGCCTTGCCGGACCCCCGGCAACCTTCCCCGAGCTGATCGAGGCGGCGAAGAAGCTGGTGCAGTTCGACAGCCAGGGCCGGATGACGCGAAGCGGCATCAGCCTGCGCCTGTCGGGGCAGGGCAGTGGGATCGGCGAGAAGTTCCGCTATCTGCTGGAGGCGGCCGGCGGCTCATTGATCGAGCGCACCGCCCCCGGCAAATGGCACAATGGCTACGATAACCAGGCCGGCCAGGACGCACTCGGCTTCTATGTCGATGCGGTGCAGACCTGGCGCATCGACGACCCCAAGGTGCCGCACGACGCGGACGCCTTCGCCTCCGGCGCCACCGCGATGCTGTTCCGCGAATCCTGGGTGATCGGGGAGATCCAGTCGAAGAACCCGAAGCTGGACTATGGCGTCGCGCCGATCCCGGCGTGGAAGGCCGGCATGCCCCACATGATGCTGTTGCAGCCTGAGGGCGTGTATGTGAACGGCCAGAGCCAGAACAAGGCGGCGGCCTGGGACTTCGTGAAGTTCCTCACCAATGCCGAGAACGGTATGCGACTGACCGAGGTGACCGGCTGGCTGTCGCCGCGCACGGACATCGACTGGAAGCCGCTGCTGGCCAAGACGCCGCAGTTCGAGGTGTTCGTCGCGCCACCGGCCGACATCAAATACTATGTCGAGCCGGTGCTGACCGCGTTCGACGAGGTGGAGAGCAGGCTGGCGGACCGGCTGACCGCGTCCTATGTCGATCCGTCTCTGAAGGGCAATCCGCAGGCGATCGCCGCGCGCATCCACGACATGGCGCAGCAGACCGACAAGATCCTGAAGGACGCGAATCTCTACGGCTGAGCCACGATGACGCGTCTCGGCCGGCGCGCCAGACTCTGGGTCTGGTGCTATGCCATGCTGCTGCCGGTGATGGCGATCTATGCCTATGTGCGGATCGTTCCGATCGGCCGCAGCGTGCAGCTCAGCCTGTTCGACTGGAAGCTGATCGCGCGCGTCCGCCCGTACGTCGGGTTCGACAATTACGTGCGCATGCTGGGCGACGAGAACTTCCATATCGCGATCTGGAACACCACGGTCTATTCGCTGTCGACCGTGCTGCTGAGCACCGTCATCGCGTTGCCGCTCGCCGTGCTGATGGCCCGCCCCGGCCGTGCATCCGCGGTGTATCAGACGATCTACTTCCTGCCGGTCATCACGCCGCTGGTGCCGATGTCGATCGCCTGGAAGTGGATCTACGACTATAATTACGGGATCCTGAACTATGCCCTGTCCCTGGTCGGTATTCCGCCGGTCGCCTGGCTGACGGATGCGCATATCGCGCTCTGGGCCCTGGTCATCATGGGTGTGTGGAAGGTGCTGGGCTACAATCTGGTGATCTTCCTGGTAGGCATCCGCAACATCCCGGCCTCCTATCTGGAAGCTGCCAGCCTGGATGGCGCGTCCGAGTTGCAGAAGTTCTGGCGGGTGACGTTGCCGCTGCTGCGGCCGATCGTGCTGTTTGTGCTGGTCACCTCGACCATCAATGCGTTCAACGTGTTCACCCAGGTCTATGTCATGACGCTCGGGTCGCAGGCCGCACCGGGACAGGCAGTGCGCGTGCTGGTCTATGACATCTACCAGAATGCCTTCCAGTATTTCCGGATGGGCTACGCGTCCGCGGAGGCGGTGACGCTGACCTTGATCGTACTCGGCTTCACGCTGATCCAGTTCCGCTCGTTTCGCGAGCAGGAGACGACATGAGTCCCGCGCGACGCCGGCGGCGGCTGCGCTCGCGCGTGACGGCGGTGCTGGTCCATGGCGTGCTGAGCCTCGGCGCGGTGTTCATGCTGCTGCCGATGATCTGGATGCTGGCGACGTCGTTCAAGCTGCCTGGCGAGATCGCCGCCTGGCCGCCGCGGTGGTTCCCCGCCCAACCCACGCTGTCCAACTACAGCGGCCTGTTCGAGGCCGCACCGTTCGTGCGCTTCTTCGTCAACAGCGTGTTCATCTCGGTGGCATCGACCATAAGTTGCGTGATCACCTCGATGATCGCCGGCGCGGTGTTCGCGAAATACCGGTTCCCCGGACGAACCGTGCTGTTCACCCTGGTGCTGGCGACGGCGATCGTGCCATTCGAGGCCTACATGATCCCGCTTTATATCGAGCTGGTGCGGATCCACTGGATCAACACCTATCAGGCGATCATCCTGCCGACCCTGGTGATGAGCTTCGGCATCTTTTTGGTGCGCCAGCACGTCGCCTCGGCGATTCCGGACGAATTGATGGAGGCCGCGCGCGTCGATGGCGCCTCGGAGTGGTGGACGTTCCGGCGCGTGCTGGTGCCGCTGTCCGGCAATGCGATCAGCGCGGTGGGGATCTTTGCCTTCATCCAGGCCTGGGCAGCGTTCATCTGGCCGTTGCTGGTGGTCAACAACCAGCTGCTGTTCAACACGGAGGTCGGCCTGACGGCGTTTCAGTTCCGTTTCAGCACCGATTACGGAAAGTTGATGGCGGGCTCGACACTGAGCACGTTGCCGATGCTGGTCGTGTTCCTGCTGCTGCGGCGACGGATCATCGAGAATATGGCGTTGACCGGGATCAAGGGTTGATCGACGCAAAATGGGCATTTCCGGCCTGACCGGAAACTCACGCGGTCACCTGGCTCGATGGGTTTCGCTGCGCTCTACCCATGCTACGGCAACCCATCCGCGCCAAATTTGTAGGATGGGTAGAGCGCAGCGAAACCCATCATCCCGTCGCGATTCGCGCTTCCTGTCAGCACCGCCGATCAGAAATGGCTCCAGCCACCTCGGCCGAAGTTCATCGGCGTCCCATCAGGCCCGTGCACGATTACCTCGGGTGGGCCGGAGCGAAAGGCACCGATGCGCGTGACAATCGTGCCGGCCGCCAGCGCGGCCTGTCGCAGTCGAGGTTCCCGCGCCGGTGGAACGGCCAACAGCAACTCGTAGTCGTCGCCGCCGGTCAGGCAGGTGGCGAGCCAGTCCGGTCCGGCCGCCCGCGCCGGGTCGGACAACGGCACCAGGCTGGCGTCGATATCGGCGGCGATGCCGCTGGCGCGGCAGATATGGCCGAGGTCCTGCACCAGCCCATCGGAAATATCCATACCGGCGGAGGCGATACCGGCTATCGCCAGACCCACCCGGGGCTGCGGTAGGCGATAACGGGAGAGCAGGTGGCGGCTCGGATCGTCGAGCCGGCCGCGCGCCACGGCGAGGCCGAGCGCTCCGTCGCCGATCGTGCCGGTGACCCAGATGCCATCACCCGGCGTCGCGCCGACACGACGCACTGCCTGACCGGGCGCAACGTGGCCCACGATGGTCAGCGACAGCGAGATCGGGCCGGGCGTCGAGGTGGTGTCGCCCCCCAGCAGCGCGACGCTGTACTGCTCCTGGTCGTGTTTGAGTCCGGCCGTGAAACCGGCAAACCATGCATCGGGCGTGTCGCGCGGCGTCGAGACCGTCATCAGGTAGCCAAGAGGCGTCGCCCCCTTGGCGGCCAGATCCGACAGGTTGACGCGCAGCAGCTTGCGGCCGACCAGATCGGGCGGATCGTCGGGCAGGAAGTGGACGCCGGCGACCATGGCGTCGCAGGTCAGCACCAGTTCGCGTCCGGCCGGTGGCAGCAGCACCGCGGCATCGTCCTGCAGGTCGAGCGCGCCTGGTCCGGCCAGCGGCCGGAAATGCCGCGCGATCAGCGCGAATTCGGCCGGAAGTTCGCCGGCCACACTTCAGGCCAGATCGACGGCGTAGGTCTTGAGGTCCGCCAGTGCACAGTATTCCAGCGCACCCTCCTGGGTGGCGCGCAGCACGACACGGGGCGCGGCACCGGCGTCCAGCGCCTCCTGCCAGCGCGGCGCGCACAGGCACCAACGGTCGCCGGCCTGCAGGCCCGGGAAGCCGAATTCGGGGTGCGGCGTCGAGAGGTCATTGCCGGCAGCCTTGCTGAACGCGAGGAATTCGGCGGTCATCACCACGCACACCGTGTGACTGCCGAAATCCTCGGCGCTGGTGTCGCAGCAACCGTTGCGGAAGAAGCCGGTCATCGGCCTGGTCGAACAGATGTCCAGAATGCCGCCCAGAACGTTGCGTGACGGCCTGCGGCCCGGCTGGCGGGAGGTCTCATCGAACGGCATCACAGCCTCCATGGTTGGCTCGGACGCTTGCCCGGTCGGTCCATTGTAGGACGGCGGCGCGTAACCCGTCATCCCGACGCCGGCGAACCTCCGGGCAATCGGGTGAACGTCTGATCGAGGGCCACGGAGATGGAAAATGGCGCGTCGCGCGAGGCGCGTTCGTTCTTCCTCCGTGCCGCTCCGTGGCCCTCGATCGTCCTCCTTGTTTAAGATTCTTCTACCTCGCGGTGGCATCGGCCGTTCACCCGACTGCCCTGGGCGAACCTGCGAGCTTGGCATGGCGAGCATCAGCAGCGATGCTTCAATCGCTGCTGCATGGGAGGACCGGATGTCGGCGTGGCACGTTGCCCAGATGAATGTCGGTACAGTGCTGTATCCCCTGGATGATCCGCGTATCGCGGAATTCATGGGCCTGCTCGACCAGGTGAACGCGATGGCGGACGCTTCGCCCGGGTTCGTCTGGCGATTGCAGTCCGCGCAGGGCAATGCCACCGACATACAGGTCAGCGACGATCCGAGCTTTATCGTCAACATGTCGGTCTGGCAGAGCGTGGAGGCATTGTTCGACTTCGTTTACCGCAGCTCCCACCGCAACGTGATGGCGAAGCGGCGCAACTGGTTCGCGCGGCCGGATGGCGCGTATCAGGTGCTGTGGTGGATCCCGGCGGGGTCAACGCCGAGCGTCGCACAGGGTCTCGAACGCTTGCGTCTGCTGGACCGCAACGGCGCCTCGCCACACGCCTTCGACTTCCGCAACAAGTTCGCTCCTCCCGGCGTCCTGGGGCCGCCGGAGGACATGCGGCCGCAGCCGTATTGCGTCGGTTGGGCCTGACCCGCGCAACCGCGCCAATTTGTCCGCGATCAGAAGCCTGCGCCTGGTTCCGCCAGATAGGCCAGTTCATCCGGTGTGCTGACACGGCCCAATGCAGCATTGCGATGCGGGAAGCGGCCGAAGCGGCGGATCACGTCGCGATGCTGCTCGGTGTGGCGGATCGTTTCGTCGCCCAACGCGTCGCGCAGCGCTGCGAACAGACGGATGCCTTCGTCCTGGTCCGCGAGGTCTTCCGAGTGCTCGAATGGCAGGTAGACGAACATCCGCTCCACCGGCCCGAGCATCCGATCGAAGCCCCGGGCGACCGCGCTGCGCGCGATCTCGCGAGCCTTGGGATCGGCGGCAAAGGCTTCGGGCGAATCGCGATGCAGATTGCGAGAGAACTGGTCCAGCAGGACGATCAGTGCCAGCGTGCCACGCGGCGTTTCGGTCCAGTGGTCGAACCCGCCTGCCCTGGCAGCGCGCAACGCATCGGCGAAGCGAGCGCACGTGGCGTCAAAATCCTGGTTCTTCTCGAACCACACCTTGCGGTGCCTGGCAGGCTCGCCGGAGAACCAGAAGTCCAACACCTCGTCGTGCGTCATCATGCCAGCGCCCGTTCGAGCAGCCGAACCGAATGGATCGCCTCGCGCCCGGTCAGATCGCGGATCTGGTGGCGACACGAGGTGCCGTCGGCGACCACGATATCCCCTGGCGGTGCATTGCGTACCGCCGGCAACAGTCCGGCCTCGGCCATCGCGCGCGATTCCGCCTGCGTTTCGGCCTGATAACCGAACGAGCCGGCCATGCCGCAGCACGACGACGCGACCGGCTTCACCGTGAGTTCGGGAATCAGCCTCAGCACATCCAGGGCGGACGGGAAGGCACCGAACGATTTTTGATGGCAATGGCCGTGCACATGCACCGTGGTGGCCACAGGCTTCAGAGGCAACGCAGGTTTTTCGCGCGCCAGGAATTCGCTGAGCAGGAAAGCGCGGCCGGCCAGGGCATCGGTCGCGGCACCCGGCAGCAGCGAGCGGTACTCGTCGCGCAGCGTGAGCAGGCAGGAAGGCTCCAGTCCGATCACCGGCAGGTCGCCGGCGAACATTTCGAGCATGCGGCGCGCCTCGTTGCGTGCCTTGTCCACCATGCCGACCGAGAGGTAGCTGCGACCGCAGCAGAGCGGGCGGCCACTGTACTGCGGCACGCGCACACGGTAGCCGGCTGCGGTCAACACGCGCAGAGCGGCGCGCAGGTTTTCCGGTTCGAACCAGCGGTTGAACGTGTCGGCGAACAGGATGACGTCGCCGCGTGGGTGATCAGGCGAGAACGCGGCGGCCTCCCGGTCGCGGAACGCATCGCGTCGCCAGGCGGGGAGAGGACGCGCCGCGGCAAACCCGGCGACGCGCTCGCCCAGTCGCCGCAGCGCCGGGATACTGTTGCGAAGATTGGCAAGCGGTGCGAACCGCGCAACGATTCGCGCATAGCGTGGCAGCTCGGCGACCAGCCAGTCGCGCCGGTTCAGGCCGTTGCGGTCGAAGCGCGCGGCCAGCACCTCGATTTTCATCTTTGCCATGTCGACGCCGGTCGGGCATTCCCGCCTGCACGCCTTGCATGACACGCACAGCGACATCGCATCGGACACGGCGTCGGATGCGATCGCATCAGCGCCAAGCTGGCCGGTCAGGGCAAGGCGCAGCGTGTTGGCGCGCCCGCGCGTCAGGTGGGTTTCGTCGCGCGTCACGCGATAGGACGGGCACATCACGCCGGCGTCGAACGCGCGGCAGGTGCCGTTGTTGTTGCACATCTCGACCGCGCCGAGCATGCCGCCCAGCGGCCCGGGATGATCCGACCAGTCGAGCTTCGGCGTGAAGTCGGGGATCGGCGCATAGCCAGGCGCGTAACGGAACAGCGTTCGGTCATCCATGCGTGGCGGCCGCACGATGCGGCCAGGGTTCAGCATGTTGTGCGGATCGAACGCGTCCTTCACCGTCTCGAACGCGCGCACGACGCGCGGTCCGAACATGGCGGCGTGGAATTCGCTGCGCACCAGGCCGTCGCCGTGCTCGCCGCTGTGCGAACCTTTGTACTCGCGCACCAGGGCAAAGCACTCTTCTGCCACGACCCGCATGGTGGCGACGTCGTTGGGGTCCTTCATGTTCAATACCGGGCGGACATGCAGGCAGCCTACCGAGGCGTGCGCGTACCAGGTGCCCTTGGTGCCGTGCTTTTCGAACACGTCGTTCAGGCGTTCGGTGTAGTCGGCGAGGTCCTCGAGGTCGACGGCGCAGTCCTCGATGAACGACACCGGCTTCCCGTCGCCCTTCATCGACATCATGATGTTGAGGCCGGCCTCGCGCACCGCGGCGATGTCGGCCTGGAATGCTGCATCGCCCGCGCGCACCACGGAGTTGGGATAGCCGAGTTCGCCCATCAGTTCTTCGAGATGCTCGAGCTTCGCCGCGAGCGGCGCATCCTCGTGCCCGTGGAACTCGACGATGAGCAGCGAGTCCGGCTCGCCGATAAGCATGCGGTCGATCGTGGCGCGGAAGATCGGGATGCCGCGGCCAAGGTCGATCATCGTGCGATCCACCAGCTCCACCGCCTCGGGGTCGAGCTGCACAATGTGCTGTGCGGCCGCCATCGCGCTGCGGAAGGTCGGGAATTGGCAGATGCCGAGCAGTTTCCGTGGCTTGACAGGATGCAGCGCGAGCTCGATCGCGGCGGAGAAGGCGAGCGTGCCCTCGGACCCCACCAGCAGCCGC
>DASXNR010000268.1:0-5796 GCA_036494925.1 Acetobacteraceae bacterium
TGCGGAACGGGCCGCCCGATGCGGTCAGTACGATCTTCTCCACCGCGTGGCGGTTGTCGTCCTCCAGCGCCTGGAAGATCGCGTTGTGCTCGGAGTCGACCGGCAGCAGCGTGGCGCCTGCCGCAGTCACCGCACGCAACATCACATCGCCGGCGCAGACCAGCGCCTCCTTGTTGGCCAGCGCCACCACGGCGCCACGGCTGATCGCGGCGAGTGTGGCGGCGAGGCCCGCGGCACCGGTGATCGCCGCCATGGTCCAGTCGGCCGGCAGCGCGGCGGCTTCCACCACGGCCTCGGGGCCGGCGGCGGTGTCGATGTCGCTCCCGGAAAGCGCCTGGCGCAGTTCGGCGTAGCCGGCCGGGTCGGCGATCACTGCGCGCCCTGCCTTCAGCATGATGGCCTGCTCGGCCAACAGCCTGGCATTGCGGCCGGCGACCAGGGCGCGAACCTGGAACCGCTCGGGATCCGCGGCGAGCAGTTCGACCGTCTGGGTACCAACGCTGCCGGTGCTGCCGAGGACGGTGACGCTGCGCGGTGCCGGGGTCATTGCCACAGAACTACTCCACGTCCCAGGGTGAGCGCCAGCAGGGCAGCCACCGGGGCCGTGGCCAGCAGGCCGTCGAGGCGATCGAGCAGGCCGCCGTGGCCCGGGATGAGTTGGCCCGAATCCTTCACCTGCAGCCATCGCTTGACGAAGCTTTCCAACAGATCGCCGGCCTGCGCCACAACGCCAAGGACGACGGCGATCGCGACGGCGCGCAAGGTGGCGGCATCCGACAGCACATGGGCAGCGAGCAGCCCGGCCGCAACCGCGGCAAGCAGGCCACCGATCGCGCCCGACCAGGTCTTGCCGGGCGAGATGCGCGGGGCCAGACGCGGCCCACCGATCCAGCGCCCGATCAGATAGGCGCCGATGTCGCCGGCCCAGACGACGAGCAGCAGAAACAGCACATCGGCCCTGCCGGTGCCGGGATCGTGGCGAAGCCACAGCAGCGCCACGCCCGCCAATGCGATGTATGCCAGGCCGACGGGACGCAGCGGCGCCCAGCCGGACCGACGGCACAGGACCAGCCACTCCGCCGCGAGGCCGGCTATCGCGGCAGCGACGATGACCGCGAAGGCGATGCCGCCGACCCAGACGCAGACGAGAGCGACGGGGGCCAGCACGAGCGCCGACAGCACGCGCGTGCTGAGGTCGGCCCAGCGACCTGCCGGGCGCTCAGCCAGGACGAGCACCGAAGCGCCGCTCCCGTCTCGCGTATTCGGCCAGCGCGGCCGTGAAGTGTTCAGCCCCGAAGTCCGGCCACAGGACGTCCAGGAACACCAGTTCGGCGTATGCGGCCTGCCAGAGCAGGAAATTGGACAGCCGCTGCTCGCCCGAGGTGCGAATCAGCAGATCGGGATCGGGTATGCCGACAGTGGCCAGCGCACCGGCGAGCCAATCCTCATCGATCTGTTCGGCGGCAAGCCTGCCGTCGCGCACCGCCTCGGCCAGCTTGCGCGCGGCTGCGACGATCTCCGCCCGCGCGCCATAGGACAGCGCGACGGTCAGGTTGAGCCTGGTATTGCCGCCGGTTTCCGTTTCCGCGTTGGCAAGGTCCTGCTGGATATCGAGGTCGAACCGCGACCGGTCGCCAATCACGCGCAGCCGAACGCCGTTCTCCTTCAATTCGGCGATTTCGCTCTTCAGGTACTGGCGCAGCAGGCCGGTCAGGTCGATCACCTCGCCGGCCGGCCGGCGCCAGTTCTCGCTGCTGAACGCGTAGATCGTCAGCCAGGCGACCCCGTTCTGGATCGCCGCTTCGATGGTGCGCCGCACCGCACGGGCACCTTCGCGATGGCCGGCGATCTTCGGCAGGCGTCGCGAGGCGGCCCAGCGGCCGTTGCCGTCCATGATGATGGCGACATGCGCCGGGCACGCAGCCTGCGCCGCGGGCGCTTCGCGCCGGGTGGCAGTGAGGGACATGCTCGGCGGTCAGACCTGGCGGATGTCCTTTTCCTTGTCCGCCAGCGCGTCGTCGACCCGCTTGATGTACTGGTCGGTCAGCTTCTGCACATCGCCGCTCCAGTCCTTTGCCACGTCCTCCCCGATGTCGTGCTTCTTCTCGTGCGTCTTGATCTGTTCCATGCCGTCGCGCCGCACCGCGCGCACCGCGACCCTGGTACCCTCGGCGTATTTATGCGCCGTCTTGGCCAGTTCGGTGCGGCGTTCGGTGGTGAGCTGCGGGATCGGCACGCGGACCAGCTGCCCGTCCGAGGCCGGGTTCAGGCCAAGGCCGGAATCGCGGATCGCCTTCTCCACCGCGCCGACAAGGCTGCGGTCCCACACCTGCACCGTGAGCATGCGCGGCTCCGGCGCGCCCACGGTGCCGACCTGGGTGAGCGGCGTCTCCGAACCGTATGCCTGTACCTTCACCGGCTCCAGCAGGCCGGGATGGGCGCGGCCGGTGCGCAGACCGTTGAACTCGCGCTTGAGCGTATCCAGCGCGCCGTCCATCCGGCGTGTCAGGTCCTGCTTGAGCTTGTTGAGATCGGCTTGCGCCATGGCGGCCTCCTGGGCGTGTCCCGGTATTTTATTGCTGTTCGATGATCCTGGTGAAGCGGCCCTCGCCGCGAACCACGGCGGCGAAGGCACCCGGTGCGTGGATGTTGAACACCACGATCGGCAGCGCGTTCTCACGAGCCAGACTGATCGCGGCAGCGTCCATCACGCCGAGGTCGTTGGCCAGCACGTCGAGATAGGTGAGCTGCTCGTAGCGCCTGGCATCGATGACCTTGCGCGGGTCGGCGGAATAGACGCCATCCACCTGGGTGCCCTTGAACAGGGCGTCGCAGTGCATCTCGGCGGCACGCAAGGCGGCGGCGGTGTCGGTGGTGAAGAACGGATTGCCGGTGCCGGCGGCGAAGATGACCACCCTGCCCTTCTCCATATGCCGCTCGGCACGACGGCGGATATAGGGTTCGCACACCGAGGACATCGGGATCGCCGACTGCACCCGCGTGGGCACGCCGCACCTCTCCAGCCCGGACTGCATGCCGAGTGCGTTCATCACGGTGGCCAACATGCCCATGTAGTCCGCCTGGGCGCGTTCCATGCCGGCGGCCGCGCCGGAGACGCCGCGGAAGATGTTGCCGCCGCCGATCACGATGCAGACCTGGACGCCCATGCCGACCACGTCGCCGATATCGGCGGCGATGGCGCGGACGGTTTCGTTGTCGAGGCCGAACTCGCGCCGGCCCATCAGGGCCTCGCCTGACAGTTTCAGCAGGACACGCTGGTAGACCGGGCGGTCTGGCATGCGAAGCGAGTCCCCGACGGTGGCGGCGCGCACCCTAATCGCGCGGGGCGGGGGGAACAAGTTCCTGCAACCCTATTGTCACCGTTGCGGCGGGCCGTGCGGGGACGAAACGCCGTCGATCTTGAGTGCATGGCGTCGGTTGCTGGATGAACAACGCGAGGGCCGAATGTCGTGTGGACGCTTGGCCGTCAGTTCGTAGATCGATACAGCGTGCCCCCCAAAGATGCTGCGGCCGGCGAAGAGGGGTACCGCAGCCTGACATCGATGGGGCGCGCGGACACCGAGGCCGGCGACTTCGGCGACAAACGAGGTGGACAGCGGGCGGATCTCCACCATCGGGTGAACCTCCCAATCGGCCAGCCGTGCTTGGCCGAAGCGTCGCAGAATGATCGATCCAGCAGCGAAAGCAGGCATGAAGATAGGCGACCCTCCCCGGACCTCTGGCATCGTTGCCGAGCTGGCGGCCGGGCGTGGAGGCGAAGGCGTTTTAGATATAAGCTGCATGGGCGGAGGGCGGCATGAGCGCGGCTAACCAACTGCCCGCCACGATGACGGCGGTCGAATTTCTCACCTGGAACCCGCGGGACAGCGATCGGTGGGAGCTGATCGACGGCACTCCGCGCGCCATGGCGCCGGCGTCGCCAAGGCAAGGGGCGATCCAGGCCGAAGCGGCGCGCTTGATCGGCAACCATCTGGCCGAGCTGCATCCGGGCTGCCGTGTCATCACCGCGCCGGGAATCCAGCCCAGGGTTCGCGCCAAGCTCAACGTCCGCGTGCCCGACGTCGCGGTCAGCTGTAGTGGATGGGACCCTGCGCAGCAGGTATTGCCGGAGCCGCTGGTGGTGATCGAGATCCTGTCACCATCGAACAGGGCGGACACCTGGGCGAACGTCTGGAGCTATGTGACGATTCCCAGCGTGCGGGAGATTCTTGTGCTGCCCACAGTGGAGCTTCGCGCGGACCTGCTTCGGCGGCAGGAAGACGGCACGTGGCCTGACAACCCCACGCCGCTGCAGCAAGGCGATGCCCTCGCATTGGCCAGCATCGACTTCAGCGCCCCGCTCGACGCGTTCTACCGCACCGCGTGAGCCACGTTGGATGCTAAGTGAGCGGCCCCCTGGTCGCCGCGACCTCGGAGGCGAAATCCGGACCCTCGGGCTTGTCGATGCCCTCGCCCAGCTTGAAGCGTGCGAAGCCAGCCAGCTTCACGCCCGACTTGGCGAGCACCGCCTTCACCCGGCTCTCGCCGTCGTGCACCCAGACCTGCTCGAGCAGCACGACCTCCTCGTAGAACTTGCGGATGCGGCCCTCGACCATCTTCTCGATGATGTTGTCCGGCCGGCCGGACTGACGCGCCTGCTCGACCAGCACCGCCTTCTCGCGCGCCAGCGACGCCGGATCGACGCCGTCGATATCAACTGACTCGGGGCTGCTGGCGGCGATGTGCATGCCGACCTGGCGGCCGAGCGTTTCCAGCGCGGCCATCTCGCCGGCGCCCTCGATCGCCACCAGCACGCCGATCTTGCCCAGCCCCGGCCTCAGGGTGTTGTGCACGTAGGTCGCCACCAAACCGCCGCCGACGCTCAGCACGCGGGCGCGGCGGATGTTCATGTTCTCGCCGATCGTGGCGACCAGATGCGTCAGCTCCTCGGCCACGCTGCGGCCGGAGCCCGGGAACGGCGCGGCCCTGATCGCATCGAGGTCCTCGCCGACCGCGAGCGCGATCCGCGTCACCGTCTCGACGAAGGCCTGGAAGCTGTCGTTGCGCGCGACGAAGTCGGTCTCGGCGTTCACCTCCACCATGGCGGCGCGACCGGGCGCCGAGACGACGCCCACCAGGCCCTCGGCCGCGACCCGGCCGGACTTCTTCGCGGCGGCCGCGAGCCCTTTGGTGCGCAGCCAATCCACGGCGGCTTCCATGTCGCCGCCGGCCTCGGTCAACGCCCGCTTGCAGTCCATCATGCCGGCGCCGGTCTTTTCGCGCAGGTCCTTCACCATGGCGGCGGTGATGTCAGGCATCGTTCAATCTCCCATTGCCCCCGGGCTTGACCCGGGGGTCAGGCGTTGGCGGCTTCGGCCGGGATCTCGATCTCAGGCATCGCTTCCGGCGGCAGGTTCTCGACCGCGCCCAGATCCTGGCCCGAGGCGGCCATCTCGGCGCTGATCCCATCCAGCACCGCGCCGGCGACAAGGTCGCAATACAGCGTGATCGCCCGGATCGCATCGTCGTTGCCGGGAATCGGGAACGTCACGCCCGCCGGATCGGAGTTGCTGTCCAGGATCGCCACCACCGGAATGTTCAGCTTGGTGGCTTCCTCGACCGCCAGCTTCTCCTTGTTCGTGTCGATGATGAACAGGATGTCCGGCAGGCCGCCCATCTCCTTGATGCCGCCCAGCGAGCGGTCGAGCTTGTCACGCTCACGCAGCATGCTCAGCAGCTCTTTCTTCTTGAGGCCGGACTGCTGCGCGGAGGTCAGCGTCTCTTCGATGTTGCGCA
>DASXNR010000269.1:0-39697 GCA_036494925.1 Acetobacteraceae bacterium
GCCTGACCCAGGTCTGCGCTGCGGGGCTGTTCCAGTACTCGACCTGCTGGGCGTTGGGCGTGGTCTGCGCACCTGTCACTCGGCATTCCTCCGACACGGACGACCTGTCCGTGACAAGGTGGCGTCCTTTTGGCGTCCTCGACAAGGGAGATATTCGGCAGGCGGCAGGCTGCCATTCGGCGGCGATGCCAAATTCGGATTGCCTACGCCACGATCATGGACCCAAATCAGTCGGCGCTTGCCTCGGTCACCAACTCGTTGATGGTCCGCACCAGTTCCTCGCTGCAGAATGGCTTTTGCAGATACCGGTCGCGTGGATTGAGCGTCTGTCCAGTGTGCGTTGCGGAAAGCCCGCTGATCAGGATGATGCGTACGTTGGGCCAGCGCTGGCGCGCGCCGTCGGCAACGTCGAAGCCGTTCAGCGTCAATCCCAGGTCGATGTCTGTGACAACCACACCAGGGGAGGCGTTGCCGCCGGGCAGGCTGAGGGCTTCCTCGGGGCCGGCAACGCTGGTGACCTCGAAGCCCGCATCGCAGAGGGCCTCGGTGATGACGCTACGGACAAGCTCATCGTCGTCCACCAGAAGCACTCTCATGGGCAAAGCTCCGGCGTTCGCAGAAAGTGCCTGCGGCGTGGCAACCAACGTTTTGCAGCTTGGCCGCGTGAGGGGCGGCCTGTGTACGCTACCAGACATTTTTCCTGGGCATTGTCAAAACACGGCTTCGGCATTTGCTGGTCGATAAAGGGCTGTCACGTCCGATGGAAAGGCGTAATGTACCCGCATTGCCTGCTCGCGCTGATGGGCGCAGGCGACCGAGAGACACGCTGTGCTCCCGCCCGAATGGGAGCGAGCGAATGTCTGATCCAGACGACAGAGCGACATGCTGCGCTCCCACCCGAATGGGAGCCAGCCAATGGCCAGACCGGACGCCAACGAGGCGATACTTCGCAACGAGATTCTCGCAGCGCTGCCAACCGCCGACATGGAGCTGCTGCGTCCGCACCTCAACCACGTGACGCTGGTATCCGGTCAAGCCCTCTACGAACCGGACAACCCGATAACAGATGTCTTCTTCGTGTCCGACGGCGTCGTTTCGCTGACGGCGAATACCCGCGACAGCGGACACGTCGAGGTCGGGCTCACGGGTCGCGAAGGATTCGTCGGCACACAGGTGGTTCTGAATCCCGCACCCTATGCCGTCCATCGGGCATTCACGCAGGTTCCTGGTAACGCATACCGCATGAGTGCTGCTGCGTTCCGATCTGCCATCGACCAATCTGCCATCCTGCGTGATCGGTGCCTGCGCTACGTAGAGACACTGATGGTTCAGGCGGCCCAGGTGGCAGCCTGCAACGCTCGCCACAACTTGCCCGAGCGGTTGGCGCGGTGGTTGTTGATGGTTCGTGACAGGATCGGAGCCGACAGCCTGCCGATGACGCAGGAATTCCTGTCGGTGATGTTGGGCGTCCGCAGATCAGGCGTTTCAGTGGCGGCCAGCACGCTCCAGGCAGGCGGTCTCATTCGGGTGTTGCGAGGCCGTGTCATGGTTCTGGATCACGAAGGTCTGGTGGCGGCGGCGTGCGATTGCTACCGGATCATCCAGGAGAGCCGTCACCGGATTTTGGGATAATGCTGCTCTTTGTACGATTTCGTACATTCATTATTGCACTATCGGACACGCTCACCATGCTTTGTTTAGCTGGCGGTTGTTGTCCCTATTGATCCTTGTGTTGGTTGGGATTTTTATCCGGCCCGAGCGTTCCTGAAAGCCCAGGCACACAGGCCGAAGGCCCGGGCGGATGATCGGGGGCCACGAGCATTTCGGGGGAGGAAATGGCCAGCCGCTTCCATATCCTCATCGTCGAAGACGAGCAGCTCATCGTCGAGGTCCTGAACGGCACGCTGGAATTCGAATACCACGTAAGCTCGGCTGCGACGGTGCGGGACGCGCTGGCATTCCTGCGAACCTCGCGCGTGGACGTGGTCCTCCTGGACAGCATTCTTCCCGACGGTTGCGGCGTTGAAGTGGCCCGCGCCGCCGAGGCGGTTGGCGCAGCGGTCATCGAAATGTCGGGTTATCCCGAGGTGATGGAGGGTCTCCAGCGCTCTGGCCGTCCGCATCTATGCAAGCCGTTCGGGCAGGACCTGCTGCTTGCAACGATAGCAAGCGTAGTTCGCAACATCGGCGAGGACGACGCGGCAGCAATGCGGGACCTTCCGGCCGCGGCCGTTTCAGGAAGCGATTCATGGTGAACCGGCTGATGTCGGCGGGCTTCACGGCGCTTTGCCTGGCGGTGACCGCAGCCTGGTGGACGCTGTTGGCGAAGGGCGTCGCGCTGCTCATCGCCGGCTAGCCTGCGTCAGATCGCCCGCCATAGCGGCCGCGTCAGCAGCATCATCAGCAGGCCGGTGAAGCCGGTCGCGGCGGTTGCCCACGGAGCGCCGATCGCATCGGCCAGCCAGCCAAGCGCCACGAAGCCGACCGGCCCGACCCCGATGCACACCGAGAGCACACCCAACATGCGGCTGCGCATCTCGGGCGGCGAGGACAGGTACACCAGCGTTGCCTGCATGATGCTGAACCCGGCACCGCCGAACCCGGTGACCAGCAGCGCCGAACCCGCGACCGCCGGCAGCGGCACCAGGGCGAACACGATCAGCATGACCAGGTAGAGCGTCACGCCGCCGACATAGGCGGTGCGATAGAAGTGCGGCTTGCACAGCATTGCCATCAGCACCGCGCCGGCAAAGGCGCCGATGCCGTCCATGCTGGCGAGGATGCCGATGCCTTCGGGGCCGAGATGCAGGCGGTCCTGGCCGATCACCGGTACCATGCTGGTGAACGGCCAGCCGAAGACGTTGTAGATCACGGTGACGGTGAGCGTGCCGATCAGCCTTCGGTCGCTGCGCACCAGCCGCAATCCTTCGGCGATGCGCGCCAGCACGGACTCCGCTGTGGCCGGTGGAAATGTGTTGCGGTAGCGCACCCGGCACGCCGCCACCACGGCGACCGCGTAGAGTACGACGCTCAGCGAGAACACGCCCTCGATGCCGAAGCTGGCGAGCAGCAGACCGCCGATCGTCGGCCCCACCATCCGGCTGGCGTTGTTGGCGCCGACATCGACCGACATCGCCGTGCCCATCTGCCCGGCGCCGACCGCCTCGCCGATCATCACCCGGCGCACCGGATTGTCGGTGGCCCAGCCGATGCCGTTGATGAAGCTGGCGACCGCGAGATGCCAGACCTCGAGCAGGTGCCAACGAGCCAGGATAGCCAGCGTCAGTGACGTGACCACCATGCTCGCGGTGACCAGGATCAGCGTGGTGCGCCGCTCCGTCCGTTCCGCGATCGCGCCGAGGAACGCGCCGAACAGCCCCATCGGCAGCAGTCGCAGCATGGTCATCATGGCGACGATGAAGGCAGAGCCGGTGTCCTGGTAGACGAACACGCCGACCGCCACGGTCTCCACCCAACGGACCACGAACACCACCAGACCGACAAACCACAGGCGCCAGAAATCCGCGCTGTCGATCAGCCAGGCCGGACGGCCGGCTGGCCTGGCTAGGTTGATTTCCTGCACGAAAGGACGGTCCTCGGTAGATCGTCGTTGTAGTCCGGGGAGGCATCAGGAGAATAGGCCGGCGGGGGCAGCTTGACGAAATCCGCCGCGAGGCCATGTCCGACACATTATGTCCATTCGTTTCCTTGCCGCCGGTTCGGTTCGTCTCCTCGCGGCGCTGGGCTGCGCCGGCGCGCTGGCGGCCGGATGCACCGCGCCGGGCCCCGGGCCCGCCGGAACTCAGTTCGACGGGAGCTATCAAGGCGAGAGCCGCCTGGTCAGGGGTTTCGGATTTGTGTGCGAGCCGCCGAGCTCCCAGGATGCGGTCACCGTCAAGGACGGCAGGTTCGACTACACGTTCGTGGACAGCCTGGCGCGACCGGCGCCAATTCCGGTGCGGATCGGGGCGGACGGCACGTTCAGCGGGCAAATCCAGTATGGCACCGACTCCACCAGTCGGTGGGCGCAGATGATCGTGGTCTGGGCGATGGTGAGAGGCCGGATCAATGGCACGGCGCTTGAGGCGACCGTGACCGATTACCGCTGCACCCGGGACCTGACACTTCAGCGGCACTGATCCGCCGCTCGGCCCGCCGTATTGCCGCCGCCACGCCGCTGGTGGACCATATGCGCCAGCGGAGCAGGCACGATGACCCCAGACATTGCCGAACTGCGGCGGATGATCGACGAAGCGCGCCGGATCGTGTTTTTCACCGGCGCCGGGATCAGCACCGAGTCGGGCATTCCCGACTTTCGCAGCCCCGGAGGCATCTGGACGCGAATGAAGCCGATCTATTTTGCCGATTTCCTCGCCTCGGACGAGGCGCGGCGCGAGACATGGCGCCGGCGCTTCGCCACCGACGAGACGATGCGCAAGGCGGAGCCGAACCGTGGCCATCGTGCGGTGGCGATGCTGGTCAGCCGCGGCAAGGCCTCGGCGGTGATCACGCAGAACATCGACGGCCTGCACCAGGTCTCCGGAGTGCCGGCGGACCGGGTGATCGAACTGCACGGCAACACTACCTACGCGCATTGCCTGGACTGCGCGCGGCGCTACGAGATCGAGGACATCCGCATTGAATTCGAGCGCACCGGCGAGGCGCCGAACTGCGGGTCGTGCGGCGGCCACGTCAAGACGGCGACGGTTTCGTTCGGCCAGTCGATGCCGCCGGCGGCGATGATCCGCGCGGAGGAGGAAACCCTGGCGTCGGATCTGTTCATCGCCATCGGTTCGTCGCTGGTGGTGTATCCGGCCGCCGGATTCCCCGAGCTTGCGGCGCGCAACGGGGTGCGGCTGGTGATCCTCAACCGCGAGCCGACCGGGCTCGATGCGTATGCCGATCTGGTGCTGCACCGGGAGATCGGCGCGACGCTGGGCGAGGCGGTGGGCAACAACTGATTGGAGAGACGACAGTGGCACGCAACATCGCGGTCGGCGTCGGCCTGATGGAGTTCCCGTTCTCCAGCACCGACGGGTTCTGGCGCTGGGTCGATCTGTGCGAGGCGGGCGGCATCGATTCGATCTGGCAGACCGACCGCATCGTCAGCCGCCAGCCGATCCTGGAGTGCATGACGGCGCTGGCGGCGATCGCCGGACGCACGCGGCGGATCAAGTTCGGCGTCAACGTGGTGTCGCTGGCGCTGCGCGATCCGGTGCTGCTGGCGAAGCAGTGCGCGACGATCGATGTGCTGTCGCAGGGACGGCTGCTGCCAGGGTTCGGCATCGGCAGTCCACAGGGGCCGGAGTGGCAGACGCTGCACGTCGATACCACCACACGCGGGCGGCGGACCGACGAGGCGCTGGAGATCATCGCGCGGCTGTGGCGCGAGGACAGCGTCGATTTCGAGGGACGGCACAATCATCTGACCGGTGCGTCGATCTCGCCCAAGCCGGTGCAGCCGGACCTGCCGATCTGGATCGGTGGTTCCTCCGCCGCGGCGGTGCGGCGCACCGCGCGCTATGGCACCGGGTGGCAGGCTGGTGCGGAGACGGCGGCCGATGTCGGGCGGGTGATCGCCGAGATCAAGGCGGCGCTGGTGGAGAGCGGGCGCGGTATCGACGAAGATCACTACGGCGCGGCGTTCGCGTATCACTTCGGACGGATCGACGATCCCGGTGTGGCGCAGGTGATGGAGGCGTATCGAAAGCGCACCGGCCGCGACCCCGAGCGGCATTTCGCGATCGGCGATGCAGGAACCATGCTGGCGCGGATCGCGGAGTACGTGGAGGCGGGGGCGTCGAAGTTCATTCTGCGTCCGGCGGCGCGCGGCGACGAGGGCATGCTGGACCAGACGCGGCGGCTGATCGAACAGGTGCTGCCGATGGTCTCTGCGCGCTGGCCGAAGCGGGCGAAGGCGGCGTAAGTGAACAGTTCAACGGTGATGGGTTTCGCTGCCTGATCGTTACGTGCCGAATCGTAGGATGGGTAGAGCGTAGCAAAACCCATAACCTGTGACCGCTACAGCAACACGCAGTGATCCGGCGCGAACGACACGGTGACTTCGCTGCCTTCCTCGTACAGCTCGGTCGGCGGCCGACGCACGATCAACTGCCCGGCTGGCCAGTCAACGACATACTGGATGAAGTCGCCGTGGAACATGCGGCGATGGATGGTGCCTTTCACCGCGTTGTGCGAGTCAGGCACGCGATCGAGATGAATATAGGACGACCGCAGAGCCACCGTGCCTTGCCCCGCGCGTGGCGCGTCCAATGCGACGACCTCGAGCTGCACTCCGCCCGCCGCATCGAAGATCAGCGTACCGTTCGCGCCTGACGGGCCGCGCACCTTGCCCTCGATCAGGTTGGCCGACCCGACGAAGTCCGCGACAAACCTGCTGCGTGGACGATTGTAGATATCCTCCGGCGTGCCGATCTGCTCGATGCGGCCGCCGTTCATCACGATTACCCGGTCGGAGATCGCCAGCGCCTCCTCCTGGTCGTGCGTCACATACAGCGACGTGATGTCCAGTCGCCGTTGCAGTTCGCGCAGCTCCACCCGCATCTCGGCGCGCAGCTTGGCGTCGAGATTGGACAGCGGCTCGTCGAACAGCACCACGTTCGGCGAGAACGCGATCGCGCGTGCCACCGCCACGCGCTGCTGTTGCCCGCCCGACAGTTTCGACGCCGGCCGGTCGGCGTAATCCTGCATCTGCACCAGACCAAGCACGCGCTGTACGTTCTGCCGCACCTCGGCCTGCGGCAGTTTCCGCACGCGCAGTCCGTAGGCGACGTTGTCGAACACCGTCATGTGCGGCCAGATCGCGTAGGACTGGAACACCATCGATACGCCGCGCCGCTCGGCCGGCACGTTGCGTCGCTGGTTGGCCGAATACACCGTGTCGCCGTTCAGACGAATGCTGCCGCCACTCGGTGTCTCCAATCCCGCGACCGCACGCAGTGTGGTGGTTTTGCCGCAGCCGGAGGGACCCAGCAGCGTCACCAGTTCGCCAGGCGCGATGTCGAAGCCGATGCCGTCCACCGCGGTGACATCGCCGTAATGGACCACAAGATCGGTGACCTCGATGCGGGCCTGGTTCATTGGGTTACTCCGGTGACGCGGCGTGCCAGACTGAACAGGATGGCGACGGCGATGAACACCGTCGCGGTCTGGATCAGCGCCATGGCAGCGGACAGCTCGGAGCTGGAACTCAGCCAGGAGTTGACGATCGCCGGCGCGATCACCTTGGAATTCGGCCCCATCAGGAAGATCGACACGCCAAGTTCGCGCACCGAGGCAATGAAGATCAGCAGCCATGCCGCGACCAGGCCTGGCCGCAGCAGCGGCATGGTGACGGTCCGCATTTGATACACCCATTTGGCGCCGCAGACGCGCGCGCATTCCTCCAGGCTCGGATCGACCTGCAGCACGACGCTCGCGATGGTGCGCAGGCCGAGTGGCAGGAACACGGTGAAATATGCCAGTGCCAGCAGCCACAGGGTGCCATAGATCGGGATCGGCAGGTTGATCCATGCCCACAGCAGGCCGAGACCGAACACCAGCCGCGGCACCGCCTGCGGGAACATGATGACGTACTCCGCCACGCCGCTGCCGGGCATACGCGAGCGATAGATGATCCAGGCGAGCACGCCGATGACGACGACGCCGATGGTGGAGACCGAGATGCCCAGGATCAGGCTGTTGACGAACGCCGGCCCGACCGAGCCCATCTGCAACGCTGTTGTGTAATTTGCTGTGGTGAACTGCATCTGCGGGATGATCACCGTGGCGAAGCGCTCGAACGAGGTGAGCATCAGCGCACCCAGCGGCAGGATCACCGCCACGATGATGTAGCCCCAGGCGATGGCGAGCAGCGGCCAGCGCATGGCGCCGACATCCATCTCGCGTGGCCGGAACGCCTTGCCGGTGATGGTGGTGTAGGTACCGTGGCGCAGTACCAGCCGCGCGAGCGTCAGCGTGACCAGCATCACGCCGAACAGCGACAGGCCCATCGCGGCGGCGCGTCCGTAGTCGGGCGGAAACGACAGTGTGGCCTGCCAGATCACCGTGGTGACCACGTAGAAGCGGCCTGGAATGCCCAGCACGAAGGCCGCGGCGAACGAGCCGAGCATTTCGGCGAACACGAAGATGGTCGCGCTCAGCACGCCGGGTGCGACCAGCGGCAGCGTGATGCGCAGTGCCGTGCGCAGCTTGCCGGCGCCAAGCACGCGAGAACTTTCCTCGAGCGACGGATCCATCGATTTCATCGCCGCCGAGATCATGACGAAGGCAACGGTGCCCTCGAACAGCGCCATCACCCAGGCGATGCCATACGCGGAATATATGTTGAACAGATCGCCCGGCGCGCCGGTCGAGCGCCAGAGCTGATTGACCAGACCGGTCTTTGGTCCCAGCAGCACGCCCCAGGCAAGCGCGCCGATCAGCGGCGTCATGTAGTACGGCAACTCCATCAGCCGTTCGAGCCGCCGGCGGCCGGGGATGTTGGTGCGCGTCAGTATCCAGGCCTGGAGGAAGCCGAAGATCACCGCCAGCACGGTGGCGATGCAGGAGACCAGCAATGTGTTGGTGAGGGCACGATAGTCGTCGGTCAGATTGGTGAAGTTGTCGAAGCCGTATTCCTCCGGCGGAAACACCGACGGGTCGCCGACATTGAGCGATTCGTTGATCAGGAAGCCGATCGGGTACAGCACCAGCGCGCCGCACAGCAGGACGACGAGCGGCATCACGATCTGTCGCAGGCTGATACTCCGCACGGTGCGTTCCGTTCAGCGCAAACCGGTGATCTTGTCCCACTCGCGCACGAACTGCGTGTGGGTCTGCTCGAACGCGTGCCAGTCGGTCGGCGTCAGCAGTTTGAACTGGTTCACGTCCACGCCGCCCGGCGGCGGTGGCACGTCGCCGCGCGGCGAGTGGTAGAACAGCACCTCCGCGTTGCCGGTCTGGCCCGGCACGCCGAGGAACCAGTCCATGAACAACTGCGCCGCCGCCGGATGCGGCGCCTGGTTCACGATGCCCCAGGGCTGCGGCGACGCCACCACGCCATCGGGTGGAATGACGAATTCCACCGGCGCGCCCTTCGCCTTCATGATCAGATAGCCGGAGTACTGCGCGGTCAGCGCGACCTTGTCCTGACCGTTCACCAGCCGGTCGAACTGCTGCACATAGGAGTCGAAGGCGTGCGGCTTCAGCGGCGCAAGCTGCGGCCAGAAGTCGTTACCGTAGAGCTCGCGCAGCACATACCATTCCACGTGCTGCAATCCCGAGATCGACACCTTCACCGAGATTGCGTCGGTCCACTTCGGATCGAGCATGTCCTTCCAGGTTCTCGGCGCCTCCTCGGCTGACACCAGCTTCGGATTGTAGGCGATCGCGGCGATCGCCAGCGCGCCCCAGGTCCAATAGCCTTCAGGCGAGCTTTTGAAGCCCGGCTTGTAGGCGGCCATCTCCGGCGAGACGTACTGCATGTAGCCGCCGCGCTTCTGGAAATCGAGCGCGAAGCTCATATCGGAGAGCTGCGCGATGTCGGCGAGATAGGCGTTGCCCTGACGTTCGGCCAGCAGCCTGGCATAGAGGCCGCCGGCCTGGATCCGCAGATAGGTTGGCCTGATCTTCGGGAACAGCGCATGGAACTTCGCCAGCTCCTGCTCCGCCGCGGCCTCGGGATCGGTGGAATACACCACCAGCGCGCCCTCCTGTTCGGCTTTGGCTACGTCGGCGCAGGTCTTGAAGCCTTCCATCTGGCGCGGGCTGTCGCACGCAAATGCCGCAGTACCGGCAAGCGGGAGCATCAGCATGACGACGAAGCACAGGCAGCGCATCGTTTCCCCCGGAGGCGTTGAGATTGAATAGAGCATAGGGGATCGCGGCGGCAAAGCTGCGGGGTACAGTGCTTGCAGTGACAGTGCCGGCGGTTTCGCCGGCCTCGCTAATGCCGCCGCACCAGCTTGCGCACGCAATGATTCTCGGAATCGCCGATATAGACGGCGCCATCCGGTCCGACGACGGCGCCGTGCGGGCGTGCCAATCCGTCGGGACCGGACTTGCCGGTACCTGCGATCGTGGTGACGGTCCTGCTCTGCGCGTCGATCAGCCGGATCACGTGGTTCTCGGTGTCCACGACGAAGATGTTGCCGGCGGGATCGACCGCCATCTCCTTCGGCGCATCGAACACCGCCTGGCGTACATCGTGCCCGTCGCCCGCATAGCCGCGTGCGCCGGTGCCGGCGATGGTTTCGATGATTCCGTCGCGGATACGGCGAATGCTGCTGCCCTGCCGTTCCATCAGGTAAAGCGAATCATCGGGTGCCAGGGCGACCGCGCGCGCACCGAACACGTCAGCGGCCGTCGCCGGCCCGCCGTCGCCGGTGTGGGCCCCATTCCCGGTGCCGGCGAATGTGCTGATCATACCGGAAGCAAGATCGATCACGCGCACACGGTGATCGGCCACATCGGCGATGAACAGGCGACGATGCTCGCGATCCAGCGCCAGTCCGTTCGGCTCCGCCAGTCCCGCGCGGTCGGATCGCCCGCCGTCGCCGCTGAACCTGCCCGAGCCGTCGCCGGCCAGCGTGGTGATCACGCCGCTGCTGCCGTCGATCCGACGCACGCGCCCGTTCAGCCGATCGGCCACATAGATGTTGCCGCTGCGGTCGATCACGATGCCGTATGGCTGATTCATGCGCGCCTGTGTCGCCGGACCGCCATCGCCTGAGCAGCCGCTCTCTCCGGTGCCGGCGATCGTGCCGATGACACCGGTACGCGCATCGATACGACGGATGCAGTGGTTGTATGTGTCGGAAAAGCACAGATTGCCAGCCGGATCGAACGCAAGGTCGAACGGATTGTTCAGCAGCGCCTGCGTCGCCGCGCCGCCATCACCGGCATAGCCCTGTGCGCCGGTTCCGGCGACAGTGCTGATGCTCCATTGCGTGTCTGCCATCGTCGTGTCTCCTCCCGACCCAGGCCACCATGGTTGTCGGACCCGGCCTGTCAAGCTTAGGATTGTCCGGAATATGTCGGAGTGAGCCAAGATGGACGTGCAGGTCGACCGCGCCACGAGTACTCTCTACGCCAGGCTGGAAGAGCGCGTCATGGCGCGCGACCAGGTCGGGGCCAGCCAAGTCTATTACGATCTCGTGCGCGCCGGGCGTCCGTTGAAGGAAATCGTGGCCGAGGGGGTGCGGATCCACGCCCCTTACACGCACGTGCCGTATCATGAGCGCATCGACGACGGCTATCCGAACTTCGTCAACAACGACCATTGCCTGCTGAGTGCACGGGCGACGATCAACCTGACGAAAATGGTGCCGGAGCGGCTGGCGATGCTGCCGATGGCGCAGACCATCTGGTACATCCCGAGCGGCCTCGATATCTGGAACCAGAAGATGGACAAGGCGCCGGGACACTACACCCGTGCGCGTGGCAACCTCGGCGCGGTGGCTAAGCCGCCGGAGCCGGTGGTGTACTGGCCGGATCAGGAGCCGCTGCGCCAGGACGGGCCACTCAAGGAGCGGCTGGCCAACTGGATGACGTTGGTGCATCGCGGCCAGGTGCTCGACGCGTACCGCAGCTTCCTCGGCCTGATGGAGGACGTGCCCAACCGCAAGGCGGTGCTGGCGGAACTGGTGTTCGCCGGGCTGATCGATGTGCAGGACCGGATGCTGTTCAACCGCTCCTATACGACCGGGCACAAGGCGTATCGCGCGCGCTCGACGGTGGAGATCGGCAACGCGATCGGCTGGGACGATCCGGCGGCGCATCATGTGCTGTACGCCGGCGCGCTGGATATCGCCGTGGGGCCGCGTTGGTACTCGACCTACGAGATGGCCTGCAACATGGTGAAGATGAACATCGAGGGCGAGGCACTGCACGCCGTGCCGTATGGTGGCGTCAGCGACGCCGAGCTCGCAGTGCTGCGCAACAGGGAGGCACTGAACCAGGAGGAGGCGGCCGGGCTGATCGAGGCGGTGATCCGCAGCCACGAGCCCGACAATCTGCACTTCGTGACGAAGCTGCTGAAGGCGGGCAAGGACCCGCGGCGGATTCTCGACGTGCTGCAAATCGCCGCCGCGCAGGTTGTGATGGAAACCAACGAGCCGAACAACTTCTCCATGCCACACCACTGCTACGAGTACAGCAACACGCTGGCCTGGTTCTACGACAACTTCGACCATCCGCGGCGGCTGCGGCTGATCTACCTGCTGGCGTCATTCCTGAACCACGTTGCCTGGCACCAGAAGGGGATGGGCGATGCCAATCCGCGGACGATCACGCCGCCAAGCGGGGCGGACCGGCTGACGGCGGGGCAGTTGCTCGAGAAGGTGGACGGCTCGGTATGTGCGCTGAACGGGGCGGAAAGCCTGGCGTGGACGCAGGCGTATCTCGACAACGTCGGTGACCGTGGGCCACTGGTCGAGCGCATCGCGCTGGCCGCTACCAAGATGGGCAACGATCCGCACAATCAGGAAATCGCCCAGTGCATGTTGATGGATTTCGGCACCAACCAGCATCCGGAGCGCGACAGGCTGCTGCTGGCGGCGGCGTACCACACGGCGATGCACCGGAAGTATGGCGACCCGCTGGAACCGGCGCGTCGCTACGGTGACGCGATGGGAGTCGCGTTGCAGTAATCCGCCCGCCGATCCTGGTGTTGGTTCTGGTGCCGCAACGCCGGATCGTCGCTGGACTGACCGCCGGCGCATTGGAATGATGGAAGAAGGAGCGATGGTTGCAGTCGGCACAACCTCCGGTATGGATTGCCAATGCAATGTTTGATCCCTACGATTCCGATCAGGTTGGTTGACGAAAACGGGGGATGCAGTGCAGGCAAGAATTCTTGGATTACTCGCGGCCGGCATGGTGGCGGGCTCGATCGCGGCGAGTGCCGCGCCGATTACCTACACGTTCACGGCTACGGGGCCCACGCCGGGGTCGCTGCCAACCGGAGGCGGTCTTGGAGCGCTGGCATTCAGCGCGAACGATGTAATCACCTTTACGTTTGTGGGCGACACTGCGGACGTGCTGTCGTTCACCACCCCGGTGAACGGGCACGAAATCTTGGCTGGAACGGCGTCGATCACCGTGACGGACCAGACCAGCCACGCCGTTCTGGCGCAGGGCACATTCCTGAGTACTGACGCAATGTTCGTCAGCGTTGACAATGTCAACGGCGGGATCGGCTTCGGCTCTGCCGGCGTGTTGCCGACGGACCCGAATTTCCCCGGTGACCCGGCCTACCCGCTCGGTATTTTCGCCGCCAACACGTATGACCTGCAGAGCGCGTTTTCGACCACCGGTGGTGCAACTGCGTGTGTGGGGTTTCCTGGAGCCTGCGTCACCCCGATTGCACTGGCGACGACGGCCGGCGATCTGATCATGAGCCCGACCTCCGGCTATAGCGCAACCTTCACGGCAACGCTGGGTACGGTACCGGAGCCGGCCACGTTGGGATTGCTCATGTTCGGCATCGCCGGACTCGCTTTCGCGCGGCGACGCGGAGCGCCGTGAAGCGCGCTTCGGCTGCGCGTAGCACTGGGGACCCCACCTGAAGCTGACGCCGCGCCGCACCCGGCGTGGCAACGGCCTTGGTGCACGAACCATTAAGAAAGCCCGCCGATAATCGGACCTGCTCCGGCATGGGGTCGCGCGGCGTTGAGTGGTCATTCTCCTCAGCAACTGGTCCGGCTGGCGCAGGCACAACTGGACGAGACCGTGCGGCTGCATGCGCTGTTCCGCGACGGGCGTTCGGGCGGTCGTCGCGCGGTACTGGTCGGCTGCGATCTGTCCGGGCTCCGTCTGGCCGGCACCGACATGTCGCACGCCGACTTGACCGGGTCCGCGTTCTTCGGCGCCGACCTGCACGGCGCGCGGTTCGACTGCGCCACCTTGTTCGCCTGCGATTTCCGTCAGGCGAACCTGGAGAATGCGAGCATGGCGCGGGCCGACCTGCGCGGCTGCTTCTTCGCCGGCGCGGTCATGGTGGGCGCCAATCTGTTCGAGGCCGATCTGCGGCCGGGTGCGCATCTCACGCGCGACAAGACGGGTGAGTTCCGCACGCTGGTCCCGCGCGAGGCTTCGGGCACCGCATCGTCCGCCGGATTCACCGGCGCCAATCTGACCAACGCCAGCCTCGCCGGCGCCGTCGCGGTGAAGACCGACTTCTCCGAGGCGGTCATGCGCGGCTGCAAGCTGGTGCGTGCCCATGTCCGCGGCGCCAACTTCACCGGCTCGAACCTCCAGGATGCCGATTTTGCCCAGGCCGACACCCGCGACGCCTGCTTCCGCGGCGCGGTGATCGCCGGGGCGAAATTCGAGTACACCGACATGGCAGGCGCCGACATGCGGGACACGCTGTCAGACAAGCCGAACGGCCGTCTGATCGGCGAACTGGATGCGAGCCTGGAGGAACTGCTGCGCCGGCATCGCGAATTCATCGAGAGCTGCGGCGCTATGGGCGCGGCGCTCGACCTGAGCGGCTTCGATCTGCGCACCGAGGGCGCGCTGACCGGCGCGTGTCTCACCATGATGACGGCGCGCCATGCGGTGTTCTATGGGCTCGATCTGTCACACGCCGCGTTGCAGGCCGCCCGCTGCGCCGAGACCGATTTCCGCGATTGTCGGCTCGATGGCGCCGACATGCGTGGCATCGTGCTGTCCGGTGCGATGCTGAACGGTGCGTCGATGCAGGGCGCGAACCTGCACGAGCTGGTGATCGACAATACCCGGCGGATGCAGTCGGACCTGTCGGGCGCCATCCTGCGTCACGCCGATCTGCGCGGCGTCGACCTGCGCGGGGTGCTGCTGGCCGGCGCCGATCTGTCGTTCGCGAACCTCACCGGAGCCGACCTGACCGGTGTCGATCTGGCCGGCGTCAAACTGTCGCGTTGACCGAGTGTCACTCCGCGAGACGGGTGGACTGCCAGGTCACCATCTGCCACTTGCCGCCCTTGTTGGCATAGACATCGGTGAAGCGGACCGCGAAGGCATTCGGCTTGCCGCCCGAGGTGACACGGATGCGCGCGACGCCAGTCAGCACGACCGCGCTGCCCAGGTCCTGCGCCTTCACGTCGGACGGTTCGACCGCGTTGTACACGGTGGAGCCGGACTCCATGTTGCCGATCAGGCTCTGCTTGGTGTCCAGCCGCGCCGATGAGTGGGTGTAGATCAGGTCATCGGCCAGCAGCGTGTTCAGCGTGGCAATGTCCTGTTCGGCCATCGCGGTCATGCGCTTGCGGTCGAGATCGATGATCATCTGTGCGTTGTCGGCCATGTGTTTCGCTCCCTCTGGTCTGTGAGCATTCTACTGCACGCGAACGCGCTCGTCACTGATGCGCGGTGTCAAGTCGGATCATCGTCCACGAAACCGGTGCGAGCGTTGCACTCAAGTGCCCAGCTTCGATGCGGACATCATGGTGCGACGTCGGCTTCACCCGCTCCGGATCCTGTTTGGTGTTGACCGCCTTCAGGTCCGCATGATGCAGTTGCAATGCCTCCTGGAGCAGGAGTGTGCCAAACCCGGTTGCCGTCACCTCCAGCGGCATCGGCTCGTCGAGACTGCGGTTCAGCGCGAACAGGGTAACGCCAGCTTCGTTCTGTACCGCTGCCAGTTTCAGATACGGCGCGGTGACCGGGAAGTACAGGTCCTGTGTTCCACGCGGATCGAAGTAGCTGGTGTCATAGGTCGGACAATCGATCTCCGCGCGCAGCACGCGGCCACGGCCGTGATTGCTGCAGTGGGCGAACGGCCAGAAGATCGTCTGCCGCCACGCCGGCCCGCCGGTCTCAGTCATGATCGGTGCGATCACGTTGACAAGCTGCGCCAGGCACGCGGTCTTCACCCGGTCGGCGTGGTTGAGCAGCGAGATGCACGCGCCACCGAGCGCCAGCGCATCCTCCATGGTATAAATCTCTTCGAGGATGTCCGGCGCCACCGGCCAGCCCGGCTTTACGCGTTCCTCACGGTTCCTGCGCGTGCGGTACCACACGTTCCACTCGTCGAAGCTCAGCATGATGCGCTTCGCCGATCGCCGCCGCGCCGCCACCGCATCGGCGATCGCCACCACCTCGTCGATGAAGCTGTCCATCAGGTCGGGGCTGGCAAGAAATGCCGGCGTATCGCGCGCGTAGTTGTTCAGATAGGTGTGCAGCGAGATGAACTCGACATGGTCGAACGTGTGCTCCAGCACCGTGTCTTCCCATGTGCCGAAGCTCGGCATGGAACGACCCGACGAACCGCACGCGGCGAGCTCGATCGAACCATCGATCAGCTTCATCATCTTGGCGGCCTCGGTGGCGATGCGGCCGTACTCATGCGCGGTCTTGGCCTCCATCTGCCAGGGTCCATCCATCTCGTTGCCGAGGCACCAGAATTTTATCCCGTGCGGCTGCGGCCAGCCGTGCGCTCGGCGAAGATCGGACAGTGCGGTGCCGCCGGGATGGTTGCAGTATTCCACCAACGAGCGTGCCGCATCGCCGCCGCGGGTACCGAGGTTCACTGCCAGCATCGGCTCGATACCGGCGGCCCGGCACCAGTCGATGAACTCGTTGGTGCCGAACCGGTTGGTCTCGGTGGACATCCAGGCGAGATCCAGCCGTCGCGGGCGCTGCTCGACCGGCCCGACGCCGTCTTCCCAGTTGTAGCCGCTGACAAAATTGCCGCCGGGATAGCGCACGATGGTCGGCGCCAGTTCGCGCACCAGCGTTAGCACGTCCTGGCGGAAACCTTGCGCATCGGCGGTGGGATGGTCTGGCTCGAAGATGCCGCCATAGACGCAACGGCCGAGGTGCTCGACGAAGCCACCGAACAGACGGCGATCGGTGTTGCCGATCACGTTGTCGGCGCGAAGCTGGACGGTGACTGTGCGCATGGGTACTCCTGAGGCCGCGGCAGCCGGCAGGAGTTCATGGATGGATGACGCGATCAACGCCTTTGTCCCGGGACCGCGGATTACCATCGAGGGTGCGCCACATGGCCCGCTGCACGGTGTCTCCTTCGCGGCGAAAGATCTGTTCGACGTCGCGGGCTATCCCACCGGCGGCGGCAACCACGACTGGGCGCGCAACCATCCGGTTCCGACGCGGCACGCCTGGGCGGTGCAGACGCTGCTCGATGCCGGCGCGACACTGGTCGGCAAGACCATCACGGACGAGGTTTCGCTCGGTATCCTGGGCGAGAACGCGTTCGACGGTACGCCGCTCAACACCCGCGCACCGGATCGGGTGCCCGGCGGTTCGTCATCCGGTTCCGCCGCCGCGGTCGCCGCCGGCGTCTGCGACACCGCGCTCGGCACCGACACCGGCGGCTCGGTGCGGGTGCCGTCCAGCTTCTGCGGACTCTACGGCATCCGCCCGACGCATGGGCGGCTGGATCTCACCGGCATGCTGCCGCAGGCGCCAGGCTCCGACACCACCGGCTGGTTCGCCCGCGATGCCGCGACGTTCGCACGTGTTTCGAGTGTGCTGCTGGGCGAGCCGATCCCGGCTGCGCTGCCCACGCGGTTGATCATCGCCGTCGATGCGTTCGGGTTCGCTGACGCCGAAGTGGCAGCGGCGCTGCGGCCGATGGTCGATCGGCTGGCGGCGCTGATCGGCAGTGTGCGCGACGAGGTGATGGCGCCGCAGGGGCTTTCGGTGTGGTCGCGGGCGCAGCGCACGCTGCAGCCGGTGGAGGCGTGGCAGACCTTCCGACCCTGGGTGGAGCGCGACAACCCGCGCATGGCGTTCAACGTGGCGCGCGGCCTCGTCGCCGGATCGATGATCGGTGAGGCGGAACGCGGCTGGGCCGAGCTGATGCGCCAGGAGGCGCGCGGACGGATGGCATATCTGCTGCCGTCCGGCACCATCCTGTGCCTGCCGACAACGCCGTTCCCGGCGCCCAGGAAGGGACTGCCGCTGCCGGTGCTGGGTCCGCTGCGCGACCGCATTTCCTGCCTGTGTTCCCATGGCGGCCTGACCGGAGTGCCACAGGTCAGCCTGCCCGGTGCCGAACTCGATGGGCTGCCGATCGGGTTGTCGATTGTGGGAGGGCGGGGCAGCGACGCATCGCTGGTCGCGGTGGCACTGGCGCTGACCGGTTGAGCCTACTTGGTGCCGAACAGGCGGTCGCCGGCGTCGCCGAGGCCCGGGCGGATGTAGCCGTGCTCGTCCAGGGCCCGGTCGATCGCGGCGGTGAACACCGGGACATCGGGATGGTCCGCGGCGAATGAGCGCAGTCCCTCGGGCGCGGCGATCAGGCAGACGAAGCGAATTCGCGGCACGCCCGCCTGCCGCAGCCGTGCCACCGCCGCGCTGGCGGAATGACCGGTGGCGAGCATCGGATCGACCACGATGCACAGCCGCTCCTGTACGTCGTCCGGCAGCTTCAGGTAGTACTGCATCGCGCGCAGCGTCGCGGGATCGCGGTACAGACCGATATGGCCGACACGCGCCGAGGGCACCAGGTCCAGCATGCCGTCCAGGATGCCGTTGCCGGCGCGCAGGATGGAGACGAAGCACAGCTTCTTGCCGGCGAGCCGCGGCGACAGCATCGGCTCGAGCGGGGTGTCGATCGCGACGCTGGCGAGCGGCAGGTCGCGGGTAACCTCGTAGGCCAGCAGCAGGCTGATTTCGCGGGCAAGCAGGCGGAACTGGGCGGTCGAGGTGTCGCGGTCGCGCAGCAGGGTCAGCTTGTGCTGCACCAGCGGATGGTCGATCACGGTAACGGGACACGCGGCGGTCATGCGTGGGACCCAGTGGAACGTGGTTGGGATCAGGTGCAGCATCAGGCTGCCCGGTCGGATGGTCAACGGCCGGATCAGCGGTGCGGGAGATGATGGTGGATGCACTTGGTTCGTCGCTCCGGTCGGCCGAGACCGCGACCAGTGATTTGCGTCAATGCGTATTCTGCCGCGAGGAGATCCAGCCTGGCGCGTCGGTATGCCCGCATTGCCGGCGCACGCTCACGCCATTGCAGAGTTTCGCGGACAGACAGTTGGCGCTAGAGCAGCGATTGGCCACGCTGGAGCAGGAAATGGCCCTGCTGCGGGCAGGAGGGGGCGAGCAGGCCGCCGTTGCGGGCGATCCTGCGCCTGCGTCCAGACCGTCCGTGCGCGCCGAGTTCAAGTGGCCGCACATGGCGGACAACATTTTCCTCGGGCTGGCGACGCTGCTTGCCGCGCATTGGCTCGCGACCACACTGCCTACCAGCGAGCGCACCGTTTTCCGGCTGGTCGCGCTGGCCGTGGCCTTGCCGTTCGGCTTTCGCTTCGAGCGCCATTCTGACAGCGGACCATCCGGCCAGGTCCTGGCCGCGCTCGCGTTCGGCAGTGTAGGCACACTGGCGATCGGCCTGCTGGACATTGCTCTGGCCGGTCACGGCGCCGCGCCGCCGACGGCCCAGGACATCATCGCGTCCGTTTCCGCGATCGCCTTGAGCCACTTCGCCGGCAGCGCGCTGGCCCATTCACGCCGCGTGCGTGCCGAACGCATCGATGCCGCTGCCAACCGGGGCAACACAGCCAGAGCCCTGCTGCATATCGAGCCGGCGCGGATCAAAGGCACGGCCGAGGCCGTCAAGGCGCTATATGACGCGGCGATGCCACTGGCCGCGGGGGCCGGAGCGCTATGGGCGGCGTTCGGGCACATGGTGTTCTGATGTCGGAAACCACATCCCGGTCGTCGATGGTTGGCCGGTTACGTCGTCCGGCTCCCGCCGTGCTGATCGTCGCGGTTCTGTTCGTCGTGATGATCGGCCTGTCGCTCTGGTACCTGACCCGGCGCGAGCCGCTGGTGATCCAGGGCGAGGTGCAGTCGCGCACGTTCGACATGGCGGCGCGCGTCGATGGCCGCATCGGGCAGATCGTCGTGGCGCGCTCGCAGGATGTGTCGCAGGGAGCGCCGCTGATCCGCATCGATAATCCGGAACTGATCGCCAAAGAGAAACAGAGCGAGGCGGCACTGCGTGTGGCCGATGCGGAACTGGCGCGGGTTCGGGCGGGATTCAGAGCGGAGACGATCGCGGTGCGCCAGGCGGAGGTCGAGCGGGCCGAAGCGGATCTGACGCTGGCGCAGAAGACGTTCGAGCGGACGCGGCAACTCGTCGCGACGCACGACTCACCGCAATCGCAGTTCGACAAGGACCGCGCCGCACTGACGCTGGCGGAACGCTCGCTGGATCAGGCGCGCTTTGCCTACAAGGAGGCCGTGGCCGGTTTCACCCGCGAGGACCTGGGCATCGCGCTGGCCAAGGTGGAAACCGCCAAGGCCGATGTCGACACGCTCAAGGCGCTGGTGGACCAGATGGTGGTCGCCGCGCCGGCCGACAGTCAGGTGTTCCGCATTCCCGTGGAGGACGGCGAGTTCGTGCTGCCCGGCGTGCCGCTGATCTCGCTGATCGATCCCAAGGACATGTGGGTGCAGTTCGATCTGCGCGAGGACCTGCTGCGCGGCCTCAGCCAGGGCTCCAAGTTCGATGTGCGGGTTCCCGCGCTAGGCGACCGCATCGTCGAGCTGGAGGTTCGCGTGATCGCGGCGAAGGGCGAATACACCGGCTGGCGCGCGACGCGGGCGAGTGGCGATTTCGATCTGCGCACGTTCGAGATCCGTGCCTATCCGACGCAGCCGGTTGCCGGATTGCGACCAGGGATGAGCGTCTACACGGATTGGGCCGAGCGGCGCTCGTGACGCCGCTGCGTCCCGGGCTGCTGGCGGTCGCGGCGCGCGAGGTGCGCTGGATACTGGGCGATCCGGTGGCACGCTTTCTGCTGTTCGGCGTGCCGGTCATCGCCTTTGCACTGCTGGGCTTCACGTTCAGTTCCGCGGTGGTGCGGGGACTCGATGTCATCGTGGTCGACATGGACAATACCGTGACCTCGCGGCTGTTCATCCAGACGGTCGCCGCCGCGCCCGGGATCACGGTGGCAGAACGTGGCAACGATCTCGGCGCGGCGGCAAGCGCGATCCGCGCGGGGCGGGCGACCGCGGCGGTGTATCTGCCGCCGGAATTCGGCAAAGACCTGCTGTCGGGGCGCGCGCCGCGTCCGGTGGTGTTCACCAACACCCAGTTCTTCACGCCGGGGAACAACGCGGGCAAGAGCATTCGCGACGCCATGACCGCGGCGGGCGCCGCCGTTGCGCCGCTGCGGCAGGCAGTGGGTGACCAGACCACGCCTGGCCCCGGGCTGGTGCCTGAGGAATATGTGCTGGCGAACCCCGCGCTGAACTACGCGCAGTTCCTGCTTCGCGCGGTGCTGCCGACGGTGCTGCACGTGGTGATCGCCATTTCTGCCGGATACGCGGTCGGCTCGGAGTTCCGGCGGCGGAACATGCACCAATGGTGGGACCTGTCCGGGCGGAATGTCGCAACGGCGATGGTCGGCAAACTGCTGCCATACTACGTCGTGCTGATGCTGATGTTCGTGCTGATGGTCGGCATTCTCGACGTGTGGCTGGGTGTCAGCTTCCGTGGCAGTGCGGTGGTGACCGCGGTCTCGGCGTCGCTGCTGATCATATCGTATCAGATGGTCGGCTGCCTGATGCAGTTGCTGGCACGCAACATGGCGGTCGGATTGAGTTTGACCGGGATCATCGTCTCGCCCGCCTTCGGCTTTGCCGGCGTCGGCTTTCCCGTGCTGGCGATGCAGGGGTTCGCGCGAACCTGGGGCGCGTTGTTGCCGCTGCGGTGGTACATCCAGATCCTGTTCGACCAGGCCACCCGGGGCGCTGCGTTGAACTTCACCGCGGAACCGTTCGCGATCCTCTGCGGCCTCACCGCGGTGCTTGCGTCGCTGGTCTGGCTGCGCTTCCGCTGGCTGGCGCGGCATGGCGTCATGCTGTCCGAACAGGTTGACCCGGTGATCGAGCCCACGACACCGGGTGTCGCGGGGGCATTCGTGGCGGAGTGGCGGCGCACCCTCGGCGATCGCGGGGTGTTATCGTTGTTCATACTTGCCCCTGTGCTCTACGCATTCTTCTACCCGCAGCCGTATCTGGGCCAGATCGTGCGCAGGATTCCGATCGCGGTGGTGGACCAGGATCGCAGCGAACTCGGCCGCGCGCTGATCCAGGCGTTCGAGGCGCACGACAACATATCGGTCGTGTTGCGCGCTTCGAGCTACCATGAGGCGGAGGATGCGATCCTGGCACGGCGCGCCTTCGCGATCGTTGGCATTCCACCCGATACCGAGAAGAACGTGCTGAAGGGGGTCACGGCGCGGCTGCCGGTGTATGCGGATTCGACTTATTTCATTTTGTTCAACCGGTCCTTGCAGGGGATCCTTGAATCGGTGCAGGCCTATGCGACGGATGCGCTTACCCGCGGCGCCCGGGCCCAGGGTGCCGCCGTGCAGGCGGCGTCGCGATTGGACCAGCCGGTCGAGCTGGTGCAGGTGCCGCTGTTCAACCCGACTGCCTCCTATGCGAGCTACGTGGTGCCGGCCGCTTTCGTGCTGATCCTGCATCAGACGCTGCTGATGGGCGCGGCAATGCTGGGCGGCGTCGCCTACGAGCGAGGCGGGTTTACCGCCCGACACATGCGTGCGTCGGCTGCGGCGATCCTTGGCCAGGGGCTGGCGCACTGGACGCTGTATATACCGGCGATGCTGCTCTACTTCGTGGTGATGCCGCGGATCTATGGCTTCTCGGCACTGGGCAGTTTCTGGACGCTGACGGCACTTTCGGTTCCCTTCATCCTGGCAACGAGCTTCCTGGGCCAGGCACTCGGCCTGGTGTTCCGTCACCGCGAGACAGCGGTGCTGGTGGTGCTGGCGAGCAGCCTGCCGCAGTTCTTTCTGGTCGGGGTGTCATGGCCGGCCGAGGCGCTGCCAGGATTTCTCCGGCAGGCGCGCGAGCTGCTGCCGAGTGTCAATGCGATCGACGGCATCGTCCGCGTCAACCAGATGGGGGCGAGCCTCGCCGAGGTGCGGCCGGACTGGATGCGCTTGTGGGGACTGGTCCTGTTGTATTTCGCCGTGTCCGTAACCATCGCGCATCTTCGCTCCGGGCGGGCGCCGAGTGATGCCCATGCCGTCTAGACGCATGCTTCTGCTGACCTTGGTGCCGCTACTGGCGCTCGCCGCGGTTGCGGTCTGGTACTGGTGGCCGCGCCGAGCGGACAACGTGGCGTCCGCTGACGGGATGGTGCGGACCACCGAGATCCACATCGCCCCCGAGATCAGCGGCCGGCTGGCGCGGTTCCTGGTCGAGCCGGGGCAGACTGTCCAGCGCGGCCAACCAGTGGCGGTGCTGAGCAATCCCGAGCTATGGGCCGCGGTCGGTGCGGCACGGGCGGAGGTCGAGAAGGCTCGATCCGACCGCGATCGCGTATATGCCGGCGTGCGCGACGAGCAGGTGCAGGCGTTGCAGCGCGAGATCGGGAAGGCGGACGCGGCACATTTGCAGGCACAGCAGGAGCTGGCGCGGATCTCCGTGCTGGCTGAGCGATCGGATGTGTCGGTGCAGGAGCTTGATACCGCCACTGCCGCGGAGGCGAGCGCCCGCGCCGACATCGCCGTCGCCGAGGCGCGATATGCCGAGGCACAGCGCGGTCCGACCGCCGAGGAACGCGCACTGGCGGATGCGACCGTCGGCTTGGCGGAGGCGGCCCGGGACGTAATCGAGGCGCGGGCGGCGAAGATGCTGTTGCGGGCGCCGGCCCCCGGAACGATTGCAATACAGGCGGTGGAGGTTGGTGAAGCCGTCGTGCCGGGCGCGCCCGTCCTGACGCTGGTTCCAGCCAATGGACTCTGGTTCGGGTTCAGCCTGCGCGAGGATGCGCTGCGTGGACTGACGATCGGGTCTTCGGTTCCGCTGCACGCTGCAGGGCAGGGGAAGCCGATCAGCGCGAAAGTCGTGGAGCTGCGCGATTGGGGCGAGTTCGCGGTGTGGCGCGCCGCGCGTGCGGCCGGCGATCACGACCTCAACACGTTCTTCGTCCGGCTGGACCCGGTCGGGCCAACGCAGGACATGGCCGCCGGGCAGACGGTATGGCTCGATCCTATGGTGGGAGGCAGGTAGCGGCGTGCGGTTCGGCCGGCGCATGACATCGTCACGCCACCGCGTCCGGCGCTATACTCGCAGCGAGGGAGCAGCGGATGGGCAGCGGGCCTGATGACGGCAACGCCGTCGGTTATTTCGTCGATCGCCACGTCCGCGATGGGCGCGGCGACATTGTCGTGTTCCAGGACCGTTGGCGCAGCCTGAGCTACGGCGCGCTGGCCGACGCGACGCGACGCTTCGCCGGAGCGTTGCGCGAGGCCGGCGTGGGACGCGAACGACGCCTCGCGCTGTTGCTGCTCGACACGGTGGATTTTCCGATCGCCTTCTGGGGAGCGATCCGCGCCGGCGTCGTGCCGGTGCCGATCAACACGCTGCTGACGCATGAGACGATCGGCTACATCCTGGCGGACAGCCGTGCCGATGCGGTGGTGATTTCAGCGCCGCTGGTCGCTCCGCTGCTGCCGGTGCTGCACAGCGTGGCGGAGCTGCGCCGCATCGTCGTGGCACAGCCTGACGGCGGCGCACCCGCGCCGATCGATGATGTCCGCGCGGGCGGGTTTGGCGACTTCCTGACCGGCGGTGATCCGGCGACCTCGACTGCTGCCACGCCGGCCGATGAAGTGGCGTTCTGGCTGTATTCGTCCGGTTCCACCGGGGCGCCGAAGGGCGTGCGGCACGTGCACGGCAGCCTGCGCGCGACGGCAGACAGCTATGGCGCACAGGTGCTGGGGATCCGCTCAGATGATCTGATGTTCTCCGCGGCGAAGGCGTTCCATGCCTATGGCCTCGGCAACACGATGACGTTTCCGATGTCGGTTGGCGCTGGCGCCGTGCTGCTGCCTGACCGGCCGACTCCGGATGCGGTGCTCGACACCATGCAGCGCCACCAGCCGACGATCTTTGCCGGCGTGCCGACACTGTTCGCGTCGATGCTGGCCAATCCGCGCATCGGTCCCCGAGCCGGATCGGATCGGCTGCGGTGCTGCATCTCCGCCGGTGAGGCGCTGCCGGACGATATCGGCCGGCGCTGGTCCGATATGGTCGGCGTGGACATCCTCGACGGCATCGGGTCCACCGAGATGTTGCACATCTTCGTGTCCAACCGGGCCGACGATATCCGCTACGGCACCTCGGGCAAGCCGGTGCCCGGCTACGACGCGATGGTCCTCGACGAACACGGCGGCCGCGTGCCGAACGGCGAGGCGGGCGAACTGGTGGTGCGCGGTCCGTCGTCGGCCGAGGGTTACTGGAACCAGCGCGACAAGACACGCCGTACCTTTCGCGGCGAGTGGACGCATACCGGCGATACCTATATCCGCGATGCGGACGGCTACTTTCGCTTCTGCGGCCGCACCGACGAGATGCTGAAGGTGAGCGGCGTGTGGGTCTCGCCGTTCGAGGTGGAGGAGGCGCTGGTGTCGCATCCCGCGGTGCTGGAATCGGCCGTGGTGGGTGCGCAGGATCACGACGGCCTGACCAAGCCGAAGGCGTTCGTCGTGTTGCAGGAGGCGGCGAGGCAACAGGACGCCGAGACCGTGAAGGAACTGCTGAAGACGCACGTGAAGGAGCGGATCGGGGTGTGGAAGTATCCGCGCTGGATCGAGTTCGTCGATGGGTTGCCGAAGACCGCAACGGGAAAGATCCAGCGCTTCCGCCTGCGTGACCAGCGATGATCGACTTCCAGACCGATCCGAGCCGCTATCGCCACTGGCGCCTGTCGTTCGACGGGCCGGTGGCGACGCTGACCATGGATGTCGATCCCGATGCCGGCCTGTTCGAGGGCTGCGAGCTGAAGCTGAATTCCTACGATCTCGGGGTCGATATCGAGCTCGCCGATGCGGTGCAGCGGCTGCGGTTCGAGCATCCCGAGGTGCGCTGCGTCGTGCTGCGGTCGGGCAAGGCCGGTGTGTTCTGTGCTGGCGCCAACATACGCATGCTCGCCAAGGCGTCGCACGGGCACAAGGTGAATTTCTGCAAGTTCACCAACGAGACGCGGCTGGCGATCGAGGACGCCAGCGCCAATTCCGGCCAGGCCTGGCTGGCGGCGGTGAGCGGCAGCGCGGCCGGTGGCGGCTATGAACTGGCGATGGCTGCCGAGCACATCATGCTGGTCGACGACCGTCGTTCCGGCGTGGCGCTGCCGGAATTGCCGTTGCTGGCGGTGCTGCCGGCAACCGGCGGACTGACGCGGCTCACCGACAAGCGGCAGGTGCGGCGCGACCGCGCCGACGTGTTCTGCTCGACCGAGGAAGGCGTGCGCGGCCGTCGTGCCGTCGAGTGGCGGCTGGTGGACCAGTTGGTGCCGCCGTCGGCGTGGGAGGCGAAGCTGCGCGAGCGGGCGTTGGCGATGGCCGCACTGTCGGACCGGCCGAATGATGCGACAGGGATTACGTTGACGCCGCTGCGGCGGGAGTTCTCCGCTAACGGCGTGACCTATTCGCAGGTCCGCGTGGTGTACGATCGCGCCGGGCGGCGAGCGGATGTCACGATTCTGGGACCGCGCGATGTGACGGGCCTCGACTGGTCGCTGTTGCTGGCGCGTGAACTGGACGACGCGATCCTGCATCTGCGGCTCAACGAGCCGGCGCTGGGGCTGATCGTGCTGCGCTCGGAAGGCGATGCCGCCGCGGTGCTGGCAGTGGACGAGACACTGGAGGCACGCAAGGACGACTGGCGGGTGCGCGAAATCAGGCTGTATTGGAAGCGCGTGTTGAAACGGCTCGATGTGACGTCGCGTAGCGTGATCGCGCTGATCGAACCTGGAAGCTGCTTCGCCGGCACCCTCTCGGAACTGCTGTTTGCTGCCGATCGATCGGTGATGTTCGCCGGCGCGCGCAGCGGCGACAATCGCGGGCCCGCATGTGTGCAACTGTCGGCGTTGAATTTCGGCGCGTATCCGATGGGCAATGGACTGACGCGGCTGGCGACGCGCTTCCTGGGCGAGCCGGACAGTTTTGCGCAGGCGCGCGAACGCATGGGTGAAACATTGCACGCGGAAGATGCCGATGCGCTTGGCCTCATCACTGTCGCCTACGATGAGTCGGACTGGGACGACGAGGTGCGACTCATGTTGGAGGAACGCGCGTCGTTCTCGCCCGATGCACTGACAGCGATGGAAGCCAACCTGCGGTTCGCCGGCCCCGAAACGATGGAGACGCGGATTTTCGGCCGCCTGACCGCATGGCAGAACTGGGTGTTCCAACGCCCGAACGCGGTTGGTGAGGAAGGCTCGTTGAAGCGCTACGGCAGCGGACAGCGGCCGAACTTTGATGCGGAGCGAGTGTGATGCCAGATGGAATAGCGGTCGATTACAACGGCCTGATCCCCAACAACGTCGGCCTGAACGACGACCAGCGCGTGCGCAAGGCGCTGGAGACCTGGCATCCCGGCTACATCGACTGGTGGCGGCAGATGGGACCGGAAGGCTTCCAGGACAGCCTGGTGTATCTGCGGACCGCGGTCGGCGTCGGCTCGGAAGGCTGGGCGAAGTTCGGCTACGTGCGGATGCCGGAGTATCGCTGGGGCGTGCTGCTGGCGCCGGCGGTGGAGCAACGAAAAATTCCGTTCGGCGCGCACAAGGGCGAGAAGGCGTGGCAGGAGGTGCCCGGCGAATACCGCGCCATGCTGCGCCGGCTGCTGGTGATCCAGGGCGACACGGAACCCGCGTCGGTGGAACAGCAGCGCCATCTCGGTGCCACCGCGCCGTCCAACTACGACCTGCGCAACCTGTTCCAGGTGAACGTCGAGGAAGGCCGTCATCTCTGGGCGATGGTGTATCTGCTGCAAAAGTACTTCGGCCGCGACGGCCGCGAGGAGGCGGAGGAACTGTTGCGTCGCCGTTCCGGCGATCAGGACAGCCCGCGCATGCTGGGCGCGTTCAACGAGGCGACGCCCGACTGGCTGTCGTTCTTCATGTTCACCTTCTTCACCGACCGCGACGGCAAGATGCAGTTGGCGGCGCTGGCGCAGTCGGGCTTTGATCCGCTGTCGCGCACGTGCCGCTTCATGCTGACCGAGGAAGCACACCACATGTTCGTCGGCGAAACCGGCGTGCAGCGCATCGTGCAGCGCACCTGCCAGGCGATGCGCGAGGCCGGCATCGACGATCCGTCTGACACCGAACGCGTGCGCGCGCTGGGCGTGATCGATCTGCCGACGTTGCAGAAGAAGGCGAACCTGCACTTCTCCCTGACGCTCGACCTGTTCGGCAACGAGATCAGCACCAACGCGGCGAATGCCTTCAACGCCGGCCTGAAGGGCCGTTACCATGAGGACAGGCTGACCGACGATCACGTGCTGACCGATGCGACCTACCCGGTGCTGCGGCTGCAGAACGGCGCGATCGTGCGAGAGGATACGCCGGCGCTGTCGGCACTGAACATGCGGCTGCGCGACGACTTCGTCGACGACGCCAACGCGGGCGTCACACGATGGAACCGCGTGCTGGAACGGGCCGGTCTGGAGTTCCGCCTGCGTCTGCCGCATGTCGCGTTCAACCGCCGGATCGGCGAGTTCGCCGCGATCCACGCCGATGCCGATGGCAACCTGATGACCACCGATCAGTGGCAGGCGCGCAGGGAGACGATGCTGCCGTCCGCCGACGACAATCGTTTCGTGGAAAGCCTGATGCGGGCGACGCATGCGCCGGGCGCATACGCCTCGTGGATCGCGCCGCCGCGCATCGGCATCGACAACAAGCCGGGCAACTTCGAGTACGTGAAGATCGAGGCATGACGGTTCCGTCCGCCGAACGCTACTTCCAGGACTATCACGTCGGCCTGGTGGACGAGTTCGGCACGGTCACCGTGACGGCGGAAGAGATCGTCGGATTCGCCAGTCGCTACGATCCACAGCCGATGCATACCGTTGCGAACGAGCTGATCGCCAGCGGCTGGCATACCGCGGCGATGGTGATGCGGCTGTTCGTCGAGCACTATCTGTCGAAGGTCGCGACCTTGCCTTCGCCGGGCATCGACGAGTTGCGCTGGCTGCGCCCGGTGCGGCCGGGCGATGTGCTGCGGGTGCGCGTGACCGTGGTGGAGGCGAAGCGGTCGCGCTCGAAACCGGATCGCGGACTGGTGCGCAGCCTGGTGGAGGTGCTGAACCAGAACGGCGAGCTGGTGATGACTCAGCGTCCGCTGAACCTTATGCGGTGCCGTCCAGAGCGCTGATCGCTTCACGCAGGGCGTGCGCCAGCCGGTTGCGCCCCCGCGTCGCGCTGACTGTAGAGAGACGTGCGCTATCGGTGCCGGGCGCCATCTTCGCCAGCCTGCGCAATGGATCCAGCACCGGCCAGACTGGCAGCGGGAGCGCCGGATCATGGGCGAAACGGTCTCCCGACGTGTAATACACCGGTGCCAGCGCGCGCGACGCCCGCATCAGCGCCGCATCGGAATGCCCGTCGGCAGCCGCCGTGTCGCGCAGCGTTGTCGCCGCGGCGATCAGTCCGTCCACCGAAAAACGCTCGCCGAGTGACGACCGCAGCGTGCCCAGTTCCTCCAGCAGCACGCGCGCATGCGCGGAAAAATCCAGCGGCAGCACCGGATCGGTCAGCAGCCGCCACAGCGTGTGCACATAGACGCGGGTGTCGCGCACCAGGTTGTTCTGATCGATCTTATCCAGCAGATCGTGCGGCGTGTGCCACCACCAGCCGAGAGCGTTGCGCATCTTCACCGGCGCCGGCGGCTGCTCGCTGAGCGCGCCGAACATGGCAGGAATGCCGATGCCCCAGAACGACTGATCCGACGACCGCGACATGCGCCTGCCGGCATACTCGGAACCCGCCTGCTCGCCGATCGCATCGCCGGCCAGTGCGACCAGTTCCGGTGCGGCGGCGGCATTCTTCAACACGACCGCGCCGACGCCGCCGGTGGAATCCACGTTCACATGCACCGCGCAGCGTCGTTCCAGTTCGTCCCAGTTCTCATCGGCGTACCAGGTGGAACAGGAATAGCGGCCATGCGAATGGCCCGACCAGAAGCAGAGACGCAGGCCGCGCCGCCACTTCGCACGCTCGCCCGCGGTCAGGCGCGCCACTTCCAGCATGGTGGCGTTGGCCGCGCCGTTGTCCATGACCCCGTAGTACCAGGTGTCGTGATGGCCCGAGTATAGAATGAACGGACCGTCCACGTCCGGCCCGTCGATCTCGGCCTCCAGGATCGGCGTCTGCCGCCAGCCGGTATCGACTTCGGCATGCAGCGTCACCTTGGGATGTTCGCCGCGCGCCAGCCGCTCGCGCAGCCCACCGCCATCGGCATTCGATACGGTGCACACGACGGTGGTCGGCAGGTCCGATTGAGTGTCGCCCGACGGACTGCCCCATACCGGCGAGACGCACATTTCGTGCAGATGCTCATGCGGACTGATCTGCACCTGCCCCACCGCGCCGGCGCGCGAGGCACGCGCCGCCTGGCCGGGACTGGCGATGCCTTCCATCAGCACGATCGCACCATGCAGGTCGCGTCCGGTGAAGTCGGCCTCGTCGCCCTCGCCGACATAGACCAGCCGCCCGGTCACGCCATTCGCCGGCGAACTGCGCGAGAACGAATGCGTGATGCTGGTAAGCGCCCGATTGTCCACATCGACGCGCGCCTTGCCGGGCAGGCTGATATAGGCGTCATGCATGATAAGCCTGGTGCGGTAGCCGTACTGATCCAGCTTCGACTGGAAGTAGTCCAGGCTTCGCAGCTCGTCAGGCGTGCCCGACAGCTTCACCCAGCGCGCGAGTTCCTGCATATGCCCCATCAGGATCGAGCCATCGACGGCCTCGCACAGCGAACGACGCTCTGGATCGCTCATCATCCGTCTCCCTGCCGCTGACGTGGCGGCAAGCGTGCCGGGCGTGACGGACGATGGCAAGGTCGAGTACGGTCCGCGCAACCGATCGAGGAGCCCGTGATGGAGCAATGCTATTGCGGAATGATGCATGGCTTGGGCCGGCGGGGATTCCTGGGCGCGCTGATGGCAGCTGCCGTCGACGCGCAGGCGCCGCTACCGACATCGGCCGGTGCCGCGGATACCGCGTTGATTGACGACCTCGTCGCTGCCAATCGCATCCTGTACGACCAGAATGTGGTGGACGGATTCGGCCATGTCAGTGCGCGGCACGACAAGGATCCGAACCGCTACCTGATGTCGCGCAGCATGGCACCCGCGCTGGTGACCGCGGATGACATTCTCGAATACGACCTGGAGAGCACGCCGATCGATCAGCGCGGCCGCGCGGTCTATCTCGAGCGATTCATCCACGGCGAAATCTACCAGCTGCGCCCGGATGTGCGCGCGATCGTGCACAGCCATTCGCCATCGGTGATTCCATACGCCAATGTCAATGTGCCGCTCCGGCCGATGAACCACATTGCCGGCTTCCTCGGCGGCGGCGTGCCGGTGTTCGAGATCCGCGATGTCGCCGGACCTGCAACGAACATGCTGATCAGCAGCGCGGCACTCGGCCATGCACTGGCCGTGGTGCTGGGACCGCATCCCGTGGCGCTGATGCGTGGGCATGGCTCGGTGGCTGCGGCGCAGTCGGTGCGGCACGTGGTGTTCCGGGCGGTCTACACCGAGGTGAACGCGCGCATGGAGAGCGAGGCGCTGCGGCTCGGCGATCCGACGTTCCTCAACGACGCCGAGGCCGCGGCGGCGATGCGGACGAACGATGGGCTGGTGGATCGGCCATGGGAGCTGTGGAAGCGGCGGGCGATGGGGAAGTGACGGCGCAGAGCCTATCCGGCCGCGCGCGCCAGATCGCCGACATCGCTCATGCGTTCGACCGACCAGCTTCGATCGGCCAGCTCCCTCGCTCGTGCCGTGCCGATCACCGGCGCGGCCAGTTCGCCGAACTTGCGGGTCAACTGCGCGTCCGTCATCGGATTGCTTGCGCTGCCGATGCAATGATCGATGCGGCAGGTATGGCCGCGTCCGTCCTTCAGCGTGATCGTCACCTCGGCTGCATCCGCTGCAATATTGGCATCGCCGGCCACGTCCACCTTGTCCTGGAACGCCCTGATCGCCGGATCGCGCACTGTGGCGTCCTGCAATTCCTCGATGCGCGCCAGGCCTCGGATCAGCGTCGCAGCGGTCCAGTGATAGAGGCTGACATGCGCCTGCAGTTCGTTCTGCGGATTGCGCCGGTCGCACAACGTCATCGCACCGGGCGAGGCCTTGATGCGAACCGTGTCGATCGATGCCGCGTCGATCGCATGGTCGCGCCGCAGTTGCAGGCACGCGTCGATGATCGGATGGATCACGATCCCGCAGGGATACGGCTTGTAGGTGTTGCGCAGGATCTCGAAGCGCTCGCCCAGCCCGTCCGCCAGCGCTGATACATTCGGTGCGTCCGCGAATACCTCCAGGAAACCGTAGCGTCCTTCCAATGCCGCCGGCGAGGCGGTGAAGCCGCGTTCAGCCAGCACCGCGGCGCGCAGTCCGGTCTGCGCGCCCTGCGCCGGCATCAGCGACGACACCATGGTGGCATGCATCACGCGGAACCCGGCGGCCTGCGACAACGCAATGCCGATGGCGTATTGCACCCGTGTCGCATCCAGCTTCAGCAGCTTTGCCGCCGCCACCGCGGCACCGATGCCGGCGGCGATGCCGGTCTGCGACCACGCGACCGTTCCCTTCGCCGGCGGCACCGAGATCGCCTTCGACAGCCGGCACGTCATTTCGATCCCGAGCGCGAGCGCGAGCAGGAAATCTGCGCCGCCGGCCGGACGTCGTTCGGCCAGGGCCAGGGCAGCGGTAGCGACGGGACCGGCCGGATGCACCACTGCCTCGGCGTGCGTATCGTCATAGGAGTAGATGCTGGATGCGAGGCAGTTGATCAGACAGGCGTGCAGCGCATCGGCCCGGTGGCCGCGGCCGATCACCGTGGAATGTGGTGCTCCGGCGTATTCGCCCAGTGTCGTATCGGCGAGCTCCACCACCTCGTGCCGCGCGCCGCCGATCGTGCAGCCCATGATGTTGACGAACGAGCGCAATGTCTCGCGCCTTACCGTCTCCGGCAGATCGGACCAGCGCGCGGCGACGATGTAGTCAGTCAGCCGAGCGGTGACGTCGCCCGGCGCGTTGACGAATGCGTTGGCCATGGCGGTGCCCTCTCAGAGCGAACGTGTCGCGCCGCCGTCGATGTCGATCACGCAGCCCTGGATGAACTCGGATTTTTCCGACGCAAGATAAGCGGTCAGCCAGCCGACCTCCTCCGGCCTGCCGACCCGCGTGGTGTTGTGCGAGGCCAGCAGGAATTGGATCGCCTGTTCACGACTGAAGCCGTGCTCGCGCGACACGCGTTCGATGTTGCGGCCGAAGCGTTCGGTCTCGACCAGCCCGGGGTTGATCGCGTTCACCCGCACCCCGTCCCTGACGCCGATGGTCGCCATCGCCTTGGTGAAGTTCAGCAGTGCCACGTTGACCGAGCCGCCGATGGTGAACTCGCCGGATCCCGAGCGCGAGCCGATGCCGACGATGTTGACGATGCAGCCGTGGGCCTCGCGCAGATGCGGCCAGGCGGCGCGGGTGGCGCGGACGTAGCCATGGAATTTCAATGCGAAGCCGTCCTGCCAGTCGTCCTCGGTCAGGGTGAAGAAGTCGGCACGCCTGGTGGCGCCGGCGTTGTTCACCAGGATGTCGAGCCGGCCGAACGCCGTGACGGCGGCGTCGACCGCGGCCTGCACGGCGGCGGGTTGGCGCAGGTCGCCGGCGATCACGGCAGTGCGGTTGCTGCCGGAGATGGCGGCGAGGGTGCCGGCAACTTCATCCAGCTTCGACCGATCACGTGCGGCGAGGCAGACCCGCACGCCCTCGCGTGCCAGTTCCTGCGCGACCGAGGCACCGATGCCGCGGCTCGCGCCAGTGACCAGCGCGGTCTTGCCGCGGAGGTTCAGCTCCATGTCGTTTCACTCCCGCCGATCGGCGGGGATGATGGCGAGGTTCCCCCATGCTGTCACGCGCTCGATGCGCAACGCGATCACCGGCAGTTCGGTGAGCTGCATGCTGCGGTATTGCACATAGCGCCTGCGCAGCAGCACCTGGGCGCGATCGTGCTCCGGACCGTCGGCCAGGACCTCGGCGCGTCCGCGCAGCATCACCCAGCCGAGTTCGCGCCAGTCCTCGTCATAACGGTCGGCGACGAAGGCGACCGATGGATTGTCCATCATGTTGCGCAGCCGCTTCAGCGGGAGCGCGGCGGCGCGCTTCGGTTTCTCGTCGATCGTGACGTACAGCGTGGCGTCGGCGATCGCGAAACACACCGGCACGACATGCGGATTGCCGCGCGCGTCCGCGGTGGCCAGGCGGCCGACACGCTGCGATGCCAGGAACGCGATTTGCTGGTGCGACAGCATGGCGTTGCTCCGTTCACTTCGGCGCCGGCCGAAGCATGACCGCATGCGCCGGCGTCGCACCACGCCTATGTTGGGCGGAGACATTGGAGAGCGCCATGAGCGATTCCAACCGTATCGCTGCGACCGCCGCGCTGCTCGGCGACCCGGCGCGTGCCAATATGCTGGCGGCGCTGATGGACGGGAGCGCGCTGACCGCGAAGGAACTGGCCTACGCGGCGCATGTCACCCCGCAGACCGCGAGCGGCCATCTGGGGAAGCTCGCCGACGGCGGGCTGCTGGCGGCGGAGAAGCAGGGGCGGCACCGCTATTACCGGCTGGCATCGCCGCTGGTTGGGCAGATGCTCGAGGGCGTGATGGCGGTTGGCGGTCCGGAGCCCACGCGTGCCATCGCCTGGCGCGGCGGCGAGGCGCTGCGCACTGCGCGCACCTGCTACGACCACCTGGCCGGGCGGCTGGGCGTCGCTCTGGCCGATGCGCTGAGCGAGCGAGGGCATGTAGCCCTGGGCACGGACGGCGGCGAGGTGACCGAGCAGGGGCAGCGGTTCTTGGACGAGTTCGGCGCGGCGCCGGCGCCGGGGCGGCGGGTGTTCTGCCGGCCCTGTCTGGATTGGAGCGAGCGGCGGCCGCATCTCGCGGGGCGAGTGGGGGCGGCGCTGGCGTGCCGGTGCTTCGAACTGGGGTGGATCGCCCGGCAGCGGGATACGCGGGCGGTGAAGATTAGCCAGGAGGGGCTGGAGGGGTTCCGCGAGAAGTTTGGTATCGCAGTGTGATGTGCGGCGTGCTGCGCGACGTGGTGCTGCTGCCGGTGCGCCGCCCCTGGCAGTTGGCTGCCGCCATCGCTAGATTGTGCCCATGGACACCATTAAGCCCACTCCCGACGGGAGTGTTGGCGGCTCCCCCCGGGAAACCGAGGCAGAGTGTCAGCGCCGGCTCGCCTGGGAGGCAGCGATGATCGCCGATGCCGATATCGCCGTCGGCCGGCTGGTCGATTCGGCCCAAGTGAAGGTCTGGATTGACAGCATCGGCACTGACCACGAGCTGCCGGTGGCTTTTTCCGGCCGTTGACGCGGCGGCGACGTGCCGCCCGGGCTTCGCTTCACCAACAAGGCACTCGCGGACCTCGATGCGATCGCAAGTTGGCTGACTCAGCCGGGAGCGGGTTCGACAGCGCGGCGGCGGCTGACAGGGGAGCTCCCCCGCAGTGGCGGTTACCGGGCGCTCTATCGCGTAACGCCCGACACTGGCCGCGACGAGACTGCCGGAGACGTGCGGGTGCTGCGGGTGTTCGGACCGGGCCAGTCCCGCGGCAGTCTCTGATTAAGTCCGGCTGGGGCCGCCGGCGAGTGCGGCGTTCGCGTCGCCACATGCGATCCAGCCCTCTACCCTGGGGGGTTCGAGACGTGCAGTCGGCTGGGTCGTGACCGATTAGCGCATCAATCCGCCGACTCCGGCACCAGCGCCTCCTGCGCCGCTCCCACCCCATCCCCCGCATCCGCCTCGGTCAGCATCCGCCATGATCCGCCCGCCAGCACCTCCGCCGGACGGAACCGCGACTTGTACGCCATCTTGCGGCTCTCCGGCACCCAGTAGCCAAGATACACATACGGCAGCCCCAGCGAACGCGCCCGCTCGATCAGCCACAGGATCGCGTGTGTCCCCAGCGAGCGCCGCTCCAGTGCCGGGGCGAAGAACGAATAGACCGCCGACAGCCCGTCCCCCAGCCGGTCGGCCAGGCACGCGCTCACCATCCGGTCGTCGGGATCGCGGAACTCGATGATGAACGTCTCGATCGGCGTGTCCTCGACCATGGCGCGATAGTCGTAAAAACTCATCGTCGCCATGTCGCCGTCGCCGTGGCGCGAAACCTGGTATCGCTGGAACAACTGGAACTGCTCCGCGGTCGCCCGTGCCGGCACCTCGAATCCTTCCAGCAGCGCGTTGGCGCGCCAGATTCTTCGAAGTGTGCGGCCGGGCTGGAACGCGGCGACCGGGATGCGGATCGGGATGCAGGCCTGGCAGGCCGGGCACACCGGCGCGTAGGCGATGTTGTGGCTGCGGCGGAAGCCGGCGCGCGACAGCCGGTCGTGCAGCGCATCGGCGTCGGGACCGGTGATCTCGGTGACGACCTTGCGCTCGGTCCGTCCCGCCAGATAGGGGCAGGGCAGGGGGGCCGTCGTGTAGAAGAACTGCGGCCGGCGCGGTGGTCTATAGCTCATGCGTAGGGCGATCCACCCTGCATGTTCCAGGACCCGAGGCCGCCGGTCAACGCCCGCGTGCGCACCACGACCAGGCCGCTCGCCAGATCGTGCAGCGTGCGGTGGCGGATGGTGAACAGCGCGCACAGCAGCAGCAGCCCGCTGGTCGCCAGGGTTATATAGAACAGCAGCGTGTAGATGAACGCCTGCACCGGCGTTGGTCGGCCAAGGTCGTCGTTGCGGCGAACGACCAGCCCGAGCGCCTGTTGGCCCGGCGTGGCCGAGGCGGGAGCGGCGACGAACAGCAGATGGTAGCAGAACGGCACGAACGGCAGTACGCCGAGCAGCGGGAAGCCAAGGCCCAGCGTCAGCACCCCGAACAGCAGCAGCACCAGCCACAGCGCGGCGAGGATCAGCCCGATCAGCAGCACATCGATCAGCCAGGCGAACACGCGGCGGGCCAGCACGCCTTCGGTCAGCCGGTAATCGTCGATCGGGGCGGCGCGGTAGATCATGGGGTCAGCCGAATGGTTGCAGTGGTTGCGTCAGGTGTCGGGCCGAGCGTGATCGTGGCGCCGTCGCGCCAGCGCGTGAGGAAGTCGCGGGCGTGGCGGCTGAGCAGGTTGCCCGACTGGCCGGGAGCCACGATGAACAGTGAGCGGTCAAGATCGGCGAGGTCATACACGCCTCGATACTCCGCTCCGTGCACCGATTGGAACTGTTTGTACAGCGGTCCGCCGCGATCGACCGTGGTGTCGTCGCCCGGACTGGGGATGGAGAGCGTGGCGAGCGCGCCCAGAATGGGTAGCGGGCGCAGCATCGGGTGGGCGAAGACCGCGGGATGCGCCTCGCCCCAGCGCCACTGGGCGGGATCCTTGCCGAAGCGGGCGGTCAGCTCGCCCACCGCATCGGTCAGCGCCGCTGCCAGCATCGCGGTGCAATCGCCGCCGCACCAGTGCGCGCCCGCGGGAGACAGCACGTAGGCAACGAATTCCGTCAGCGGGCCGCCGTCGTTCACGGCAATGCCGGCCTGCTGCAGCACGCGGCCGTAGAAGTAGTGGGTCCAGGCGTTGAAGATCAGCGGCTGCGGCGCGTCGGTGGTCATGCTGCCGTCCCAGTCGCGCAGCAGGGCCTGGGCGCGGTGGGCAGTATCCTCGGTCACCGGCACGGTGAGCAATCTCGGCAGGAGCTGGCGGGCGAACGGTGAATGCACGTCCACCTGCATGCGGGCGAAGTCGGAGGCGGTGTGGCGATCGGACCGGCCGAGCAGTTCACGGATGCGGGCGGCGCGCCAGTCGCCGAACCAGTCGCGGCCAAGGAACACGGGGAAATCGGGCGGCGCGATGCGGTCGTTGGCGTTGACCAGCCGCCCGCTTGCCGGGGCGACGATATGCGGCAACTGCCCGCCCGACGCCCACCCGGCCCAGTCGTGTGAGCCGTCGCCCGGCACCGGCTCCGATCCATCGCCGGCGCGGCGGATCGGTACCCGGCCGGTCACGTAGAGTGCGATACGCTGCCGGTCGGCGACCACCAGGTTCTGCACCGGCGCGGTGATCATGGTCGCGGCCCTGCCGGCGGAGTCCACGTCGCGCGCCTGGTTGAGCGCGAGCAGGCCGGCGGCGGCGGTATTGCCCGGCGCCAGATTGGCCATCGACACCGCCAGAATCGGCCCGCCGCCGCCGCGCAGGTCGCTCATCACCGGGCCGTGGCGGGTCTCGCGCACGGTCAGGACCTGATCGGGTTCGCCGCGGACCTTGATCCGCTCCTCGCGCACAGCGAACGGGCGGGGGCCGTCGGGGGTCTGGTACTGGCCGTCCCCCGCCGGCGTTTCGATGAACACATCCTGCACATCGGCGCCGGTGGTGGTGAAGCTCCAGGCGATGTGGCCATTGTGGCCGAGCACCAGGAACGGCACGCCGGGCGCGGTGGCGCCGGCCAGCACGCCGTCCGGTGTCTCGATCCGCGCCAGGTACCAGATGCCGGGGAAGCCGAATGCCAAATGCGGATCGCCGGCGAGCAGCGGTGCACCGGTGGCGCTGTGGCGGCCATCCACTGCCCATTCGTTCGATGCCGAATTGGGCAGCGTGTAGGGGTCAGGGAACCGCGGCAGCACGGTCGCGAGCTCGCTGGCAGCATCACGCAGGGCAGGCGCCAATTGGGCTTCGGGCCGGCCATCGCCAGCCACGGGGGGCCACAGTTCGTCGATCGTCGGTTGCGGCACCTGCCCGGCGAGCGACTGGCGCGACAGTTCGGTGCGCCAGTTCAACGACAGCCACAGGCCCATGGTTTCGCCCCAGAGCAGACTGTCCACCGCCTCCCACGGTTCCGGCGTCCCAAGGAACAGGAACTCGGGCGCGCTGAACCGCCCACGCTCTGCGATCCAGGCGTTCACGCCGCGCGCGTAGGCCTCCAGCATGGCGCGGGTCTCGGCGGGCAATGCGGGATAGTCCGCCACCGCGCGCCGCCGCAGCCCGAGCGTCCGCATGCTGCGGTCGAGTGCGAGCGTGGCGGGGCCGGCGATCTCGGACAGCCGGCCGGAAGCGGCGCGCCGCATCAGCTCCATCTGGAACAGCCGGTCGCGCGCGTGCACGAAGCCGATGGCGGCGGCGGCATCGGTGGCGCTGGCCGCGCGGATGCGCGGGATGCCGTCGGTGTCGAAGCCGATATCGACCGGTCCGGCCAGACCCGCGATGCGCGCCTGCTGCGAGCGGGGTGGCAGGGTCAGCCACAGCACGCCCGTGACGACCGCCGCCACCAGCAGCACGATGAAGCCGAGCCAGGACAGCAGGCGGCGGCCGCCGCGGAGAACTGCGCGCATGGCGCCAAGGTGGCCAAACGCCGGCTGGAAGGAAAGGCACACGTCGATGACGGAGCGCCCGACTGCTGGCACCCCGGTTGCCGTCGTGTTAGCGTTTTCGTTGCAGGCGCAAGCCGACGCAATCGGGGGACGGCCATGACAGCATCACGCGGCGACAGCTCCATGTCATCTCCGGCGGTCCGCGAGCTGGAAAAGATCACCATCAGGTCCGACACACGCGACGTGCTCGCCCATGCGGCGAACAGCGCGCGCAAGCTGACGGACTATTTCATCGTCGATATCGACGCGCATATCACCGAGACCGCGTTCTGGTCCGACATCACCGACCGCATCGACAACGACTACCTGCG
>DASXNR010000270.1:0-24172 GCA_036494925.1 Acetobacteraceae bacterium
CCGCGCCAGGACCGACGAGACATCGTGGTCCTGCATCTCCACCACCCGGCCACACTTGCGGCAGATCAGGAATTGCGCGGCATGCGTGTGGCTCTCGCCGTCTGGATCAACCGTGCATCCCGCAACGCAGCCGACGAAGGCTGAAAGTCGCTCCACGCGATGGATCAGCCCCTGCTCCAGCAGGAAGTCCAGAGTCCGGTACACGGTCGGTGGCGCGGCGCCGCGGCGCGTCGCGCGCAGACGGTCCAGCAGTTCGTAGGCTCCCGTGGGTGATGCCGAATCAAGGATCATGCCGAGTACGTGGCGCCGCAGTTCGGTCAGGTTGGCACCCCGGTGTTCGCAAATGGCCTCCGCCCGATGCAGCAAGGATTCTGTCCGTCGTGAGAATTCAGCCGCCATTCGATCGACCCCTGTCGACGACTCACGTTAGCATGCCAGCCGGCGATTGCGCCGCCTATGTTATAGTATTACATATCCGGCAGCGTTACCCAGAGAAGGCCAGCCACGATGGCACTCCGCCTGCTGACAGTCATTTTTGCCCTGCTGGCAGGTCCCGCCGCGGCACAGAGCCCGACTGGCGCTATCAGCATCGTCGCCGCGGAGAACTTCTACGGCGACGTCGCACAACAGATCGCGGGAGCCAATGCCACGGTCAGCAGCATCCTCAGCAACCCCGACCAGGACCCGCATCTGTTCGAGGCGAGCCCATCGGTTGCCCGGCTCCTGTCGGGTGCCGCCATTGTGATCTACAATGGCGCCGATTACGATCCGTGGATGACGAAGCTGCTGTCGGCAACACGGTCGCCAAGTCGCAAGGTCATCGTCGTGGCCAATCTTGTGCACAGGAAGGCGGGCGACAATCCGCATCTGTGGTACGATCCGCCGACGATGCCGGCTTATGGCAAGGCGCTGGTTGCGGTACTGTCGGAACTTGACCCGGCACACAGCAGCGATTACGACCAGAAGCTTCACGCTTTCCTCGCCTCGCTGCAACCGTTGGACGCGAAGATCGCCGAACTGCGGCAAAAATTCGCTGGCATCCAGGTCACCGCCACCGAGCCGGTGTTCGGCTACGTGGCGGCCGCGCTCGGCTTCAAAATGCGCAACGAGCGCTTCCAGCTCGCCGTCATGAACAACGCCGAACCGCGCGCATCCGACGTGGCCGCATTCGAGAACGATTTGCGCAAACACGCCGTCCGGCTGTTGTTCTACAACAGCCAGGCAACCGACGCCGCGGCGCAGCGCCTGGTGCGGATTGCCGAGCAATCTAAGGTCCCGGTGGTCGGCGTGACCGAGACCGAGCCGCCGGGAAAGACCTATCAGGATTGGATGATGGGCCAGCTCGACGCCATCGCTCAGGCACTGTCGTCCGCGCCACCGTGAGCGCCATCGAAGTTGCCGGTGCGACGCTGGCATTCGGCGCCAGGACGGTGCTCGCCGACATCGATCTCACGATCCGCGCCAATGAGTTCATCGGTGTGCTGGGACCCAACGGATCGGGCAAGACCACGCTGATGCGTGCCATACTGGGATTGTTGCCGCCGCGCAGCGGTGCGATCCGCGTGCTGGGGAAGCCGGTGGTGCGCGGCAATTCCGCCATCGGCTACATGCCGCAGATGCGTGGCGCACTGGACCAAACCCGTCTTTCCGGTTGGGACTTTGTTGCCAGCGGCGTCAACGGTCACCGCTGGGGCCTGCCACTGCTCGGGCGATCCGCGCGGCAGGAGGTGACGTGGGCGCTGGAGAGAGTGCAGGCAACCGACCTGGCGCGGCGCCCACTTTCGGAGACCTCCGGTGGCGAGCGTCAGCGCCTGCTGCTGGCACAGGCGTTGCTGGGCCGCCCGCGTCTGCTGCTGCTGGACGAACCGCTGATCAGTCTCGATCCGCATCATCAGCGTTCAGTGGTCGAACTGACGCGAGCGCTTCAGCAGGACCTCGGCATCACCGTGCTGTTCAGTGCCCACGAACTCAATCCCTTGCTGGGCGCATTGGATCGCGTGCTCTACCTCGGCCACGGCCATGCAGCACTCGGCACGGTCGAGGACGTCGTCACCGGCCCGGTGCTGTCGCGGCTCTACGGCTCCGAAATCGACGTGGTACGGCTGAACGGCCGGATCTTCGTCATGTCGGGCGGCCACGACGTGGAGCACGACGCCCACCAGCACGATCATGGCGAGCACCATGTTCACGTATGACTTCATGCAGAATGCGTTCGCCGCCGCCTTTGCCGTGGCGGTGGTCTGCGGCCTGGTCGGCTTCTTCCTGGTGCTGCGTGCCCAGACATTCGCCGGCCATGCGCTGTCGCATGTCGGCTTCGCCGGCGCCACGGGCGCGGTGCTGATCGGACTGTCGCCGCTCTGGGGACTGATCGTGATGACGCTCGCCGCCGGAATCGGCATGGGACTGCTGGGCGAAAGACTTCATCAGCGCGACGTGGCGATCGGCATCGTGCTGTCGATGTCACTCGGACTCGGCCTGCTGTTCCTGAATTTCTTCACCGCCTATGCCACGCAGGCGACCACCCTGCTGTTCGGCAACATCCTGGGGATCGATGCCGCAACTGTCTGGACCCTGCTGCTGCTTGGCATCGCCGCCATCGCCGCACTCGCCGTCATTGCGCGGCCGCTGCTGTTCGCGAGCCTGCAGCCCGAGCTTGCCGAGGCGAAGGGGGTGTCGCTGCGGCTGCTGTCGGTGCTGTTCCTGACCATCGTCGCTCTAGGCGTGGCGGAGTGCGTGCAGATCGTCGGAGTTCTGCTCGTCTTTGCCCTGATGGTCGGTCCGGCGGCAGCGGCACAGCGCTTCACCACGCAGTTCTGGAGCGGCATCGCGCTGTCCGTCGCGCTGGCCTTGAGCGAAGCGTGGCTCGGACTTGTCCTTGCATTCTATACCGACTGGCCGACCAGTTTCTGGATCACCGCATTGAGCACCGGCGTCTATCTGGTTGCGGTGCTGGGTAGAGGCTTGCCAGCCGGCGCACGCGAAGCTACTGGTTAGCGAATCTCAGGTTGAATGCCCGGGTGATGAAGTCCGCGGTTCGGTTCGTCGTCACATGGCTTGCGGCGTGGTGCCAGGTCATCACGGTCGCCTTGGTGCCGCTTGGACCGCTGGCAACCAGCCTCGATCCGCTAGCCAACGCGCCCATCTGCCATGTCGACACCGATCGTGGTCAGCCGGCAGACGCACCGCCGATACATGGCGGACATGATTGCACCCTGTGCGTACTCTGCGTATCGCACGCATTGCAATCAGCCCTGCTGTCGCCGACGCCAGGACTGCCCGATCCGCATTCTGTCGTCACCGTGCGCCGTGACGCTGCCCAACCGCGCGCACCGCCGGTCCGTTCGGTCGCTGCCGCCCAACCGCGTGGACCACCTTCCCTGATCTGAGTCCGGCCGCTCAACACCGGTGCCTATGGCGCCGGTGTCGCCATCTCATAGTCAGGAGAGCCTCCCAGTCATGCACCGCCCAACCCTGCTCGCCACGCTTGCCGGCGTGAGCCTGCTGTCCAGCGAAGCCGCATTCGCGCACGGCTTCGCCGGCCCGCATTTGTTCGTCAGCACGCTCATCATCGACGATCCCAATGTGGCCGACGAAGCCTCGCTGCCGACCTTCTCGGTTCTGCCGCAGCCGTCGGACGGCGGCCCGGTATCGGACCTCTACGCGGCGGAATTCGAATTCGACAAACGCATCACCGAGAATTTCGGCTTCTCCATCAACGGCGGGTACCAGTGGCTCACCCAGCCAGGCATGAAGACCGCTAACGGCTGGGAAAACTTCTCTGGAACGCTCAAATACAAGCCCTATGTCAATGCCGAGCATGAGTTCATGATGTCGGTCGGCGTGACACGCAACTTCGCGCGGACCGGAGCGAACGGCACGAACGGTGCGACGCTGGACAACGACGACAGCAGCTCCACCGCGCCGACATTCTATTTTGGCAAGGGATTCGGCGATCTGCCGATCGGCTGGGCCCGCGCCTTCGCCATCACCGGCGAGCTGAGTTACCAGATCGCCGACAAGAAGCTGAAGGTGACCGGCTTCGATCCCGACAGCGGCAATCTGCTGTTCAACAATGGCACCTGGAACCAATGGTCCGGCGGACTGTCGCTGCAATACAGCATCCGCTACCTGCAATCGCAGGTGAAGGATCTGGGGCTTCCGGAGTTCGTCAACCGGCTCACACCGCTGGTCGAAGTCGCCTGGTCCTCCCCGGCCAGCAAGCCGAACCAGGGCAGCACGCAATATCTGATCGCGCCGGGTATCAACTACACCGCGGAGAGTTTTGCGGTCACGGTCGAAGCGCTGATCCCCGGCAACCGCCAGACCGGCTCGCACCTGGGCGTGATAGCGCAGTTCCATCTCTACTTCGACGATCTGTTCCCCAACAGCCTGGGCAAACCGATCGTGAACTGGTGGCAATGATGCGCTGGCCCGGTCTGATCGCGGCGGCAGCGTTTGCGCTGGCTTCGCACGCGTTCGCCCATGCGTTCCTGGAGCGTGCCAGTCCGCCGGTCGGCAGCGAGGTCAACAGCTCACCACCCGAGCTGAGCATAACCTTCACCGAAGGGGTGGAGCTGTTGTTCAGCACAATCGAGGTACGCGACCCGGGCGGTGCGGGGATAGCGGCGGGCAAACCGCACGTCACACCCGGCAATGACCGGCGATTGATCATCGACCTGCCAAAGTTGCCGCCAGGTATCTACACGGTGATCTGGCATGCCACCTCGGTGGATACGCACAAGACCGAGGGTAGTTACCATTTCACCGTCACACACTGATCCGCTTGATTCCCGGAGAGAGAACGATGCGCCCTTTGTTGGTTGCTGTCCTGCTGGCCATGCCACTTGCCGCCTTCGCCGACGAAGCGGGAATCCACGTCGACCATGTCTGGTCGCGCGCCGCGATGGCCGGGCATGAGGGAGCTGTCTATCTGACCATCACCGACACCGGCACGCCGGACACGCTGACCGGCGTAACCACGCCGGTCGCGGCAACAGCAGACCTGCACGAGACCATCAACGATCACGGCGTGATGAAGATGCGGCCAGTCGCATCTCTGACGATTGAGCCGGGCAAGCCAGTGACGCTCGCGCCTGGCGGCTATCACATCATGCTGATGAGTCTGAAGCAAGCACTGAAGCAGGGTGAGAGCTTCCCGGTCACGCTCAACTTTGCCAAGGCGGGCCAAGTGACGGCGACGGCGATGGTGGAGAAGGCCGGCGCCGCCATGCAGATGCCCGGCGGCAAGCAGCCCTGACCGCGATGAGCGGGCAAGCAGCACGCATCGAGGCGGCGGATCACGCAGCGCGACATTGGCGCTTCCCGGAACCGGGGCCGTTGCGTGTGGGCACGGATCGTCACCGGCAGGCCGCCTGCCACATGTTCCATGAAACGTTCAATCCGTACAAGCCCTCGGTGATCGACTGGCCGCGGCTCGATACGGCTGCCTTGCAACGGTTGACCAGTCTGCCGATCTGGGACATCGCGGTACAGACCGAAGGCAAGGCGCGGCTGCGGATGCAGCGCTATGCCGAGAGCCTGCCGGACAAGGCATGGCAGGACGCGCTTGCGCTGAATGCGTGGGAGGAAGGGCGCCACAAGGAGGTCCTGTCCAACCTGGTGCAGGCGTACGGGATCGCGCTGGCACCCGAACCCGCCTATCTCGAGCCGCGCGATACCGAATGGGCCTATCTGGTCACCGGCTTCAGCGAATGCATCGACAGCTTCTTTGCGTTCGGGCTGTTCGAATTGGCCAGGCGCTCCGGCTATTTCCCCGCTGAACTGGTCGATACGTTCGAGCCAGTGATCCAGGAAGAGGCACGCCACATTCTGCTGTTCGCGAACTGGCTCGCATGGCATCGGCGGCGCCTGCCGGTTTGGCGACGGGCCTGGTTCGAACTGCGGGTCGCGGCGGTCTGGGTGTTTCTCGCCTGGGAGCGGATTGGCATCGCGCGTGGCCTGGGTGATGGCGACAGCAAAGCCTCGGACAACAACTTCACACTGACCGGCAGCAAGGCTGTCAGTGAGGTGGACGTCAGCCCCGCGGCACTGATGGCGGTTTGCCTGACGGAGAACGATCGACGATTCGGGGGCTATGACCCTCGCCTGTTACGTCCCACCAGCACGCCGGCGATCGCGCGGCTGGTCTGCTGGTTTGCGCGCCGCCGACACCGAGGCGCCGGAGTTGGTCGATGACGATCAAGGTTGGTTCAGAGGCCCACAAGGAGCTGTTCTGCCGGCAGTTCCTTGAATCGCATGAGCTCTACGACCCGACGGCACTCCCGTGGCCTGACCTGGACGATGTGCAGCTTGGTCGGCTGCGTTCAGTGCCATTCTGGCAGGAGGTATATCACACCGAGCGTCGGGCGGGCGCCATTGTCGCGGCATTCACACCGATGGTTCACGACCCGCTGGTGCGTGAGGCCGTCGCGTTGCAAGGCGTGGAAGAAGCCCGGCATGCCGAATTGCTTCGTGTCATGATCGATCGCTACGGACTGGACGCGACCGAGCAGCCGCTCGAGACGTTCCCACCCAACCTGGAGACCGCGTTCATCGATTTCGGATTCGGTGAATGCATGGACAGCTTTCTCGGTTTCGGCGCCTTCAAAACGGCGCGCCAGTCGGAATTTCTGCCCGAGGCCATGTTCGAGATCTTCGATGTGCTCATGCACGAGGAGACGCGCCACATCGTCTTCTTCATCAATTACATGGCATGGCGGGAAGTCCAGCGCGGGCGTGGCGCTGCACCGCTGCGGGCACTGACATCTGCCTGGTTCTATGGCCGTGCGCTCACCCGTCTGCTCGGCATGGTTCGCCGCGGCAAGGACGCCAACGATGGCAGGGACTTTGCAATCACGGAAGCTAATATGTTCCTTGAGGGCTTCAGTTTTCGTCGGTTTGTCGAGGATTGCTACCATGAGAACGGGCGTCGCATGAGCGCGTTCGATCCGAACCTGTTGCAGCCGCGGCTGTTGCCGGCGATCGCCAACATGGCGGTGGCGGGGTTACGTACGTGGGATCGGCGACGGCCGCATGTGCGGAGATCAACGTGATCTCCACCGCGGATCATGGCCTCATCTGGCACGGTTCGCTCGCCGGTTCTCGGGATAGTGCATGAGCGCACTGGAAATCGTCGTAGCACTGTTGCGCGGCACGCACGTGGCGGCGCTGGTATCGTTGTTCGGCACGCTGGTGTTCCTCACGCTCGTGGTGCCATCTGCCATGAGAGAGGCAGCCGTCGAAGCACCGGACTTACGACGGCGGCTGCTGCGTCTTGCGCGCACCAGCGTGGCATCTGCCTTGATCATCGGCGTGGCATGGCTGGTGGTGGAGAGCGCGGTGATCGCGGGTGCCGGCAGCGTCGCGATGACCCTGCACGCCGTCCCTGTGGTCGCATTGCAGACACAGTTCGGGCAATGGCTGTTGGGACGCGGCGTTCTGCTGGTTGTCGTGCTGCCCCTGCTGGGGCGGTGGCGCACGGGGACTGCCATCGCCGCGGTCGTTGCCGCGACCGCTCTCGCGGTCCAGCCGATGCTTGGCCATGCCGGCGCGCTCGGCGGCAGTCTCGGCACCACGCTGATCGTGTCGGAGGTTTTGCATCTGCTGGCCGCGGGCGCGTGGCTTGGCAGTCTGCTGCCGTTGTTCATCACGATCGGCACACTGCCGCATAACGCCGCGGCGACGGCCTGCCGCAGCTTCACCCCGGTTGGTCTGTCCGCGGTGCTGGTGCTGGGGGGAACCGCCACGGTGCAGGTGGCGGAATTCATGGGCGGCGTGCCAGGGCTGTTCGGTACCGGTTATGGCCGGGTCGCGCTGGTGAAGCTCGGACTGTTTGTGGTGCTGCTGGCGTTGGCCGCGCTCAATCGCCTGGCGCTCACTGATCGGCTCACCGGGACCACGCCGGACGCCGCACGGCGCCGCATGCGCGTTTCGATCGCCGCGGAGGCGGCGCTGGGCACGCTGGTGGTGCTCACCGCAGGCTTCCTCGCATCGCACGCACCCGGCACGCACGAGCAGCCGGTTTGGCCGTTCCCATGGCGACCGAGTTTCGTGGTTTTCTCTGAACCGGATCTCCGTGGCGAAGTGATCGTCGCGCTGGTCGCCGTTGGCGCGGCTGTGCCGCTTGCATTCATCGGCGTGATCTGGCGGAGGGTGCGTTGGCCGGCGCTTGGGGTGAGCGCGATCATGGTCGCGCTGGCAGTTCCCCATCTCGATCTGCTGTTCGTCGAGGCCTATCCCACCAGCTTCTTCATCTCACCCACCGAGTTCGCCGCGACCGCGATCGTGCACGGCGCCAAGCTGTTCGCGGCGAACTGCACTGTCTGTCATGGCGTGGCGGGACATGGCGACGGCCCCGCCGCCAGAACGCTGCCGCTGCCACCGGCCGATCTGACCGCCGAACATTTTTGGGCGCATAGTGACGGCGAGTTGTTCTGGTACATTTCCGATGGCTTCAAAACACTGGATGGCGCTGTCGCGATGCCCGGTTTCGCCAGCGTGTTGTCGAGCGAGGCCCGCTGGGACCTGATCGACTTCCTTCGCGCACACAACGCCGGGATGAGCATGCGGAAGACCGGCATATGGCCGCACCCGCTGCCGATGCCGCAATTCGATGTGGCATGCGCGGATGGACGTTCCGTCGACCTGGATGATCTACGCGGGCGTGTGCTGCGCATTGTGGCAGAGTCCGGGGAAGAAACGGTGGCGTCGGCTGAAACCCGACTCACCACGATTATGCTTGCCAGGGAACGGACCGCCGGATCGGACCCGGCCACCTGTACGGCCACCGAGCCGGAGACCTGGACCGCGTTCGCGATCCTGTCAGGCGTGCCGAGTGAGCTACTGGCGGGACAGCAGGTGCTGGTCGATCGCAGTGCGTGGCTGCGCGCGGCATGGCGGCCGGGCGAGCCTGGTGACTGGACGAATCCACAGGCGCTTGCTGCCGTTGTCGCCGACATATCAGCTCATCCGATCGCAGCCGATGCGGGCGGTGGGCACGTGCACCACCACTGATCATCGCCGCCCCTGTGCGACGCAGCCCGGTTGAAGACAGACAGCGGATACGGGCAAACTGGCGCACCGACGACGTCAGAGCGCCGAGATCAGGGGAACCCAGACAAATGAGCGTGCGTCCGATCCATGCCACCCGATCCGAGTCCGCCGGCATACCTTTGGTCAGCCTGTGCAGATTGGCCCTGGCGCTGCTGATCGCCGGTTGCGCCGGTCCGATGGGCACGATACACGGCGGGCAGTCCGCGGCAGCCACTGTTTCCACGTTCGATGGCACCTACCAAAGCACAATCCGTATCACCGACTCGGTCGGCGCCGCCCAGGAAAACGCCTGGTGCGAAACACCGGGTCAGCCGATCATCACGGTGGCGCACGGCCAGTTCAGCTACGCGGTGCCGCATCCCAACGTTCCCGGCAATCCGACGCCAAGTTTCCCCGCGAATTTCGCGCCGGATGGCTCGTTCGCAGGGCAGATCGTTGAAGGAACCATCTCCGGGCGAGCGAGTGGAACCCATATGGAAGGCAACATCAGTTCGACGGCCTGCGTCTACGCCTTCACCGCCGACCGCAGCTGATCTCGGTTGCCTTGGCGATTCCGTGTCCGCGCCGCATCCCACATCAGTCGCGGGTCGAAGCTTTCCGCCGCAAGCATTGTCAGAATCACCACGCCGCAGAACGCGACCGCACCGATACCGGGCTCGATCGTGATGACCGTGCCGAACCGGACCAGCGCACCGAGCAACGCCTCCATGAAGATGTCGATCATCGACCAGCGTCCGATCCAGCGCACGAAATGATAGAGTCGCGTCCGGTCGCGCAGCCACGCCGAGCCCCCGGCCTGCGTCGTGACCAGCATGATCGTGAGCCCGACGAGCTTCAGCATCGGCACTGCCACGCTGGCAAAGAATACCAGTGCCGCCAGCGGATACATGCGTGACGCCAGCAGTTCCTCCACACCGCCCAGGATCGTGCTGGGAGCGCCGGCGCCAAGCTGCACGACAGTCAGAACAGGAAAGTAGTTCGCCGGCACATAGAGTACCGCGGCGGCAATCACGAGTGCCCAGGTGCGCGGTATGCTGTCAGGCTTACGTTCATGCAAAGCGGAATCGCACCGCGGGCATCGGCTGTTTGCCGGTGGCGGCGTGCTGACGAGCCTGCACGTCTCGCACCCGATTGCCATGCCGATATGGCGACGCTCGGATGCGGCCGGGAATGGATCCGTGTCAGCGTTGATACGGCCCAGCCTGGCCCATACGAACTCGCGGTCCAACGCGCCATCTGTCCAGGCAAGCACGATGGTGAGGGCGATCAGTGCGTACACCCCGGGGTCCAGCGTGATCTGCACCAGATCGCCAAGTTTCACATAGGCTACGAACACGCCCAACACGAACACTTCGATCATCGACCACGGCCCCAGTCGTTCGGCAAGGGCGAATACTCTGCGCAGGTGATTCGGCGGGCGTGCCTCTGGCAGACGGAGCAGCACATAGAGCGTACCACCGAGCTTGCCGAAGGGTGCCAGAACAGTGACGAACACCACGACGATCGCAAGGACTGTCATGTCGCGTGCAACGAGCTCAGCGGGGCCGGAGAACAAGCCGGCGTGAAGCCGTATGCCTGCCGTCTGCACGCTCATCAGTGTCGTCACGCACATGATGACAAGCAGCACCAGTGAGGCCGCCGTGAGCGCGATGCTGTACTCGATGGAATGAGTGGCAGAATGGTGCAGGCTCGTGCCGCAGCGCTCACACCGTGCCACCATCCCAGGTGCCAGCTGCGGAGCCATCTGAAGCAGACCGCAGCCGCCGCATTCGCAAAGCTGTGCCGGAACGGCGCGTCGCCGTGGCGGCCACAGAGCCATCAGGTCGAATGTCCCGTGAGCAGGATTGCTGCGAGTCCGTCAGCCAGTTGACCGACGGCCGCGCTGATGGCCGCGACCTCGCCTGGCACGCCCGGTGCTGGTGGCGGGACGGCAAAACGGAAACTTTGCGGCACCTGCCCGCGCCGGCCCGTGAAGACGATGTTCACCTGGGCCTGAAGTATCAGTGTGCCGGCTGCGTCTTCATCGAGACGCTGCACGTTCAGCTCGATCGTGGCGTCCGGGCGGGCTGAGACGGCACCGTTCTCGCTTAGCACCACACTTTGCGGCAGGCGCTGGCCCAGATCCTGGACCAGCACGCGGCTCAGCATCGCGCCAAGCGGCTCACCCCACCAGTCATTCGACATCACGTCCAACCGGTAACCTTCCGACGAATGGACGATCTGCGAGCGCTCCAGATACCGCGCGATCGAGATCTGTTGCAGCAGCACCACCTTGGGTCCGCCGGTCTGCGAGGCACCGTCGGCAGGGGCAATGGTGTACAGCACGGGATTGGGCGACGAGCATGCGGCAACCATCGCCGCCAGGCCAAGTGCGAACAGCAACCAGGAGTGCTTTTTTCGGGTCATTCCAGCCCTCCCGCTGGGCGGCCCTTGATCAGCGCTTCCGGATGACGCGCGAGCAGATCGGCCAGCGAGCGGATCGATCCCAATGCTTCATTCAACTGTACCAGCAGGCGTGCCAGGTCGCGATTGAACTTCGTATTGTCGCCATAACCGTTGTCCAATGACAGCACAAGGCGATTGGCATTGGTCAGTGTCTTCTGCAGCGTGGTTGCCACTTCGGGAAGTTGCCGCATGGTGGGCGCAGCGCCATCGTCGATATGCTGTAGCAGATCCTTGGCCTTGCCGACCGTCACCGACAGCCCGGTCAGCGTCTGGCGCAACTCCGCCCCGTTGGCGATGTTGTTCGCGGCGCGGAGTATCCCGTCGAGACTGTCGCCGATCTGCTTGAATGGAATGTTGTTGACGTTCTCCAGCAACTGCGTCGCGGACGCCTGCAGACTGGCGAAGCCGCCACCCTCCGTGGTCGGCAGGACGAAGTCCTCGCCTTCCCTGCCCGCAGCTGCCGGGGGCGCGTTCGGGACAAAATCCAGCGCGACGAACTGCTGACCCGTGATCAGGCTGGCGCTGTCGAGCGTCGCGCGCAGGCCGCGCTTGACCAGATCATTCACCGCATCCGCCGGTGTCGCGTAGACCGACTTGGCGCCGATGCCAAGGATACGTTCGGGCTCGACCTCGTAACGCACCGGCGCGACGATGGCGTCCTTTTCGGCACTGTATTGCAGACGCACGCCGAGGACATGGCCGACAACGAGACCGTGGATGGTGACCTCCGACCCAGGCCCCAAACCACGTACCGAGCCCGGAAAGAAGGATACCAGCGGAATCTTGCGCGTGTACGAAGCGTTGCTGGCGGCGTCCTGATCGGGAAACAGCGGGAAGACGTGATTCTCGGCGCTGACATTGCCTTGCCCCGCGGTCGTCGGTGTTTCGAATGCAATACCGCCCAGCACGATCGCACGCAGCGATTCGAATTGTACGTCGACGCCTGTCCCGCCGAGCTTCACGGACACGCCGGACGCATTCCAGAAACGCGAACCGTCATGCACATAGCCGTCGAATGGCGCGCGCACGAAGACGTGGATGGTGACGCTCTCCGCCATGTCGGCGATGTCCCAGCCAAGCACCTCGCCGACGTCGAGGTCACGAAAGAACACCGGCGAGCCAAGCGAGATCGAGCCGAGCCGCTTGGCCGTCACCAGGAAGGTTCGGCCGGCAACCGCAGCTTCCAGCACCGGCGGATCCTCGCGTCCCACGAACTCGGTCCGCGGATTGCCGCCGGAAGGCGGGGGCAGCATGCCGATATAGGATCCGGAAACCAGCGTCTCGAGACCGGAGAGGTTGCCGGCAAACAGCCTCGGCTTGACGACCCAGAACAATGTCTTGTCGGTGAGCAGCGGCGCAGCCTCGCGTGTGGTCGCAACGGTGACCAGCGCACGCGTGTGATCTGGGCTGAGGGCGACGCCGCTTACCGTTCCGAATACGATGTCCTTGAATTTGAGCTGAGACTGCCCCGGCTGCAGACCTTCTGCGGTTTCGAACGAGATGGTGATCCTGGGACCTCGCTTGGACAACGTATCCCAGGCCAGCCAGGCACCGATCGCAATGGCAACCAATGGAACCAGCCAGATGACCGAGACCCGTCGCGCGCGCCCAGCCGACGCCTGCGGGAGCGGCGGCGGCTCAAGCGCGTCACTCACGGCTGATCGCTCTTATGCCCGGGTGACGGTGGCTCAGCGCACCCGGCATACGACGGTTGCACTCGAGACGGGTCGCGGTCACTGGGACATCGAGATCACGACCGCATCGCCGCCCAGGCTGAGCATCAGGCCGGTGCGCTTCGCCTTCAGGTGCATGATCACCCCAGCCTCGTTCTGGAGCCACAGATCGCCCGCGCTTGCCGTGCCGATGGCAAAGCCATAGCGACCTTGCGCGTACGCCCCCGCGAAGTCGATGAGGCGGTTCAATTTGTAGACTTCGCCTTCTGCATCGAGTGTCGATACGCCGATGCCGCCGACACCGATGCCACCGACTTTGAACGGATAGACGCCACCGCGATAGAAAAGCGTGCCGTTGCCGCCGCCCGCACTGCCGATATAGGCCACCTGGACCTGGTCCATCTCCACGGTGCCGTCCGGTGTGAGGCCGGCAACCGCGTCCGGCCCAAGCTTGACGGAGCTCTGGCACGCAGCGAGCAGCGCAAGCAGCACCAGCGCGGCGGAAGCCTTGGAAAGCCTTGCCTGCATGAGCGTCATGTCATTCCCTTGAGTCACGCGATGAGATCGGCAATCGCAAGCGGACTGCAACGTGAGTCGCCGGTCAAGCGGACGCAGCGACCCGACGCGCAATTCCCACGCTGTCGCAGCGCGTGCCCACGCTGTCGCAGCGCGTGATAGCGAAGGACGAGCCTGAAAGCCAGACCGTCATCACGGTCCCGATAACGGGTTCCAATCGAGCGGATGGACCGGCCTGCCACGGGTGCAGACCGATCCGTCCGTTCAAAGTTGGATCATACCGGCTCGAGCGCGACAGCGAAGGCCTCGGTGCCGATAGCGGTCAACGAGTCGCCGACCTTGACCCGCTTCAGTGCCGCCTGCCGCCGCGGATCGGTGACGTTGAAGGTGTGCACCATGCCACCCGACGGATCCACCAGCGAAATCGTATGATCCACGAGATCGACGCCGACCACGGTGCCGGTCACGATCACCTTGGTGCTGACCGCGCCTGCCGGCAGTTGGCCCTTGGCTGCGCGGGCGGCCGCAGCGTTCACCTGACTGTCGGGAACCTGGGTTCCAGGCGATGACAGCACCAGCACGATCGAGGCGTAATAGGTCGCCACAACGGTATCGCCCACCTTGACCTTGTCGAGGTTGTGCACCGCGTCGCTGGCATGCACGACGAACGCATTGCCTTGCGGACCGACCAGTGTGACCTCGCGGGTGGCAAGGTCGATCGCCTGCACCTTGGCGCGCGCCGTGATGGTCTGCGACGAGCCGATGCCGCCCATGCCGGCCGCCTGTCCCCAGGCGGGAACGGGGGCGGTCAGCCCGGCGACGCCGAGCGCCACGCAGCCGGCCAGCGCCAGGCAGGTGTTTCGCAGCGAAGCTTGGTGTCTCATGGATGGTTCTCCTTGGGAATGAAAGACAAGCGATACGGCCGGAGCCAACTGCCCAGCCTCACCAGTGTTACCTCGATTCGGCGATTCGGCTCCGCCTCCGTTGCGCCGACCAGGCCGGGCTAGTTTGCGTCCTGCGCCGCCCGGTACGCCTCCCTCAGCTTCGTCTCGTCCTCGGGTGTCAGCCTGGGCGGTTCGACCGCGATCGTCAGCTTGTCGATCCTGCCGGTGAACGCGAACGGCACCTGGTAGTCCTGGTCGTCCACCGGCGTGCCGGTATCCGATCCAACGTCGAAGGTCTCGTCCCACGGCAGCGTCAGCGGCACGGTTCGCTCCAGCGCCTGTGTCGAGATCAATTTGCCGTCCACTTTCAGCGTTCCGGTGCCGCCGCGGCCGATGCCGCTGACGTTGTTGAACGCCAGCGTCGCAAACCCGAGTCCGTCGTATTTGAAGTCGTACTCGATCGTATGCTTGCCGGGGGCCAGCGCGTCGGTGCCTTCCCACCGCACTCGCTTCAAATCCAGCACGTTCCACAGGAACACCGGCCTGCCCTTCAGCAGATACAGCCCGTACCCGCCGAACCGCCCGCCATCGGTGACGATCATGCCGTCGGCACCGCCCTGCGGTACGTCGATATCCGCCGTGATGGTATAGGAGGTGTTGAGGAAGTCCGGGGCCGTGCCGCGCGGGATGCCGGTGACCGGTTCGCCGGAGAAGGTGAACACTTTTCGGCCTCCGGAGATTGACGGGCGCGGGGTCACCATTCGCGTCGCCACCGAGGCATCCAGCGGCAGCACCTGGTACTTGGCGAACTGCGCGAACATCAGGTCCGTCATTTCCCGCATCCTGGCGGGATTGGCCGCGGCCACGTCGGTGTATTGCGTCCAGTCGTGCCGCACGTCGTACAGCTCGAACTTGTAGGCACTGGCGGGATCCTGGATCGATTTGCCGAGCAACTCCCACGGCGCGCGAATGGGAACGGCGCTCAGCATCCAGCCGTCGTTGTACAGCCCCTGAACGCCCATCATCTCGAAATACTGGATGACGTGCGGCGTCGGCGCATCGGCGCTGGCCTTGTCAAAGCTGTAGGCCAGACTGACGCCCTCGATCGGCTTTTGCGCGATGCCGTCAACCATGACCGGCGCGGGAATGCCGGTGACCTCCAGGATCGTCGGAACGATGTCGATCACGTGGTGGAATTGCCAGCGAACACCACCCCTGTCATTGATCCGTGCCGGCCAGGAGATCGCCATGCCTTGCCGAGTGCCGCCGAAGAACGACGGGACCTGCTTGGTCCACTTGTATGGCGTGTCGAACGCCCACGCCCACGGCACCGCCATGTGGTTGTACGCGAACTGTGATCCCCAGGCGTCATAGAATTTCATCTGCTCTGCGACCGGCAGTTCCACGCCATTGAACTGCAGCACCTCGCTCGGCGTGCCGTTGGGCGAACCTTCGGCCGAAGCACCGTTGTCGCCGCTGATGTAGATGATCAGCGTGTTGTCCAGCTTGCCCATGTCCTGCACCGCCTGGATCACGCGGCCGATCTCGTGGTCGGTATAGGCCAGGTAAGCCGCATACACATTCGCCTGGCGAATGAACAGCTTCTTTTCCTCCTCGTTCAGCGAGTCCCACTGCTTCAGCAGCTGATCAGGCCAGGGCGTCAGTTTCGCGTCCTGTGGAATTACGCCGAGTTTCTTCTGGTTGGCGAAGATCTGATCACGCAGCGCGTTCCAGCCGTTGTCGAACAGGTGCATGTCGCTGATCTTCTGGATCCATTCTGGCGTCGGGTGGTGCGGCGCGTGGGTGCCCCCCGGCACGTAATACAGCAGGAACGGCATCGAAGGATTGATGTCGTTGAGCTGGTTCATCCAGTGGATCGCGTCATCGGCCATCGCGGTGGTCAGGTTCCAGCCAGGGTGCCCGACATACGGATAGATTGCCGTGGTGTTGCGGAACAGGTTCGGTTCCCACTGACTGGCGTCGCCACCGACGAAGCCATAGAAATACTCGAACCCCATGCCGCTCGGCCACTGGTCGAACGGCCCGGCCTGGCTCGCCTGGTAGGTTGGCGTGTTGTGGTCCTTGCCGAACCACGAGGTGCGATAGCCGTTCTCGCGCAGGATCCGGCCAATGGTGGCGCTGTCCCTGCCGATGATGCTGTTGTAGCCGGGGAAGCCCGACGCCGCCTCGGAGATGACGCCGAAACCCACCGAGTGATGGTTGCGGCCGGTGATCAGCGCGGCCCGCGTCGGCGAGCACAGCGAGGTGGAATGGAAGTTCGTGTAACGCAGGCCGTCATTGGCGATCCGGTCGAGCGCCGGTGTCGGGATCACGCCGCCAAACGTCGAGGGGGCGGCAAAGCCGACGTCGTCGGTCATGATCAGCAGAATATTCGGGGCGCCTTTGGGTGGTACCACACGCATCGGCCAGGCTGACCTGGACTGCGCGGCGTCCAGCTCGATCTGGCCCGTGAACGGCTGCGGCGGCGGAGGGAGATAGCGCCCGTCGATCGTCGTCGTCGCGTCGGGCGAGCCCGGCGTGCCGGTGACCTGCTGGGCGTTGGCACTCATCACCGCCAGCGGCAGCACCACACAGGCGAACAACAGGCCACGGATGCCGGCACACGGGTGCGATCGTTTGAACTTCATGATGCCCTCCACTCGATCGCGACGTTCCGGTTCATGGGGCCACAGGGTCTGACTATGCAATTTCGCTACGGGCATGATCAATCCGACAGCTATGTTACACTATTGTTACGGAACGCGCCCGACTCGTCCAATACCTCGCCACCGATGGCCATTAAACTGCTCTGCTTCGACGCCACTGGGTCGGCGGCAGCAAGTAAGCGAGTTGGAACCCGGCGGCAACCGCGGTACCATGATGTTGGCCAGCCTAATTCTCGGGAAATGGGCCGACCGCAGACTCGACGCAGCGCCGGTTGCTAACTTCCAATCGGTCCCGCACCCGCTCAATTCACTACAGGAACGACACCGGATCCACATCCACCTCCACCCGCGCGCCACGCGTCACCGCCACCTTCCCCAGCCATTCGCGAAGGATCGGCTGCACCGCCACATCCCGCCGCGTCTTCAGCAACAGCCTCCGCCGGTGCCGACCTCGCAGCAAAGCCAAAGGTGCCGGCGCCGGCCCCAGTACCTCCGTCCCCTCGCCCCGCGGCGCCACTCGCCCCAGGTCGCGTGCCAGCGCGTCAGCGGCCGCCGCAGTGTCGGCGCTCACGATCAGCGCCGCCAGCCGCCCATACGGCGGCCAGTGCCCGGGCCGACGCTGCGCCGCCTCGCGCGCCATGAACGCTGCCAGGTCGCCCTCCACCAGCGCCTGCATCACCGGATGCTCGGGCGAGAACGTCTGCAGCAGCACCCGCCCCGGCGCCTCGGCACGCCCCGCGCGTCCCGCCACCTGGTGCAGCAACTGCACCGTCCGTTCCGCCGCGCGCAGGTCCCCGCCGGCCAGGCCCAGATCGGCGTCGACCACCCCCACCAGCGTCAGGTGCGGGAAGTGCCAGCCCTTGGCGACGATCTGGGTGCCGATGATCAGGTCCACCGCGCGCGCCTCGATCGCGTGGGCCGCCGCCGCGGCCGCATCCGGGCCGGTCATCGTGTCACTCGCCATCACCAGCCGCCGCGCATCCGGAAACAGCAAAGCGGCCTCCTCGGTGATGCGCTCCACCCCCGGTCCCACCGGCACCAGGCTGTGCGCCGCCGCGCAGGCCGGGCATTGTTCCGAAATCGGCACGGTATGGCCGCAATGGTGGCATTGCAGCGCCCGCCGCACGCGGTGCTCCACCAGCCAGGCCGTGCAGTTCGGACACTGCATCCGATGCCCGCAATGCCGGCACAGTGTCAGCGGCGCGTAGCCGCGGCGGTTGAGGAACAGCATCGCCTGCTCGCTCTGCGCCAGCGTGTCGCGGATCGCCGCGACCAGCGGCGGCGCGAGGAAATGCCCCCGCTCCGGCGGTATCGCCCGCATGTCGATTGCTGCCACCGCGGGCAGCACCGCCCCGCCGTGCCGTGTCGGCAGCGTGATCCGTCGGTAGCGGCCAGCTTCGACGTTGGCCAACGTCTCCAGCGACGGGGTGGCGGACACCAGTACCGCCGGCGCCGAGCAGAGGCGGGCACGCACCACCGCCATGTCACGGGCGTGATAAACCACGCCCTCCTCCTGCTTGAACGCCGTCTCGTGCTCCTCGTCGATCACCACCAGCCCGAGTTCAGGGAACGGCAGGAACAGCGCCGAACGCGCGCCCACCACCACCGGAGCGGCGCCCGCGGCAACCGCGCGCCAGGTCACCCGCCGCACCCGCGAGGTGAGGTCGGAGTGCCAAACTGCCGGCACCACGCCGAACCGGCGCTCGAAGCGCTCCAGCCATTGCGAGGACAGCGCGATCTCTGGCAGCAGCACCAGCGCCTGGCGGCCCTGGCGCAGGCACTCTGCCACGGCTTCCAGGTACACCTCGGTTTTGCCGGACCCGGTCACCCCGTCGAGCAGGGTCACACTGAACGTGCACGCCGCCACCGCCTGGCGCAGCGAGGCGGCGGCGGCTTGCTGATCGGGCGCCAGGATCCGGCCGGGATGCTCCGGATCCGGGATCGCGAACGGCGGTTCAATCGGCAGCACGGCGGGAACCAGCAGCCCAGCGTCGGCCATGCCCCGCACCACGGCTGCCCCGACCCCCGCGACGCGCGCCAGATCCGCCGAAACGCGCGGCTCCCGTTCGGCCAGTGCCGCGAGCACCTTGTGTCGCGCCTCGGTGATGCGGGCCTCGGGCAGGGGATCGGCGCGCCGCCAACCGGTCGCCGATGGTCCTATCGTTGGTGCCACGACGCGCAATGCCATCGCCATCACCTCGCCGGGCGGTGACAGCGTGTAGGATGCGACCCAATCGACGAACTTGCGCAGCGCCGGCCGCATCGGCGGCGTGTCGATCACGCCGGCCACCGGCTTCAGCTTGCGGTCCGGCACGCTCGCATCGGCGGGTGAGTCCCAGACCACCCCGACTTCTTCGCGCCGGTTCAGGGGCACCACCACCACGTCGCCGGGCCGGGGGTCCATCCCGGGCGAAACAAGATAGTCGAACGGCCCGGGAAACGGGTAGGGCAGCAGGACCGGCACGCGCCTAACGGTGTCCCCGTCACGGCCGGGCTTGGCCCGGCAATCCGTGTCCTTCAGCGAGACCGATGAGGAAGCCGTGGATGGCCGGGCCGAGCCCGGCCATGACGGGAGAGGGAGGCGCCCCATTACGTCTCGATACGGTTGCTTCCGATGGCCGCCCTGCATCCTATATGATCCGCACGGAGTCCCGCCTGGCACCCAGGCGTAGCCGCAAATGGGAGCGATGGCATGAAGTTCTTTGTCGATACCGCGGATACGGCGGAGATCAAGTCGCTCGCCGCGAGCGGGCTGCTCGACGGCGTCACCACCAACCCTTCGCTGATGTCGAAGACCGGCCAAAAATTCCAGGACGTGCTGGCCGAGATCTGCGCTGCCGTCCCCGGCCCGGTCAGTGCCGAGGTCGCAGCCACCGGGTTCGACGGCATGATGGCCGAGGCCCGCGTTCTGCGTGGCATCGCCAGGAACATCGCGGTGAAGGTGCCGCTGACGCCGGATGGGCTGCGCGCCTGCCGTCGCCTGACCGACGATGGCGCGATGGTCAACGTCACGTTGTGCTTCTCGGCGGCGCAGGCGATCCTTGCCGCCAAGGCCGGCGCGACGTTCGTCAGCCCGTTCATCGGCCGGCTGGACGACGTGGGTGAGCACGGCATGGGGCTGATCGCCGATATCGTCACGATCTTCCGCAACTATGCCTCGTTCAAGACCGAGGTGCTGGTCGCCTCGGTGCGCAACCCGACGCATGTGGTGGAGGCGGCAAAGCTGGGCGCCCATGTCGTCACGGTGCCGCCCGCCATCATGCGGCAGTTGTTCAACCATCCGCTGACCGACAAGGGCCTCGCGGCGTTCCTCGCCGACTGGGCCAAGACCGGTCAGCAGATCGCCTGAACCGCTGAGCATGAGCCAGCCGGCCGAGCGGGCGGACGACGCGGAAGCTGCGTTCGTCGAGGCGTTTCTGCGTGCCAATCCGGCCTGGCTGGCCGAACATCCCGATCTCTACGGGGTGTTGGAGCCGCCGTCACGGCGGCATGGTGATGGCGTCGCCGACCACATGGCGGCGATGCTGCGGGTCCAGCGGGCGCGTGCCGACGGCCTGCTGGCGGCCGGCCGCGCCACCGCGGGACTGGCCGCCAGGGTGCAGGATGCCGTGCTGGCGCTGTTCCGCTCCGCCGATCCGGCCGACTGCGTGAGTGGCGAAATGCCGGGCATCCTCGCGGTGGACGCGGCGCATCTCTGTCTTGAGGCCGAGTACCCCGGAGCCCGCCGACTGCCAGAAGGCATGGTCGCGCGGCTCCTGGACGGGCGGCAGGTGGTGTTCCGCGACGCGCCGGCCGATGCCCGCCTGCTGCACGCCGAGGCGGCGGGGCTGGCGCGGCATGACGCCCTGGTCCGCGTGCCGGGCGAAGGGCCTGCCGCGCTGCTGGCGCTGCTGGCGCGCGACCGGCACATGCTCGATCCGGCACAGGGGACGGGGCCGCTGGGCTTCCTCGGCCGTGCCGTGGCCGCGGCACTCGGCCGCTAGTCGATGACAGGCGAGGAAGCGCGCATCGCCTTCCTCGCATGGCTCGGGCGGGAGCGTCGCGCCGCCCCACTGACGGTGGAAGCCTATGGCGCCGACATCGCGGGCTTCCTCGGTTTCCTGACCCAGCATCTGGGCGGCGAGCCGGACCTCGCGGCGCTCGCCTCCCTGCGTGCCGCCGACCTGCGCGCCTGGCTGGCATCCCAGGCGGCGACCGGCGCCGGCAACGCCACCCGCGCCCGGCATCTGTCAGCGGTGCGCAGCTTGTTCCGCTTTCTCGCCCGCCGGCATGGCGTGGACAACCCGGCGCTGAAGCTGATCGCGACGCCGCGCGGCAAGCCGCCGGTGCCGCGCGCGCTGCGGACCGGCGAGGCGCGCGAGGTGACCGAGCGGATCGCCGAGATGTCGGACGCAGCCGCGATGCAGGCGCGCGACACCGCGCTGTTCACCCTCCTCTATGGCTGTGGCCTGCGCATCGCCGAGGCGCTGGCACTCGACGTGCGCGACGCGCCGGTGGCGATACTTCGCGTGGTCGGCAAGGGCGGCAAGGAGCGCATCGTGCCGGTGCTGCCCGTGGTGCGCGAGGCGATTGCCGCGTGGCTGACGCTGCATCCGGATCGGCGGCCGGATGCCCCGCTGTTCCTGGGCGCGCGCGGCGGGCGCCTCGATGCCGCCGTGGCGCAGCGCACCTTGCGGCAGTTCCGGCGACTCTACGCTCTGCCGGAGCACGCGACACCGCACGCGCTGCGGCACTCATTCGCGACGCACCTGCTGGCGGACGGGGCGGACCTGCGCTCGATCCAGGACCTGCTCGGTCACGCCAGCCTGTCCACCACGCAGCGCTACACTGCGGTGGACGAGGCGCGGCTGGTGGAGGTGTGGCGCAAGGCGCATCCGCGGGCTTGATGCTCCGCCATCGCTAACTCTCCGGAGCGCGGATGAAGCACAGGATGCCGACCTGCGGCGTCCAGCAGGCGACGGCGCGGCCGGTGGGGTTGTCGTTCCGGTTGAGGATGAGGTGGTCCGGAACCTGCCGCCATTCGCCCTCGATCAATGCCTCGTAGTGGCCATCGCTGAGCCGCGACTCCACTGGCCGGCAGTCGGCCATCGAGCAGCACAATGCGTTGGTCCAGGGTTGGCGCAGGCTGTTGAACCAAGGCGCCAGCGTCGGGTCCGCGTCGGGTGGCGGCGCAGCGAGCGCGGGACAGCCGAGACACGCCAGCACGATAAGGCAGGCACACAGGCGCGCCCTGGCGAGGATGCGCGATCTCACGGCCCGGGCGAACATTGATTGTCTTCCCGATGCATATTGCTCGCCACGGTAGCGCGAGGGCGCCGAACTGCGCGAGGCTTTTGCCGGTGCAACGGCCGACCGGCCGATAATGAAAACGTGACATCGATCGCATCAGTCGATGTCATTGGCCACCAGGCCCGCCGTTCGGCATGGTCCTGGCGCAAGCGATGCTGTGGGGGACGTAGCGATGCCAGTCCATGACGCGATCATCATCGGCACCGGTCAGGCCGGCCCGTCGCTGGCGAAGCGGCTCGCCGGCGCCGGACAGCGTGTCGCCATCATCGAGCGCAAGGCGTTCGGCGGCACCTGCATCAACACCGGCTGCACACCGACCAAGACCATGGTCGCCAGCGCCTACGCAGCGCACCTGGCGCGCCGCGCGGCCGAGTTCGGCGTCGTGATCGGCGGCGGCGTGTCGGTGGACATGCGGCGGGTGAAGCAGCGCAAGGATGCGATCGTCGCGCAGTGGAGTGCGGCAACCGAGGCGTCATTGCGTGCGACGGAGAACTGCACGGTGCAACGCGGCCACGCCCGGTTCGTGGCGCCGCACGAGATCGAGGTCGGCGGCGAACGGCTTGCCGCGGAGCGCGTGTTCATCGATGTCGGCGGCAGGGCCGTGGTGCCGGCAATCCCGGGCATCGACAGCGTGCCGTACCTCACCAACACGTCCGCGCTCGCGCTGGACGTGGTTCCCGAGCACTTCGTCGTTCTCGGCGGCAGCTACGTCGGGCTGGAGTTCGCACAGATGTTCCGCCGCTTCGGTGCCGAGGTCACCGTGCTGGAACGCGCGCCGCGGCTGGTGCCGCGCGAGGACGCGGAGATCTCCGCTGCGATCCGCGGCTTCCTCGAAACCGAAGGCGTGCGGGTTGTCTGCGGCGTCCGCGATCTTGCTGTGGCGCCGGCGCCGCGCGGCATCACGGTCAGCGGCAACGACGGCGACAAGCCTGTGACGGCCGTCGGCTCGCATCTTTTGCTGGCGGTCGGAAGGCGGCCCAACACCGACGATCTGGGCCTCGATCGGGCTGGGGTCGCGGTCGATGCGCACGGCTACATCACGGTGGACGAGCAGCTGCGCACCAACGTGCCGGGCATCTGGGCACTCGGCGACTGCAACGGTCGCGGGGCATTCACCCATACCTCCTACAACGACCACGAGATCGTCGCCGCCAATCTGCTGGATGGCGAAACACGGACGGTGAATGAGCGTATCGCTGCCTTTGCGCTGTATACCGATCCGCCGCTCGGTCGCGTCGGCATGACCGAAGCCGAAGCACGACAGTCAGGTCACCGTGTGCTGGTCGCCAGCATGGCGATGGCGGACGTGGCACGTGCCATCGAGAAGGGCGAAACGGTCGGCATGATGAAGCTGGTGGCGGACGCAGGGACCCGCAGGATCCTCGGTGCCGCCATCCTGGGCACCGGCGGCGATGAGGCCATCCACTGCATCGTCGACCTGATGTATGCCGGCGTACCGTATACGGTGCTGCAGCGCGCAATGCACATCCACCCGACTGTGGCCGAACTGCTGCCGTCGCTTGCTGCCGAGCTGGCGCCGGCGACGTAGCCCGGAAACTTGAGCGTTTCAGGAAAACTGGGCACGCGAGGGGGTGATGGGTTTCGCTGCGAGACTGAGCAAGAATTCGCGTCAGGCCGCTGCTACGCG
>DASXNR010000271.1:0-7102 GCA_036494925.1 Acetobacteraceae bacterium
TGGTTCATGAAGTGTCCTTGTTCCTGTGGCAGGAGGCGGCCTGGCCTCAATTCTGTCTTACGGGCGGAACCCTTTGCCAGACTTCCTGAGCCTTGTCCTGCTCGGATGCAGCCATCTGGATCAACTTTGTCCGCAGGCATAGCGTGGCTGCCGCAGACCACCAAGGGAACCAAAATGGCTGAACCAGGCGACGCGACTCTAGAGCGGCACCTCGGCCAGGGCGTATCGTCTGATCGAACCGTGACCCCCATGACCAGCAACACAAGGACCATTCCATGCCACGCATGACCGGCGGAGAAGCCATCGTCGACAGCCTGTTGCGCCACGGCATCGACACCGTATTCGGCCTGCCCGGCGTGCAGACCTACGGCCTGTTCGACGCCTTCGCACGTGCCTCCAACAGCCTCCGCCTGATCAATGCCCGCCACGAGCAGACCACCGCCTACATGGCGCTGGGCTACGCCTGTGCCACTGGAAGGCCCGCCGCGTACGCGGTGGTGCCAGGACCTGGCGTGCTCAACACCACCGCCGCACTGGCAACCGCGTGGGGCGTCAACGCGCCGGTGCTGTGCCTCACCGGCCAGGTGCCCAGCATGATGATCGGTCGCGGCCGCGGCCAGTTGCATGAGCTGCCGGACCAGCTCGCCACGCTGCGCAGCCTGCTGAAATGGGCCGAACGTATCGAGCATCCGAGCCATGCGTCGTACCTCACCGCGCGCGCCTTCCAGGAGATGCAGTCGGGCCGTCCAGGTCCGGTCGCACTCGAGATGCCGTGGGATCAGTTCGGCGCCTCGACGGAGATCACACCGCAGGAACCGCTGCCGCACCATCCGAACCCGCTGCCTGATCCCGACCGGATCGCTGCGCTGACGAAACTGCTGAATGAGGCGAAGGCGCCGATGCTGTGGGTCGGCGGTGGCGCGCTGCACGCGGCGGCCGAGATCCGCGCGCTGGCGGAACGCATCAACGCACCGGTTGTGTCGTTCCGCAGCGGACGCGGCGTCGTCGATGACCGCCATCCGCTCGGCCTCACCATCGCGTCGGCTTACAAGCTGTGGCCGCAGACCGATCTGCTGGTCGCGTTCGGCACGCGGCTGGAAGTGCCGATGTCGCGCTGGGGCGCCGCGCCTGACGGCCTGAAGGTCGCGCGCATCGATATCGATCCGGTCGAGATGCGCCGCCTGAAGGCCGATGTGCCGATCGTCGCCGACAGCGCGGATGCGGCGCGTGCGCTCGCGGCTGCGGTCGCCCCGCGCAACGACACCGCCCGCGCCGAAATGATCGCGCGTGCCAAGGCGGAGACCGCACAGACGATCCAGAAGGTGCAGCCGCAGATGTCGTTCCTCGACGCGATCCGCGACGTGCTGCCGGAAAACGGCATCCTGTGCGACGAGATGACCCAGGCCGGCTACGTCTCCTGGTTCGGCTTCCCGATCCACTCGCCGCGCACGCTGATCACGTCGGGTTTCTCCGGGACCCTGGGCGCCGGCTTCCCCACCGCTCTCGGCGTCAAGGTGGCGATGCCGGACCGGCCGGTGGTGGCGCTGACCGGCGACGGCGGCTTCCTGTTCGGCGGCGCCGAACTCGCCACCGCGGTGCAGTTCGGCATCAACCTGGTGACCGTGCTGTTCAACAACTCGTCGTACGGCAACGTGCTGCGCGATCAGCGCCGGCTGTTCGAGGGCCGCGATTCCGGCTCGAAGCTGCGCAATCCGGACTTCCAAATGTACGCAAAGAGCTTTGGCGTGCCGTCGTGGCGTGCCAACGATGCGGACGGTCTGCGCGGCGCATTGCGCGAGGCGCTGGCGGCGAATTCGCCTGCACTGATCGAGGTGATGACCGACATCACCCAGGAATATGCGCCGTGGGAGTTCATCGCACCTGGCCGCGGCTAAGGGCCCGTAGCGAAACAAGTGAAGCAGCTCCGGCCATGACGATGGGGACGCGTTGCCGCGCCGGTTGAAGCAGTCATTCGGCATCGCATCCAAAAAAGGGGAACGACAATGAAATTCGGCATGTTCTACGAACACCAGTTGCCGCAGCCGTGGGGCGAGGATTCCGAGCGCCGCCTGTACCAGGACGCACTCGCGCAGGTCGAGCTCGCCGACAAACTCGGCATCGACTACGTGTGGGAGGTCGAGCATCACTTCCTCGAGGAATACTCGCATTCCTCCGCGCCCGAGATCTTCCTGGCCGCCTGCTCGCAGCGCACCCAGCGCATCCGGCTTGGCCACGGCATCGTACTGATGCCGCCGAAATACAATCACCCCGCCCGCGTGGCGGAGCGCATCGCTACGCTGGATCTGGTGTCGAACGGACGCGCCGACTGGGGCACCGGTGAATCGGCCACCGCGTTGGAGATGGAAGGCTTCGACATCACGCCAGAGGAAAAAAGCGCGATGTGGCGGGAGGCGACCGAGCAAGCCGCCAACATGCTGGCGATGCGCCCCTATCCCGGCTTCCGCGGCGCCTATTTCGACATGCCTTGCCGCAATCTGGTACCCAAGTCGGTGCAGAAGCCGCATCCGCCGATGTGGGTGGCGTGCTCCAGGCGAGAGACCATCCATCGTGCGGCGCGCGCCGGCCTCGGCGCGTTGACCTTCGCGTTCCTGGAACCGGAACTGGCGGCGAAATGGGTGCAGGAATACTACGATATCATCAAGTCGCCGGAATGCGTGCCGATCGGTCACAGCGTCAATCCGAACATCGCGCTGGTCACCGGCATGTCGTGCCATACCGATGAGCAGGAGGCGATCCGCCGCGGCCTCGATGGCTTCCGCTTCTTCGGCTATTCGCTCGGCTATATCGCCATCTTCGGTCAGCATCGGCCAGGCGTCACCAACATGTGGGAACAGTTCCTGGAGGTGAAGGACCGGCTGCCTGACAATGCCGGCCGCGGCGGTATCGGCACGCCCGACCAGTTGCGTGCGCATTTGAAAGGCTACGAGGACGCCGGCGTCGATCAGGTGATCTTCGTGCAGCAGTCCGGCGCCAACAAGCACGAGCACATATGCGACTCGCTTGAACTGTTCGCAGCAACACTGTTGCCGGAGTTCAAGGCGCGCGATGCAGTGCGCGCGCGGCAGAAGCAGGCGGAGCTGGCGCCGTTCATCGAGCAGGCGTTGGCGCGCAAACCGCGCATGCGGCCGATCGATGCGGCCGACGTTCCGGTGGTCGAGTCATTCGGCAGACGCGGCGTCCAGGAGCCCAGCACCTTCGCCTCCGACCGCGGCGGAGCGATTTCCGTTCCGGCCGCCGATCCGCGCACGGCGGCGGCGGTTGGGCGCTGACACTGGAGGTCGCCATTTTGTGATGGTTCCCCCGCAGCCTTGAGCGTATCGTCCGTGTCGTGGGGAGCCGTGGCTCTCTGACGGCTGCCGCTCCCTGACCAATGGTTCGGGAGGAATACGCATGGTCATCCAAAGTCCACCCGGTTGGGGATGGGACCAGATTCGCCTCGCGGTGCAGGAGATCGGCGCCGCCAAACCTGAAGAATACTGGCACGAAGGCGCTGTCCAGGACGCGCCTGTCGCCGTTCGTCGCATTGGCGTGCGCGATCTCTGGGACGCACTCGCGCGCGGCCTTGCGGACTTCGAAGCGAACCGCACCGACGTCATCTTCCTTTGCGTGATCTATCCGGTGATCGGTCTGGTCCTGGCCCGGCTGGCATCCGGCCAAGGGTTGCTGCCGGAACTGTTCCCGCTGGCCTCGGGCTTCGCCTTGGTCGGTCCGTTCGCTGCCATTGGACTGAACGAAATGAGCCGGCGCCGCGAGCAGGGGGGCGACGTGCGCTGGGTGGATGCCTTCGGCGTACTCCGCGCACCATCGATCGGCTCGATCATGTTGCTCGGCCTGATGCTGATCGCGCTGTTCCTGCTGTGGCTGGTGGTGGCGCAGATCATCTACGTCGTTACGCTTGGCCCATTGCCGCCGGTGTCGGTCGCCAGTTTCCTCGGCGATGTGTTCACCACGAGTGCAGGTTGGACGATGATCGTAGTCGGCATCGGCGTCGGTTTCCTGTTCGCGCTGCTGGCGCTGGCTGTCAGCGTCGTCTCGTTCCCGCTGCTGCTCGACCGCAACGTCGGGATCGGCACCGCGGTATCGACCTCGGTGCGCGCCGTGGCGGCCAACCCGGGCGTCATGGCGCTATGGGGCCTGATCGTCGCCTGCGGCCTGGTGCTCGGCTCGCTGCCATTGTTCGTCGGCCTGGTGGTCGTCCTACCGGTGCTCGGGCACGCAACCTGGCATCTCTACCGCAGAGTGGTGCCGCGCTGACAGGTTACCACGTCAACCCAGGACCGGTTTGCGCCCGCGCGTGCATCGCGGCAGGATATCGGGCATGGCACACATGCGGTCCAGGCGTGTCATGCTGTGGTTCGGCGTCCTGCTGGTGTCGCCGCTGCTGTTCAACGTCGCGCTGTCGAAACCCGAGGACGCGCGGCCGGGCGGATCGCTCGCCGGCCAGCTTCTGGTCGCCACCCCCGAAATGGGTGATCCCCGCTTCCGACACACGGTCATTCTCATCGTTCAACACAACAAGGACGGCGCGCTGGGGATCGTGATCAACCGGCCGCTCGACGAGGTGCCGGTGGCGAAGCTGCTGGATGCGCTCCGGCTCGACAGCAAGGGCAGTCAGGGGAGCGTACGCGTGTTCGCGGGCGGGCCGGTGCAGCCGGAGATCGGATTCATCGTGCACAGCGCCGACTATCACCGCACCGGCACGATCGAGATCGATGGCCAGGTCTCGATGACCGCCGATCCCGCGGTGCTGCGCGATATCGGTCACCATCAAGGCCCAAAACAGAGTCTCGTTGCGTTCGGCTACGCCGGTTGGGGACCCGGTCAGCTCGACGGCGAACTGGCACTCGGCGGCTGGTTCACGATACCGGAGGATCCGAAGCTCGTGTTCGAAACCGACCGCGACAAGCTATGGGACGACGCGATGAAACTGCGCACCATTCCGCTCTGAGCACGATGCGCTGCATCACGGTGTATACCGACTACAAGAGTCCGTACGCCTACCTGGCCAAGGACCTTGCATACCAACTGGAGCGTGATTTTCCGGTGCGGCTGGAATGGCTGCCTTACGTGCTCGATATCCCAAGCTTCCTCGGCTCGGCACGGATCGGCGCGGACGGCAGCGTGTTGGAGCAGAACCGCAACGCCCATCAGTGGCGCCGCGTGCGCTACAGCTACATGGACTGTCGCCGCCAGGCGCGCAAGCGTGGCCTGGTGGTCCGTGGTCCGCAGAAGATCTGGGACTCAGCTCTGGCCGCGGCGGGCATGCTGCACGCGCAGCGCGCCGGCGATGCGGTGTTCCGCCGCTACCACGACGCTGTATTCGAGCGCTTCTGGAAGCGCGAACTGGACATCGAGGATGTCGCGGTTGTCGCCGCGGTGTTGTCGGAGGCCGGCGCCGATGGCTCAGCGTTCGCCGCACAGGCGGAGGCCGGCCGTGACGAGGTGACCGCAATCAGCCGCGCGGCGGAAGCAAATGGCGTATTCGGCGTGCCGAGTTTCGTCATCGACGGTGAGTTGTTCTGGGGCAGCGAGCATCTGCCCGACATCCGCACGATGCTGGCGACATAACGAACCGATCAGGGGAATTGCCATGCGCGCTGCAATCTTTCGTGACGGCGGCATCGTCGTCGATACCATTGCCGATCCCAGGCCGGCCGAAGGCCAGGTGCTGGTGAGGACGCTGTGCTGCGGCATCTGCGGCACCGATCTGCACGCGGCGAAGTACACCGAGCAGTTCGTCGACCGTTCCCGCCGCGCGGGAGGACGTTGGCCGATGGATCCGACGCGCGACGTGGTGTTCGGCCACGAATTCTGCTGCGAGATCGTCGAGCATGGCCCTGGTACCGATAAGCGCCTGAAGCCCGGCACGCTGGTCTGCTCGATGCCGATGACGATCGCCGGTACCACCATTCAGGGCATCGGCTATTCCAACGACCTCGCCGGCGGCTACGCGCAGTATATGCCGCTGGCCGAGCGTTTGCTGCTCGAGGTGCCCAACGGGTTGCCTGCCGACAAGGCGGCGCTCACCGAGCCGATTGCGGTCGGCTGGCATGCGGTGCAGAATGCGCGTCTTGCGGATGACGATGTGCCGCTGGTGATCGGTTGCGGCCCGGTCGGTCTATCGGTGATCGCCGGTCTGAAGATCCGTAACGTGCATCCGATCATCGCGGCGGACTTCTCGCCGGGACGACGTGCGCTCGCGCTGCGCGTCGGCGCCGATGTCGTGATCGATCCGGCGGCGACCTCGCCGTACCAGAGTTGGCAGGATGCCGCGACGCCCGCGGGCTATGACGGCGGCCGCTATGCGCAGCTGTTCGGCAGCGGCCCGAAGCAGCGGCCGGCGGTGATGTTCGAATGCGTCGGCGTTCCCGGCGTGATCCAGCAGATCATCGACGGCGCGCCGTCGGGTGCGCGCATCGTGGTTGTCGGCGTGTGCATGGAGACCGACCGGTTCGAACCGTTCTTCGGCATCATCAAGCAGCTCAATCTGCAGTTCGTGCTGGGCTATACCGGCGAGGAGTTCGCCGCCGCCCTGCATCACATCGCCGAAGGCAAGGTGGAAGTGTCGCCGTTGATCACCGGCCATGTCGGACTGGAGGGCGTGAAGGGCGCGTTCGCCGACCTGGCCAACCCCGAGCAGCATGCCAAGATCATGGTCCAGCCGTGGGAGTAGGGACGTGCCAAACAAGGTATCACTGTACGCGAGCGTCGGGCCCGACCTGACGCACTACGACGTGGACGTGGAGGGTGCGGCGCTGAGGCGTCGAGGCACAATCAGCCTGCCGGCGAACGTTCAGTACGTCTGGCCGCATGTCTCGCGGCAGTACCTGTATGCGGCAACCAGCGATAGCGCGTCGGGTATGGGTGCCGCCGGCAATTCGCATCACGTGACCGCGCTGCGCATCGACCGCGACAGTGGGGCGCTCAGCCCGCATGGCGCGCCGATCGGGTTGCCGACGCGGCCGATCCACATGGCGACCGACATTCCCTCGCAGTACGTGCTGGTCGCATTCAACAATCCGAGCGCTGTCCGTGTATACCGGATCAATGCCGATGGGACGCCAGGCGACGAAGTCGTGCA
>DASXNR010000272.1:0-11969 GCA_036494925.1 Acetobacteraceae bacterium
CTACGTCCACGCTGAATGTTCCGATACCTTTCTCTCTACGGCGATCGGTTGCTTGGTCGTCTTGTCAAATACCTGTTGGCAGCGTTGCGTCGAACCAACCCAGACCGCGCGTCCGACATCTGCGGCGCCATGGCGCGTCGCGTCGGTCCGCTGCTGCCGGCCCATCGCATCGGCCGAGCCAATTTGCGCGCCGCGTTTTCTGATAAGGATGCCATATGGATTGAAGCGACACTGCGGGCTGCCTGGGAAAATCTCGGCCGCGTCGCCGGCGAATACGTCCATCTCGGCCAGTTGTGGGACTTCGACCCGGCACACCCAAACGTCGGTCGCATCGTCACCGACGATGCTAAACTCTTCATCGACCTGCAGAACGACGACAAACCGGCGTTGTGCTTCGCCGCGCATCTCGGCAACTGGGAACTGCCGGCGGTGATGGCCGCGGCGCACGGCATGCCTTCCGCGGTGCTCTACCGCATGCCGAACAACAAGGCGATCGCCCGCGAGATCACCCGCATCCGCGCGCCGCTGATGGGCCACCTGATCCGCAGCCGCGCACAGGCGCCGCTGGAGATGGCGGCCGCTCTCGATCGCGGCGAGCATCTCGGCATGCTGGTCGATCAGCATTTTTCCCGCGGTGTCGATGTCACGTTCTTCGGACGCCCCTGCAAGGCCAATCCGTCGATCGCCCGCCTGGCGCGTCAGTTCGATTGCCCGGTGGTCGGCGTGCGGGTGATCCGCCTGCCCGACCATCGCTTCCGCATTGCGGCGGAAGGCCCGTTCGATCTGCCGCGTGACGCCACCGGTCGCATCGACGTGCAGCGCTCCACTCAGATGATCACGTCCGTGATCGAACGCTGGGTGCGGGAGCATCCCGACCAATGGCTGTGGTTTCATCGCCGCTGGCGCTGACGTTCACCGGCTTGTCATCGCGCGATGCGAGGCCTCGCCACAATTGCGGCACGCCGCGGACGTAACCGTTCGCGAGAGGCCAATGTTGGGAAGGAGAATTCCAATGCGTTCCCTGGCGCTGTCGTTCACCGTGCTGGCCGGTCTGGCCGGCGCGCCCGTGCTTGCGCAAACCGCCGTTCCGGTCACGCCACAAGGTGTGCCGCCTGGTGCCAATCCGGCGACCGGCGCGCGTCCCGGCAACGACATCGGCACCGGCATGTCGATGCCGCTGGGCACGCGTGCCAGCAACATCGATGCCGGCGACACGCGCTCGACCATCGCGCCCAACCTGCCGAGCCCGCCGATCGGACCGAATGCCAGCGCCGCGGACTACCTGCGTGCCGCGCAGTCCTCGCTCCAGGCCAACCGTACGGGCGAGGCGCAGCAGTCGCTCGAGATGGCGCAGACGCGCCTGCTCGACCGCTCGGTGCCGATGGGACAGACCAACAACCCGAGCAGCAATCCCGCGGTGTCGCAGGTGTCGCAGGCGTTAAAGGCGTTGGCCGCCGGCGACCGGGCGCAGACCATGCAGTTGATCCAGTCGGCGATTCCGGCGGCGATGGCGCTGGCGCAATAATCCCATCGCTTGCTCGCTGCACCGCAACCGTCCAGAGTAACGCCTTTGTCATTACCTGAATGGTGTGGCGGTGGCCGAGGCGGACGAGGACTTCACTGAACGGACAATCGCCTTTCGTGCCTCCAAGGGCTCGGAATCGGAGATTGAGACATCGGCGCATCTGTTGCTGGTCCATGTGGACAATGCGCCGACGCGGCACGTCCCGCTGCACCTGCTGCCACTGACCTTCGGGCGCAGTCCGCCGGCCGAGGTGATCCTGGAAGGCAGCACGGTGTCGCGCCGGCATTGCAGGTTGGAGCGGCAGGGCGACAGCATCGTGCTGAGTGACCTCGGCTCGACCAACGGCACCTTCGTCAATCGCGAGCGCGTGACCGCGCCGGTCATGCTGGAGGACGGCGCGCGCATCACCATCGGCGCCCACACGCTGAGCTATCATCGTCGCAGCCAGCAGGAGCTGGCCGGATGGGAGGCCCTCGACCGGGAGTTGGGCGAGGCACACGACTATGTGCTGTCGGTGCTGCCGCCGCCGATCACGACAGGGCCGGTGCAGGCCGAGTGGCTGTATCAGCCGTGCACGCGACTGGGCGGCGATGCGTTCGGTTACCAGATGCTCGATTCCCGCTGCTTCGCCGCGTACATGCTGGACGTCGCCGGGCATGGCGCGGGATCCGCTCTGTACTCCGTGACGGTGGCAAACGTGCTGCGCCAGCGCATGCTGCCGGACGTGGACTTCCGCGATCCCGGCGCGGTGATCCGTGGACTCAATCGAATGTTCCCGATGGAGCGCCACAACAACCTGTTCTTCACCATGTGGTATGGCGTGTACGACGTGGCGGATCGTGTGGTGAGTTTTGCCACCGCCGGGCATCATCCGGCATTCCTGCTGCCGTCCGGCGGCACGCAGCCGATGCCGCTGGGAACGCGCAATCCGTCGATTGGCATCGGCGCGGATCGCGATGTCGCGTCGTCGCGCGCGCAGGTGACGCCGGGCAGCTCGCTGTTCCTGTTCAGCGACGGCGTGTTCGAGATCACCGATCACGACGGCCGCGAATGGGGATTGTCGGAGATCCTTTCGGTGTTGCCGATGATGGCTGTGCCCGGCGGGACACGGCGGCTGTACGAGACGGTGCGCATGACGGCACGGCCGGGCCCGCTGGAGGACGACTTCTCCGCGCTGGCGATTCGCTTCGTTTGAGGACGTCAACAATGGCCGATCTGCCGATCCGTCTGACCTGCGCCGACTATGCGCGCGTGATGCCGTTGGCGGTCGGCGAGGTGAAGCCGGACGGCATCGCGTTGACCATGGTGCTTGGCCGCGAAGGATCGTGGCCTGCGCGCGCCGAAATGCTGCGTCGCGCCGCAGGCGATCCGACGGTGCATGGCGGCGAGTCGTCGATGGCCGGGCATCTGCGCCGGATCGACCAGGGTGATCGCAGCCTGGTGGCACTGCCGGTGTTCCCGCTGCGCAACTTCACCGGGCGCGATCTCTATGTGCGCAGGGATGGGCCGGTGAGGTCGTCGGGCGATCTGCGCGGCAAGCGGGTCGGGTTGTACGACTGGGTGGCCAGCGGCTCGATCTGGTATCGGCATTTCCTGCGCTTCATCGAAGTGAGGCCCGAAGCGCTGCAATGGACGATCGGCGCGGTCGATGAACCGAACATCACCAATCACGTCTATACTTTGCCGGACGGCGTACACGCCGCGCCGGAGGGGCGTGCGCTGTCGGAGATGCTGATCGCCGGCGAGCTCGACGCGCTCTACAGCCCGCCGCGTCCGCGCCGCTATCATCCGCTGGACGGCCCGATCGTGCGGCTGTTCCCTGACATCCGCGCCATCGAGCGCCAGTATTTCCGCGCCACGCGCGTGTATCCGCCGCAGCATCTGATCGTGCTGCGGCGCGAGGCGTGGCAGCAGAACAAGTGGATCGCCCGAGCACTGACCGACGCGTTCACCCGCGGCACGGAAGTGTTCGCGAAGGCGCAGCGTTCATTCCCGTACGTGTCGCCGTGGCTGGATGCGGAACTCGAGGAGGCCGAGGCGCTGATGGGTGCCGACTTCCACGCCGACGGCTTCGAGCGGAACCGCGAGACGATCGAGGTATTCGCGGAGCAGGCGCATCTGGCAGGGATCGTGGGGCGGCGGATCAGCGCCGAGGAGTATTTTGCCGAGTTCCTGGAGTCCTGATGGGTTTCGCTGCGCTCTACCCATCCTACGCTACCAACGGTGCCGCGAGCGCGCCAACTCGTAGGATGGGTAGAGCGCAGCGAAACCCATCAACCCAACTCCGCACCAAGCGCATCGAGCACCGTATTGATCTCGTCGATCCGGTACGGACCGGGGCCGTTGCCACGCAGCCGCTGATACGCGTGCGCCTGGGCATATCGCCGCACGCCGACCGGCAGCGATGGCAGCCAGGCCGCGATGCGCTCGGCCGCGATTCCGTGCACCCGTTCCCACTCGCCGCGCGCCTGGCCAAAGTCGAAATCCGTTGTTGCATGCTGGCTGTTTCGCAATCGCGCTGTCGCGGCCAGGTCCACCTCGCCGCCGTCGAGCGCCACGCCATACTCGTTCCTCGCCCGCTCGCGTGACACCAGCCCCGCGGCAACGTCCCGCGCGACCATGGCAGGATCGCGGGTGAACGGATCGCCGTAGCCACCGCCGCCACCACTCCAAAGACGAATGACCTCGTGCAACTCCGGCCGGTACACCGTACGTTTGCCGATGTCGCGTTTCGGCGCATCCGGCATCATGCTGTCATTGCCGTTCACCACGCCGGCGCGACCGCCGGCGACGCCCCAGGAACTGAAGCGATGCCGGTCCTTGCCGCGCATCACCACGACGGCGCTCGGGTGACGGATCTCCAGCTCGTACTCCAATCCAAACCCGCCGCGATAGCGTCCCGGCCCTTCAGAATCCGGCAACAAGCCGAATCTGCGCACCAGCACGGGCGCTTCCGATTCCAGCACCTCCACCGGAACATTGCGCAGGAACGCGACCGAGAAGTCGGTGCCGGAAATTCCGTCGCGATCCGGCCCGCCTCCGGACCCCGCCGGCACCGGATTCGCAACCACCACGCGGCCCTGCGCGCCGAGCTCCGACGTAGATATATAGGTAATGACAAGCGTATTGCCGCCACCAGCCGGCACCGTGCCGGGCAGCGCCTGTGCCAGCACGCCCAGCACCATGTCATGGATGCGCATCGCGGTGGTGATGCGCATGCCGCAGGAGGCCGGGAAGCGCGAGTTCACCACCGACGCTTCGGGCAGCACAAGGTCGATGCAGCGGATGATACCGGCGTTGATGTGGATGGATTCCGACTGCGTGACCACGAAACTGGTCAGCCCGAACGATAGAAACGGATGGTGCCGCATCGACCCGGTCGGCAGGTTCAGCGCCGCGCGCACCTGCGGATCGGAGCCGGTGAAGTCGAGCTCCACCGTGCCGTCGCCGCGCGCGGTGAGCTTCAGCGCGATGCGCACCGGCAGATCGCTGATATAGTCGTCCTCGAAGTAATCGACGAAGCGGTACTCGCCCACCGGGATCCGCCGCAGCACGTCACGCGCGATGCGCTCGGTCCGATCGATCGTTGCGGTGATCGCACCGCGCACCGCAGCGATACCGTAGCGCTGCGCCAGACGCTGCATCCGTGTCTCGGCCTTCGCGAGTGCGGCGAGGCACGCCGTCAGGTCGCCCCAGTTCAGCGCCGGAATGCGGCAATTGTCGGCGAAGATGTCCCATACCTGCTGATTGATCTCGCCGCCGCGGAACAGCTTCACCGGGCGGAGGCGAAGGCCTTCCTGGAACACCTCGCCGTTCTGCATGTCGATGCTGCCCGGCGCGTAGCCGCCGACATCGGTGCAGTGGATGAATGCCCAGGCGAAGCACAGCAGCTCGCCGTCGGCGAAGATCGGCCGGAACACGTAGAGGTCGTTCAGGTGCATCACCATGCCGCCTGAGCTGTACGGGTCGTTGGTGATCAGCACGTCGCCCGGCTCCCACTGCGCGAACGCACGGGTGCCGGCGTGCATCGGCATGCCGATCATCGTGGTGGCGCCGCTGCCATAGGGTGAGGCAAACGTCTCCCCGGCCTCGGTCACCAGCGCCACGGCAAAGTCCTGCGTCTCCTTGACGAACGTGGTGTGCGAGGAGCGCAGCACCACCCACGCCATCTCATCGACGATCGCCTTGAACAGATTGGCGAACACCTCGGTGGTGACGGCATCGGTCATGGTGCGCGCTCCAGCACCAGCGCGCCCGATCGCACATTGCGTGCACGCCAGCCGGGGGGAACCAATGTCGTGGTGTCCATCTGGTTGACGATGGCCGGACCCGCCAATATGCCCCCGTCGCCAAGCGCCGCGCGGCCCAGCACGCGCGCATCGAACACCTCGCCGAACAGACGCATCGGTCGTCTGGTCGGTTCCTGCAGCGCCGTCTCGTCCTGCGCGGCTACCACGCGCCTCTTCGGCATTGCGCCGATTATGTGGGCACGCAGTTCCTTCATCCACACCTCGGCCTGCTCATTGGCGTGCCCATAGACGCCGCGGTGCGCCACGTGAAACGCGGCGGCGATCGCATCGGCATCGCCGTGCTCCAGCCAGATGGTTTCAAACGGAACCGTGACGTCGTAGCCCTGGCCCTCGTAACGCATGTCGGCCGCGTATTCGACGTGCACCGCGCGTACCGGCAGGCGCGCGGTCTGTTCTGCCGCCCAGGCCCGCGCCTGATCGGCCAGCGCACGGAAACGCTCGGTCAGCGCATCGGCGGTCAGGTCGTGCAGACGGCGGTAGACCGGCTGCACCAGATCGCCCTCGATGTCGGCGCGCGCGGCGCCGAGGGCCGACAAAGCACCTGGCACCGGCGGGATCAGGATCGCGTCGATGCCGATCTCGTCCGCCAGCGATGCCGCCATCAGCGGTCCCGCGCCGCCGAACGCCACCATGCGGAAGCTCGGCGCATCGACGCCACGGCGCGCCAGCACGCGCGACGCCTCTGCTGCCATCAGTGCGGTGGCGACGCGGATGGCGCCGTCGGCGACCTCCTCAACGCTGATGCCGATCTGTCGCGCCAATGCATCCAGCGCGGCGCGCGCCGGTGCCATCTGCAACGCGAGCTTGCCGCCGAGACGCTGGCCTGGTTCGAGCAGGCCGGCAACCAGGAATGCATCGGTCAAGGCGGGGATCAGCGAGCCGGTGCCATAACAGGCGGGTCCCGGATCGGCACCGACGCTGCGCGGGCCGACCTTCAGCGACCCGGTCGGATCGAGCCAGATGATCGAGCCGCCGCCGGCGCCGATACTGGACACCGCGACGCTCGGCAGCAGGACGGGAAACTCGCCGACCTGCTCTTCCGAACTCAGCACCGGCCGGCCACCGCGGATTACCCCGATATCGGCGCTGGTGCCGCCGACATCCAGCGTCATCAGATCAGCCGCGGTCCAGTCGGCGTCCTCCGCGGTGGCGGCAGCACCTGCGACGCCGGCCGCGGGTCCCGACAGCAGCGCAACGACGGGCCTCTCGCGCAGAGTGGCGGCGAGCTCCGCGCCGCCATTCGAACGTGCAACGCGCGGCGGCAGCGCGAGGCCACGCTCGGCCAGCCCCGCGGTCAGCCGGTCGAGGTAGGCTTCGACGATGGGGCGGATCGACGCATTCAGCGCGGTCAGCACGCTGCGCTCGTATTCGCGCGCCTGCGGCCAGATCTCGCTGGACAGTTCCAGCCGCAGCCGCAGTCCGTGCCGCGACACGATGTCCCGCATCTGCTGCTCGTGAGCGGGATTGCGGTAGCTGTGGATCAGGCCGACGACAGCGATGTTCACCCCGGCGTCCTGCAGGGCGCGCGCAGCCGCGACGACGTCCGCCTCATCGAGCGGTTCGAGTTCGGCGCCGTCCGGGCCGATGCGCCCGCGCACCTCGCGCACCAGGGCACGCGGCACCAGCGGCTCAGGCCGCCGTGAGTCGAACCGCATCGGATGCGGGATCGCCAGGCGCTGCAGTTCGAACACGTCGCGGAAGCCGGCAGTGGTGATAAGGCCGATGCGCGCACCGCGGCGCTCGATCAGCGCATTGGTCGCGACGGTGCTGCTGTGGGTGTGGTGCACGCCCTGCCAGGTCGTGGCACCCGGCGCCAGCACGCCGAACAGTTCGTCGACGCCTTCCAGGATGCTTTGCCCAGGTTGCGACGGCGTGCTGGGCACCTTGAAGCAGTGCAACTCACCGGACGGCGTGCACCAGGCGAGGTCGGTGAAGGTGCCGCCGACATCGGTGCCGAGATTGCAGCTTTCCATCATGCGACCGTCCTATCGTGGGCGCGGGAACGCCGCCAGCAGCCGAGCCGCCGCGTGGCGCCCGAGCGGGATCCCATCAAAGCCAGAGCGAATTCCAGGTGAACATGGCCGGCGTCCCGCCGGTGTGCACGAACACCAGCACGTCGTCCTTCCGATAGCGGCCCTCGCGAACATGCGCGATCATGCCGGCGGCAGCCTTGCCGGTGTAGATCGGATCGAGGATGACGCCCTCGGTGCGGGCAAACAGCTTCACCGCGTCGACGCACGCCTCGGTCGGGATGCCGTAGCCGGGGCCCACGAACCGCATATCGCTGCGGATCTCGTCCTCGCTCAGCCGCATGTCGAGGCCGAGCAGCTCCAAGGTTTCATTGGCAATGGTTGCGGTGCGTGCCGGCACATCGAATTCACCGGTCGCGGTGACGCCCTCGACCGCATGGCCGGCATTGGTCAAACGCTTGCCGATGACCAGACCGGCCTGGCCCTTGCCGCTGGACGACATATAGAGCGCGCTCGGCTGCACACTGAGCGGCTCCAACTGCTCGAGCATCTCCAGTGTCGTCTCCAGATAGGCCAGGGCCGAAGCGACATCGAACATCGGGTTGTCGTTGAGGATGTGCGGTTTGCCGCCTGCCTCGCGGACCCGCCGCGCCTGTTCGTCGAGTGCCGCGCGCTGCGCCTCGCGGGTCGGCGCGAACACCACCGCGGCGCCGAGCAGGTAATCCACCAGCAGGTTGCCCTGCACCACATCCGGCTTCTCGCCCTCCAGTACCAGGATGGTCTTCAGCCCCAGCTTGTTGCAGGCGCCGACCGTCTGGCGTGCCGAGTTGGACTGCAGGTCCAGGCCGACCACCACGGTGTCCGGATCCTCCGCCATGGTGCGGGCCAAACGGAATTCCAGGTTGCGCAGCTTGTTGCCGCCGAACGCCACCCCGGTCAGGTCGTCGCGCTTGATGAAGATGCGCGGGCCGCCGAGCGCGCGTGTCAGGTTAGGGGCCTCGTGCAACGGCGTGGGGATCAGCGCCAGTCTGACCCGGGGCACCTGAGCGATCCGCTCACGGATCCATGCATGCGGAGCAGGCGCGAAGCAGGCACCGTTCATGGCTTGATTCCCGCCAAACCGTCGCTGCCTAGAACAATCCGGTCAGCTCGATCCCCGGCGGGTCCAGCCGGATCGCACCATCGCGGATGATACGGGTAGCAATGGCGCCCGCGGCGTCGCGCTGATGATGGATGACGGCACGGTTCCGGATCGTGATGATCAGATAGTGCTGTATCGACGGCACCCGGAAATAACCTTCGAGCTTGCTGCTCGAATCGCGACTGGCGGATGATGGCGATACAACCTCGACCACGATGAGCGGATCCGCCACCTCGACCGCATCATCGTCCAGCCTGGGGCCGCAACGGACAAGCGCGTCCGGTTCGTACACCGTGTCGGCATCCACCCGGACCGACATGCCGTCCGGGAACGCCTCGCATGGTAACTCGGCGGCGCGAATTGCCTGGCCCAATTCCTGGCAGATCCGGTGCTTCGCACGCGCGTGCGCGGCGCGTTCGGGCGCCATGCCGACCACCTCGCCTGCGACGAGCTCGTAGCGCTGTCCCTCGGGCTGCTGCATCGCCCAGACGATGAATTGATCGGCGGTCATGCGGGCGGGCTTCGTCACGCTCATATCGGTACCATGGCCATTGGCCGCCGGCCGCGCAAGATCGAGAAGATTGCGCGAAGGGGCTTTCGCAGGTGCGGCATAAGCCGCATGCTAGGCTTCTCCAGAATACCGAGGCATGCATGGCCGAGATCGTCCACGCCGCACCGGAACCCAAGACCGGCGCGACCTCGCCGCCGGTGGTGGTGAAGAAGTATGCCAACCGGCGGCTCTACAACACCGAAAGCTCCAGCTATATCACGCTGGACAACCTGGCCGACATGGTGCGCCAGGGGCGCGACTTCGTGGTCTACGACGCCAAGTCCGGCGACGACATCACCCGCGGCGTGCTGACCCAGATCATCGTGGAGCAGGAGGGCAAGGGCCGGGCGCTGCTGCCCACCGCGTTCCTGCGCCAGCTCATCGGCTTCTACGGCGACCAGATGCAGAGCATGGTGCCACGCTTCCTGGAGCAGGCGATGGGGGCGCTGGCCCAGCAGCAGGAGCAGATGCGCGAGGCGATGCAGAAGACCATGGGGTCGATCGGCACGATATTCCCGTTCGGCAACATGGAAGAGGTCGGGCGGCAGAACATGGCGATGATGGAGCGGGCGTTCAGCCTGTTCACCCCGTTCTATCGGGGGGCGGAGGCGGGGGACATGGGCCAGGGACAGGAGATCGCCGCGCTCCGCGCCGAGGTCGAGAATCTGCGCCGGCAATTGGAAGAGGCGAAGACAAAGGCCTGACGGATTCAGGTCAGAACGGTCAGGTCATCCCATCCATAGGCAACGCCCACCGCGCTGAAGCCGTCGCGCTGCTGTTCGCGTCTCGCGATCTCCCGGCCACCGAGGGCGGTGTAGAACCGACGGGCGGGCGTGTTGCCCTCCAGCACCCAGAGTGCGGCGGATGCATGACCCTGCGCCAGCAGATCACGTGCCATGGCCGCCATCAGGGTGCGGCCAACACCCTGCCGCTGTGCCGCCCGCAGCACATAGATGGCGTGAATCTCGCCGGCGCAGGACAAACTGGGGTCGGGCTGTGGCCCGCTCGAACCGAAGCCGACGATGGCGCCGTCGCGTTCCGCAAGCTGAACAGCGGCGCCCTTGGTCAGCAGATCGTGCCACAGCGATGCACGCTGCCGCGGATCGAGGCCAGCCAGAACCGCATCGGGGATCAGGCCGGTATAAGCCTCGCGCCAGGCGGCAACGTGCGCATGCCCGAGCGGGTCGGCGTCCGCCGGCGTGGCACGGCGAAACCGGAGGCCTTGGGCGCGCGCATTGGCGATGAACGCGCGGATCAGCGCAGGGTCCTTCACACCCGGCTCGCGTTCCACCCCCGAGGACACATCCACCGCCGATGCTCGGGTGACACGGATCGCCTCCGCGATGTTATCCACGGTGAGGCCGCCAGCCAGAATCCAGGGCGCCGGCGCGTCCCACCCGCACAGCAGCGACCAGTCGAAGCGCACCGCGTTGCCGCCCGGACGCGTCGCACCTGGCGGTGGCCTGGCTTCCACCAGCAGACGGTCGGCCCCGCCAGCGACGGCCGGCAGGTCGGCCGCGTTCGCGACGGCGACCGGGTGCCAGACCGGCAGGCCGAACCGGGTGCGCAGCGCGGCAAGGTCGAGCGTGCCGTAGAGCTGCAGAATGTCCAGCGGCATCGTGTCGAGCGTCGCGGCGATCGTCTCCAGCGAGGGATCGACGAACAGGCCCACGCGCAGCGGACCGCCCGGCGAACGCGCCGACAGTTCGGCCGCCCGTGTTGGTGTGACGTAGCGCGGCGAGGGTGGGAAGAAATTGAATCCCAACCAGTTGGCGCCGGCGGCTACCGCGGCGTCGAACCCGAACCGATCGTTGATGCCGCAGATCTTCACCTGCACGGTCATACTGGCGGGGCCTGCGGCAGCCGGGCCTTCAGCTCCTGGACCTGCGCCTCGAGCAGACGCACGGCATGCTCCGCGCGTCGCGCGCGGCGACGCTGGGCGAGCTCCGACAGCCACACCAGCGCCCCGCCAAGCAGGAAGGCGATCGCCATGCCGCCGAGAATGGCAAGCGACAGCGGCAGTTCCAGCGAGTAGTCGGTGGGCCAGATCTGCAGGTGAGCCGGTGTGGTGTTGGACAGCGCGAACAGCACCAGCAACACCAGGAACGGAATCGCGATCAACAGGCGCATTGTGGCACTCCCGCTCCCGCGTAGCGCGGGAGGGTCAGGCTGGGGGTGCCGGCGCCCGCCCCGGCCTGCCGCGGTTGACCCGGTCGCGCAGCTCCTTGCCAGCCTTGAAGAACGGCACCGCCTTCTCGTCCACCGGCACTGTCTCGCCGGTGCGCGGGTTGCGGCCGGTACGGGCATTGCGCCGCTTCACCGTGAACGCGCCAAAGCCGCGCAGCTCCACCCGCTCGCCGCGGGCCAGCGCACCGGTGATCTGATCGAAGATCGTCGCCACGATCAGCTCGACATCGGCGCCCCGCAGATGCGGGTTGCTGACGGCAAGCTCCGCGATGAGTTCCGATTTGGT
>DASXNR010000273.1:0-3129 GCA_036494925.1 Acetobacteraceae bacterium
TCGCGGCCATCGAATCGGATGTGATCGGCACGCATCTCACCCTGTGCGCCGAGCAGGCGCATGACGGCGAGCGCGGTCACCGACTTGCCGGAGCCACTTTCGCCCACAATGCCAAGTATGACGCCGGGCTGCACGGCAAACGACACATTGCTGAGCACCTCGTGCTGGCCGCGCTCGGTGTGGAACGACACGGTCAGATTGGCGATGTCTAGCAGCGGCGCCGCCATGCTCAGCGCCCATGCAACCGTGGATCGAGCGCATCGCGTAATCCGTCGCCGAGCAGGTTGAAGCCGATGATAGTCAGGCCAATCACCACGCTGCCGGAGACTGCCAGCATCGGATCGCTGCGCAGCGCGGGCAGCCCGTCCCGGATCATACTGCCCCAGCTCGGTATGGGCTCCTGCACGCCGAGCCCGAGAAAGCTCAGCGTTGCCTCGGCCATGATGATGAAGCCGACACCGACAGAGGCGCGCACCAGCAGCGGCGCCACGATGTTGGGCAGGATGTGGCGCCACATGATTTCGACGGCGGGCGTGCCGCAGACGATCGCCGCATCGACGTAGAGTTCCTGCTTCTGCACCAGTACCAGCGATCGCGTCAGCCGCGCGATGCCCGGCCACCACACGAGCGACAGGGCGATGATGACGGTGGCGAGCCCCGGTCCGACCACGGCCGCAACCAGGATCGCGAGCACGAGCTCGGGAAACGCCAACACGATATCGACGCTGCGCATCAGCAGTGTGTCGACCAGTCCGCCGCAATATCCCGCCAGCATGCCAACGGTGACGCCGATCACGAGCGTGATGCCGACCACGGAGAGTGCGACGATAAGCGAGACCCTGGCGCCGACGATCAGACGGCTGGCGATATCGCGGCCAAGCTCGTCGGTGCCGAGAAGGTTGGCACTATCCGGCGGTGCCCAGGTGTTCAGCAGGTCGGTTGCGTCGTAGGGGTGCGGCGCCAGCCAGCCAGCGAACAGCGCGACCAGCACCACCAGCGCGACTGTGCCGGCCCCTGCCACACCGGCCCGTTGACGAAAGAAGCGCCGCAGCAGGCGAAACCGCGGTTCGTCGCTGATGCGTCCGGCGTCCAGCGCCTCGCTCATCCCGTCAACCTGCTGCGGATGCGCGGATCGACCAGGGCGCAGATCAGGTCCACCAGGAGGTTGATGGTGGCGTAGAACAGCACGAACAGCAGCACGATGGCCATCGCCACCGGATAGTCGCGGGCAAAGATGGAATCGACCGCGAGGCGTCCAAGGCCGGGAATATTGAACAGCGTTTCGACGACAACGGTGTTGCTGAGCAGGCCGCCGAAGATAACGCCGATGACGGTGATCAGTGGCACGACCGTGCCACGAAAGGCGTGGCGATAGATCACCAGGCGTTCGGCCAGGCCCTTGGCGCGAGCCGTGCGGATATAGTCCTGTTGCAGGACCTCCAGCATGAAGGTACGGGACAGCCGCGCGATATAGGCGGCGGCTGGCAGCGCGAGCACCAGGACCGGCAGCACCGCCTGTCGCAAAGTACCCCACCCCGCCACCGGCAGCAGGTTCGCATTGGCACTGAGCAGATAGACCAGGAATGTCGCGACCGCGAAGTTGGGGATCGACAAGCCCGCAACCATGATGACGATGATCGCGCTGTCCTGCCAACGGTTGCGGTGTAGCGCCGCCTGGGCGCCGGCAAACACGCCAAGCGGCAGTGCGAGGAACAGGGCGGACAGCGCCAGCACCGGGCTGATCAACAGGCTGTCCCATAGTACCTGCAGCACCGGCATGTGTATGTAACGGAATGACAGGCCGAACTGGCCGGTCAGGATGTCGCCGAGGTAGCGGAAGAACTGCTCCAGCAGCGGTCGGTCCAGCCCATATTCCGCCGCGAGCCGGGCTGCCATGACGCGGTCCGCCGAGTGGTCCGAGAGCATGACGGTCACCGGATCGCCCGGCATCGCGCGGATCGCCACGAACGTGGCAACGATGGTGACTGCCAGCACCGGCAGCAGACTTACGAGCCGTCCGGCGAGGAAGCGCAGCACCCGCGTACCTGTCAGTCGATCTGGATCTTGTCGAACAGCGAGAAGCCGAGGGGCGTGAGCGTGACGTTGTGCACGTTGGGTTTGCGCAGCCCGACCGAGGCGGTCACCGGCACCGGCGCGGTGGCCCAGTCATCAAGCACGATCTTCTCGGCCCTGTGGTACAGCTCGAAGCGCTTTGCGTCATCGGCAATCGCGAGCGCCCGGTCGATCAGTGCGTCGTACTCGGCGTTCTTCCAGCGTGACCGGTTATAGGGGCTCGGCCCGTACCACATCTGCGATAGGTAGTAGGCGCCGTCCGGGTAGTCGGCGGTCCACCCCCACGGGAACAGAGCGACCTCACCGGCATTCATCGCACGGATATGCGTGGCGCGTTCCACCAGCTTCACGCTGACGGGCATGCCCAGCACGCGCTGAAATTGGTTGGCGTAATAGGTGAGCTCGTCCTTGAACGCGTCCGTGCCGCTGATCTCCACCGGCGGTAGGCCCTTGCCATCGGGATAGCCCGCGTCCGTCATCAGCTTCCTGGCGCGGTTCGGGTCGTATTTCAACTCTGGCAGATCGGGATTGAAGCCCGGAATGCCCGGCGTCACGACGCCGTTCAGCGGGAACGCGGCGCCGCCGTACAGGCCGTGGATCATCGCCGGCCGATCGATCGACAGTGACATCGCCTCGCGCACGCGCTTGTCCTTGAACGGCGCATACAGGTTCTGATTCATGCCGAGATAGGTCGATTGGGCGCGCGGGACGCGGATCATCTCCTTCGCATACCTGTCGTCGCGCAGCACACGGCGGATTGCAGTGGCATAGACATCGACGAAGTCCAACTCGCCGGCATCATACTGCGACAGCGCGGTGTCGGCATTCGGCACGATCAGGAAGCTCACACCCTCGATCTTCGGTGCGCCGCCCCAGTAGGCTTTGTTGGCGTCGAGTTCCACCGCCACGCCGCGCCGCCATTGCCGGAACTTGTACGGTCCCGTGCCGGCGGAGACCTTGGTCATCCAGTCGGCACCGTGTTCGGCGACGATACCGCTGTCCATGAAATAGACCGGGTAGATCGGAAACAGCACGTCGGGCTTGGTGAAAGAGATG
>DASXNR010000274.1:0-6597 GCA_036494925.1 Acetobacteraceae bacterium
CAGTCGGTGACCACGAGGTCGATCTTGAACCCGGCCTCGGTCAGGTTGGCCTCGATCACCTGGGCGGTCTTGTACTGGTAGTCGTACTGCACGCTGGTCAGCACCCGGATCGGCTCGCGGTTGTAGCCGGCCTGCTTCAACAGCGCCGCGGCCTTTTCCGGATTGCCCTGATTGTAGCCCGGCGCTTCGGCGTCGAACCATGCGGTGCCCTCGGGATAGATCGACCCCTGCAGCGTCCACAGCGCCTTGTCGCCGAACGCTGCCGCCAGCGCGTCCGAGCAGTTGATCGCCGCCTGCGCGGCGCGACGCATCAGCACGTTGCTCATCACCCCCTTCTTGGTGTTCATGATGAACAGCACCCAGAGTGCCGCGGTCAGGACGCCGGGTGTCACGTCCGGGTTGTTGTGGATACGGGCGTAGCTTTCCGGCGTCAGGTTGTCCGCCCAGTGATATTGGCCCGCCAGCAGGCCGTCGGCGCGCGTGGTCGGGTTCGGCGAAGGGAGGAAGCGGATCTCGTCGACCAGTGCCTCGCGTCGGCCGACATAGCCGTTCGCCGTTCCCGGCGGCGAGACATACTGCGGGAACTTGCCGACACGCACCCAGGTGTCCGGCTTGTACTCGATAAGCTTGAACGGCCCGGTGCCGGTGAAATCCTTCAGTGGATCGGGCGCGGTGGCAACGCGTTTCGGCATGATCTGCGGCGAGCCGTTGGGGAACGCCAACAGATTGAGCAGCGGCGAATATGGCTGCTTCAGCACGATCTCGACGGTCGCCGGGTCCTTCGCCGAAATCGAATCCAGAAACGCCCAGGGCGTTCGTCCGCGCGGCGACAGCCGGCCCCATCGCTGCAGGGAGGCCACCACATCGTCAGCGGTCATGGTGGTACCGTCGTGGTACGGGACGCCGCTGCGCAACTTGATCACGTAGCGTTTGCCGCCATCACTGATTTCAGGCAGCTCCGCCGCGAGCAGCGGTGCGATGCCGAAGTCGGGCCCGAAGATGTACAGCGTCTCGTAGAACAGCTGGGTGATCTCGGACAGCAGATCGGAGGTGACCGGCGTGGGGTCGAGCGGACCAGGATCTCCCGACGTCGCGATGTTCAGCACGCTGGCGGACTGCGCGCGTGCGCGCCAGGCCGGCAGCATGATGCCGGCGGCGCTCCCCAGCATGAGCGCGCGGCGCTGCACGGAGAGGGGCTGTCCCTCTTTGGATGGCGGCATTCAGCAGTCCTCCCGGTTCGTTGGTTGCCGGGCCAAGCATGGCAGAGGTCGATACGGCACGAAAGCGCGACCAACCATCATCGCGTCAGTGCCGGCAGCTCGAACGGTGTGGGATCAGCGAAGCGGCGGACCACGTTGGCCGTGAGGCAGCCGAGAGGGCTGTTGCCGCCGTCGATCATCAGGCTGCCCGCGTAGGTCATCGAGCCGACCGAAAACACCGCGCCGCCGGCGGCGGTCTCGAAGAATGTCATGTCGGCGCACGACCAGTCCTGCTGCGGCAACGGGTGGCGGTGCACCAGCATATCCTCGTTCACCCAGCCATAGTCGGGATGAATGACGACGCCCTTGGCAACAACCAATGCGTGCGGCGGGGTGCCGTATTTGGGGTTGACGCTGTCGAGTTCGAATCCGGCCGCGCCGCCGCCCATGTAACCGGCATCGCCGAACACCGCTCCGGCCCGCGCGTCGAGGCCCGTTGTCATGAACGCCACCCGCTTGTCGTCAATTCCGGTGACGAAATGATACGGGAATCCCAGATGGCGTCCCTGGGTCGAGAAGCTGATGCCGACGAGGCGGTGGCTCGAGCGACCGATACGCCGCCATAGCCCGCCGTAGCCGCCACCGAACGCATGGTAGCTCTCACCGGGCATTGTCTCCCACACCCGGATACCGCCCTCGGCTCGGCGCACCTCCAGCGTGTCCGGCTGATCCTTGGACGGTTCGGCGCGCCAGTAGAAACCGTTGCCGCCGAGATACATCAGCCGTCCGCCCTGGCCGAGAAAATCCTCGAACGCCTGCATCATGCGCTCGGAATGATACTCCGGATGCTGCGCGGCGATGACGACGCGATACGGCGCCAACGCGGCGACACCTTCTGCGTGCAGATCGTGATCGGTGATGACGTCGTGCGCCATCCCGATGGTGGACAGGAACTGGTCGATGTAATTATCGGCCACCCAGCGCGCCGTGCCCGATCCGCCTTCGACCGGATCCATCAGCGCGAACTGCCGCGGTCGCGTATCCAGCATCGGGCGCAATTGCGTGACCAACGACACGCCGGAGCCGTCGCTGTGTTGGTTATAGCAGGACAGGCCGAATTGCGGGTTCATATCGGGTGTCTCGCGCAGCGCTCCCCACGCCGCCGCGCGTTCGGCGATTTCGGCACCGCGCCCGGGACGGACATAGCAGCCATAGACCTGGTAGCTGAACGTCGGCACCAGCACCACGACGTCCGCCTGCGGTTGTCGCGGCCGTACGATGAAAGGGATGTAGTCCTCGCCTGCATCGTTGCTGATATGGGCAGCGTAGAAGCCGCTCGGCCAATCCGTCGGGACGGCCAGGCACGCGGTTTCAGTCCAGCCGAGCGGACCCTGGTCGTCATCGTGGAAATGGATGGCACCGTACTGGTCCGGGGCGGTCTTCCAATCGTGCACCGTGCCGGTCCAGTTCGACCCCGTCATGGCGCGTGTCGGCAGGTTGATGAGGCGCGCATGGGCTGAGTGGGGCCCGATATCGGTGGCGGACCGGGTCTGCATGCCGATCGAGAAATCCCACGCCGCGAGCGTGGCGCTCGACGGTGCCGGACGATGGATGGCGGGGCGTTCAAGCTTGCCGTTGTAATGGAAGCTGGCCGGGCCGGTACCATCCGGCGGCAATGCGGCGAGGAAGATCTCCGGCGCACCGGCCGGCAGGCGCGCGCCTTGCGTGGTGGCCTCGCCGGCATCGCCGAGCGGAGCACGCGGCGTCTGCTTCACCATGACCGTGCCGTCGCCGTCGAGCGAGGCCGTAACATCGTACCATCGCCGTTCCAGCAGCCGGCGCGGCACTTCCGCGCGCACGCTTGCCCCATCGGGGCCGGTGACTTCCGCCATTGCGCCCCCGTTCGGCCCAATGCCGAGGGCGAACGTCCAGCCGTCGATGCGCAGCGCAATCAGACCCTGCCGGCCCTTGCCCGGCGTGCTCGGCCAGACCGTCGCCGACAGGCATACGCCGCCCCGCAGATCAACCGGCAGCGACGCAACATGGCCATAGCTGCCGAGCCACGCAGCCTGCTGCCTGCCCGCACACGTGCCGTCGATCGCACTCGGCATCGGGATTTCGGCATAACCCGGTCCGGCGGGATTGGGATCCGCACAGACGTGGCGGACAAAGCGGAGTGAGAAATCCCGATCGCCGGCGCTCGAGACCATGAAACGAACGGTCTCGCCTGGTTTGACGCTCCAGCGATCGGCGTACCCGGTGAGTGCGTGCATCGCGATCAGGTCTTCGTCACGTCGTAGAACAGTGCCACCCAACTGGCGCGGGCAAAGTGATAGCCCTGCTTCTCCGCGCGATAGGCGATGGTCTGCACCTGGTTGTGCACCGGGAACCACAGCGCGCTGTCCATGATGATCTTCTGCGCCTCGGCATAGACCGCGGCGCGCTTATCGGGGTCCGGCACCGCCCGACCGGCCACAAACAGTGCGTCCAGTTTGGGATCGTTGAGCTGCATCCAGTTGTAGCGGTAATGGCCGGGGCTCGGGATGTTGGCACTGGAAAAAAGGTTCTCCAGGCACATCGGATCGGCCTGGATCCAGCGCACCGGCAGCATGTCGAACGCATTGTCGAACACCAGCGCCTGATTCCGTGCGAACGTGATGGTCTCGACGTTCAGGTCGAAGCCGACGCGCCGGGCAACCGCCTGGAGTTCGACCGCGGTGTCAGGTTCGAGCGGCGGCGGCGCACCATAGAAGCCGCCCAACCGCTGGCCGTCCTTGACGCGCACGCCGTCCGGTCCGGGCTTCCAGCCAGCCTGGTCCAGCAGGGCCATGGCGGCTTTCGGGTCCGGCTGGTACATCGCCTCCGTCCCCGCCCAATAGCCCGGCGTGTCCTTCGACAGCGGCCCATAGGCCGGATCGATCAGGCCAAAGAACAGATTTTCGCTGAGCGCCTTGCGGTCCACCGCCATGGCGAGCGCACGACGAACCCGGACATCGGTGAAGATCCCGCGACTGCCGTTGAGCTCCAAACCGAACGGAATGCCGGCTGCGTTGCCGATCATGGTGTGATAGCCGCGTGCATCGTTGAACCGCTTGATGTCCAGGATCGGCGTCGCATCGGAAATGTCGATCTCGCCCGCCTCAAGCGCGGCCACGCGTGTCGAGGCATCCGGAATGAACCTGGTGATGACCCGCTGGACGCGGGACGGCCCGGTGTTCGCGTTGTAGGACGGCGCCCAGTTGTATTGGTCGAACCGTTCCAGCACCACCTGCCTCCCCTCCTCCCAGGAGACGAACCGGAACGGCCCTGCGCCCACCGGGGCGCGGGCGAACGCCTGATTGCCCAGCCGCTTCACCGCGGTGGGCGAGACCGGCGCAAGCGTGCCTTCAGCGTAGCTGGCGAGCGCAGCCCCGAACGGCTGCGAATAGCTCACCCGCGCGGTATGCGGATCGATCACCTCGGTGCCGGCATAGGGACCGAGTTGGGTCACCGCCCCTTCGCTCGCGGTCTTCGGATCGGCGATGGTGTCGAAGGTGAATTTTACCGCCTCGGCATCGAACGGCGTGCCGTCGTGGAAGCCGACATCGCTGCGCAGCTTGAGCGTCACGCTCCTGCCGTCCGGCGCCACATCCCACGCCGTCGCCAGGCCGGGAAACAGCTTGTTCGATCCGTCACTTGCGATCAGCGTGTCGAACACCTGCGCGATCACCTGATATTCGTGGCGTGAACTGGTGACACGCGGGTCGTAGGTGCGCGGCGTCGCATCGTCCTCGCCCCAGGTCACTGTCAGCCCGCCGTCGGATTGCGCGGCGGCGCTGCGGGCGATCATCGGCGCGGCGAGCATGCCGCCGACAACCGCGCGACGTGTCACGCCCGAAACTCCGCGTCCGGCCATTGCCGCCTCCACATGTGTCCGACTGTCGCGCACTGTGCGGTGCCTGCTGATCTGGTGCAATCGCGACGGCAGCGCTTGTGCGGTCATCCGGCATCCCTATTGTTCGCCGATGCAGAGCATTCCGGGCCGCCTGCTCAGCGCCATCCTGACACTGCTGATCACCTGGACCGTCGTGTTCGGCGCCATGCGGCTCGCCCCCGGCGATCCGGTGCTGCTGATGTTGCAGGGAACGCCGATCAGCGATCAGGCGATGGACGCGGCACGCGCCAAACTCGGCCTCGATCGGCCATTCGTCGTGCAATACCTCAGCTTCCTCGCCAGTGCGGCAAGCGGCGATTTCGGCGACAGCTTCCGCAGCCGCCAGCCGGTGACCAAGCTGATCGCCGCCGAATTCCCCTATACGTTGCAGCTCGCTGTCGGAGGCTTCCTCACCGGCGTGCTGCTGGGCGCGACGCTCGGCATCATTGCCGGCCTGCGGCCCAACGGCTGGATCGACACCGTCTGCATGACGCTCGCCTTGGCGGGGCTGTCGCTGCCGAGTTTCTGGATCGGGATGATCCTGATCCAGATCTTCGCTGCAGAACTTGGCTGGGTGCCGGTACTCGGCACCGGACTGGAAGCGCTGATTCTGCCAAGCATCACGCTTGGCCTGTTTATCGCCGGCGGCCTCGCGCGCCTGGTACGCAACAGCATCATCGAGGTGATGGCGCAGGACTATATCCGCACCGCCTACGCCAAGGGTCTTACTGCCGTGCGTGTCGTCGCCAAGCACGCGATGCGCAACGCCATCATTCCGCCACTGACGCTGCTCGGTATCCAGTTCGCCCTGCTGATCGGCGGCGCGGTTGTGACCGAAACGGTGTTCGCGCGTCCCGGTATCGGACGACTGCTCGTGCTTGCGGTGCTGGAGAAGGACTTCCCGGTCGTGCAGGGAGTGGTCGTGCTCACCACCGCTGCCTATGTGCTGATCAACCTGATCATCGACATCGCCTACGGCATCATCGATCCGCGGGTGCATGGGTGACCCGCGTCGCGCGGCTGCTCGGCGCGCCGGGTGCGGTCGCGGGGAGCGTTGTGCTGGTTGCCATCCTGACGCTGGCGGCGTTGGCGCCGCTGTTGGCTCCGTATGACTGGAACGCCACCAGCCAGTGCCGGCGCCTCGCGCCGATGTCGGCCGAGCACTGGTTCGGCTGCGATCTGTTCGGACGGGATATCCTGAGTCGCGTGATGTATGGCGCCCGCTTCTCGCTGGCCATGGGCATCTCGACGGTCGCGATCAGCCTGATCTTCGGCGCTCTGCTGGGTGTCACCATCGCTTATGGCGGCGGCCGGGTCGATGCGATCGGAGCGCGGCTGATCGATGCCATGCTGTGCTTCCCACCGATCATCCTCGCCATCCTGATCGTGGCGGTACTTGGTGTCGGACTGTGGAACGCGGCGCTGGCGGTCGGCATCTCGGGCATTCCGCGCTTCGCCCGCATCACGCGGGCCGCCACATTGGCG
>DASXNR010000275.1:0-6208 GCA_036494925.1 Acetobacteraceae bacterium
GCGCTAGCCGGTGGTGCCGGCGCCGTTTGCGCCAATACATGAGGGCTGAGCGCCAGCGCAGTGGCGATGATGATGATGTGTCGAATCAACGGCGATGATCTCCTCCTCCACCACCCCAGCCACCGCGACCGCCCCCGCCCCGCGCCTGTGACCATCCGCCCCAATGACCCTGCACGCCGCCACCGCCTTGCCAGCCGCCGTTCCACGCGCTGTGCGACACCTGACCGCCGCGCCAGCCGCCGTTCCACGCGCCATGCGACACTTGACCGCCGCCACCCCAATGACCCTGCGCGACGCCACCCCAACCGCCGCGCCAGCCACCGTTCCACGCGCCATGCGACACCTGAACGCCGCCGCGCCAACCCCAACCGCCTCGCCAGCCGTTCCATCCTACGTTCCAGGCGCTCCAACCACCGTGCCAGCCGCCCCATCCAAATGCAAAACCGAACACTGGCGCGACAATAAACAGTGGCGGTGGCGCCGCTGCTACCAGGATAGCAGGCTCCGGTACTACGATGATCGGCGGTGGTGCCCAACCGATCAGTTCAGGAGGTGCAGCAACAACCGGCGGTGGTGCAGCCACTTGCGTCGCCAGCACCTCACCAATTCCGGCTCCAACCACGACCGGCCTCGGCGCATAATAGATGGGCGGCGGCGCATAATAGACTGGCGGGGGCGCCCAAATGATGGGCGGGGGGGCAATAGCGATCCCGATCCCGCCGCCCCAACCCCAACCGCCCCATCCGCCACCCCAGCCCGAACCACCACCGTCGTGCCAACCGCCGCCATGCCAACCACCGCCGTGCCAACGACCGCCCCAACCATCATGCCGGTCACCCGCCTGTACGGGACTCGTGGTGGCCAGCACCGAGGTGAACCCGATTGTCAACGTGAGCATCGACGCGACGATGCGGCGCTTCGCTGGGCTGATCACGTTCGGTTCCTTCGCGAGCAACGACTAGTACGTCGGTGGCGGTGCATAATAGGCGGCCTGTGGCGGCCGTGGTGTCGTCACCGCTCCAGTCACCGCGCCAACCGCACCGCCGGCCAATGCGCCAATCCCGGCGCCGTGCCAACCGCCGGCTAGTCCGCCAATTAACGCGCCTGCGCCTGCACCGATCCCGGCTCCTCCAAGCGCGCGCTGCCCCGGATCGTAAGGATTACTGCATGCAGATAGGCCCAGAAGCGCGACGCATATTGCTGCGATCAGTGCGGTACAACGCGGCATTATTCACTCCTCGTTGAGGATGCGAACGAAAAGCTAAGGAAGGAACGTGGCAGAACAATGTAGGTCACAGATTTGTCACAGCCTGTGACACACGGGGCGGTTGTTCCAATGGCTGATTTCTCGCGTGCAGCAGCTTTTGGGTCAAGAGCGGCCAGTTTGTGGACCGGGCTAGATGGGGTAACGGGCCGGCAACAGCACACTGGCAGTTAGGTGTGGTCGTCCCCCAGAGTGATGGTGTCTTTGACCGGAGTCAGGATTTCTCCTGGTCCAAGCATCATCGAGGGACCACCATGGAGCACTATGCCGGGATTGATGTATCACTTGAAAGCGCCAGCGTGTGTGTTGTGGAGGCAGGAGGTCGGATCGTGCGTGAGGCCAAGGTCAGCCAGACGACACGTACATTGGCCGGTAGCTTAGCCTCTGCCTTCGCGCCATTGCGCAGGGTTAGCCGAATGGCGCCTTCCGAGACCGCGTCTACCTTGCCGCGCAACCGTGCAGGCGTGCCACCGCCACTCTGGGCGAAGGCGCCACCGGCAAGCGGGACAGCGGCCGCAAAAACCAGAAGCATGCGTCTGTTCATTCGGGATGCCACTGAGCCCCCGAATCAGCGGCCAAGGTCGGCGCCAAATATCGACTGGCGCGACACACTCTCAGCTCATCTCGGCCACCAGTAGTGGCGTCGCATCGCGGCGGAGTCGACGCACAGGCCGGTCATGACGGCGAATGCGCAGCCGCCGTCCGACGCGATCAGGTTCTTTTTGGTGTAGCGAATGAAGTCGGACTGCGGACCGAGGTGAAAACCGCTGACATTCTCGCGCGCCACGGCGACGGCATTCTGCTGCAGCAGAAACGCGATCGGCGCGTCGTCCCAGAACTGCTGCTGCATCTTGTGATAGAGGGCCACGCGCTTCTGCGTGTCGAGCTCCTGCGCTGCCTGCTCGACCCCGTCCGTCAGCTCCTTGTTGTCGAAATCGTTCCGCCAGGCGATGATCCTTAGCTTGCTGTTGTCCGAATCGGCAACCGCTACGAGACGCTGCACTTCTGTTACGAGGCTGGCCCCACGGGCTACGGTGTATCGACAGATCCTCGCCATGGGACCTGGCTGGCTGGTGGCTGCGACGTCGCTGATCCCGCGTCGACCTGGCGAGCGGGTCGCGGCGTGAGGGGATGCTGCGCCCCGAACCGGACGGAGATGTAGCCTGCCTCCATGAGCGCTGAGAAGGCAAGGTCGCGGCGACGACAACACTGAGCGTGTCCGGCGCGCCGTCGCCCTGGCACAACAGCGGCACGCCGATCGCAGTCGATAACGGCCAGTTGGCAGCCTTCTCTGCGCCGGACGACACTGCATTCTCGCCGCACCGACGGCACCGGCTCGGGCACACAGGAACTCGCGGTGAGCGGCGCGCCGAATGGCCTCGATCTCGCCAACATCACGCCTTTCGGCAGCCAAGCACTATTCGATGCCGATCCGGGTCTTTCGTACTAAGCGCGCGGCAGTTGCGGGCCGCCCGGCGGTTTGGTTGACTGTTTGGTTGACGGTCGGCAACAGCAATCGCCGCGATCGTTGCGTTCGCGGCCAGAGAGGGAGATGACGATGCCAGGAATCACCCGCCGCGGGCTCGCCGCCGGCATGGCGTCCGCCGCCGTTGTCGCGGGTCGTCGAGCCTCCGCGCAGGTTGGCGAGGTCACCCGCAACCTGCCGCGTACCTATGCCGGCGCCCGCCTCAACCTCGCCTGGGGCACCGGGCAGGTGAACGTGACGATGGCTGACTTCAGCCGCGAGTTCAGCGACGCCACCAGCATCAACCTGCAATTCACCTCGCTGAACTCCGACGACCTCCAGCAGAAGACGATCCTCGACACAGCCACCAAGACCGATGCATTCGACGTCTATCTCAACGCCTATCAGTGGAAGCAGGAGATCGGCGCCTACCTCGCCGACCTCACCGACATGGACAAGCACGTCAAGGGCTGCCCGCCACTCGACCTCGACGACTTCCCAAAGGCCGCCTTCGACGTCTACAGCCGCTTCGGCAACAAGTTGATGGCGATCCCAATCAACGGCAGCGCCACCTGCTTCGTGTGGAACAAGAAGGCGTTCCGCGATGCCGGGCTCGACCCCGATGGGGCGCCGAAATCCTGGCAGGACGTGTACGACCACGGCAGCAAGCTGATGGCGGGCAAGCACTACGGGTTCAACATGCCCGCCGGCAAGAGCATCCAGGCCGCCTGCATGTGGATCACCGTCTTCCACGGCTTCGGTGGCTCTTACACCGAAGCCAAGGGCATGCCCACGCTCAACAGCCCTGCCGGGCTGCGCGCCACCAAGTTCATCGTCGAGCAACTGCAGAAGATTAGCCCGCCCGGCAACCTCACTTGGGACTTCCCGGAGATGGTCAACGCCTGCGCAGTCGGCACCTCGGCGCAGGGTTTCATGTGGGGCGGCGGCTTCTCCACGCTGCTCGATCCCGGCAAGTCGGTGGTCGCCTCCGATCTCGGCTGGTCGCCCACGCCCCAGGCGGTGCTGCTCGGCGGCTGGGGGCTATCGGTCGGCGCGGCATCGAAAAACATAGACGCCGCCAAGCTCTTCGTCGGCTGGATCACCAGCAAGGAAAATTCCATCCGCCTCTCGCGCATGCACGGCCAGCCCGCCCGCATCTCCGCTTTCACCGATCCGGAGGCGGTGAAGAGATATCGCCAGCTTCCCGTGATGCTCGCCGCGATGGAGGGCAACGTGGCCATGTACATGCCGATCAAGGACAACGGGCAGGTGAACATCTTCATCTACGACGAGGTCAACGCGGCCTGTGCCGGCACCAAGTCGGCCGAGGACGCGGTGAACGCGATCCAGGAGAAGACCGTCGCCCTGATGAAGCGCCGCGGCTACCTGCCCGGCTGAGCCGGGTGGCCGTCCTCGCGACCCGCCCGCGCGCTGGGTTGCTCGCCCGCAACCCGGCGCTCTGGTTTCTCCTGCCCGCCGCCATCGTGCTGATCGGCGTCTATCTCGGGCCGATGCTGTATTCGATGCATGTCAGCTTCACCCGCTGGGTGCTGGTCGAACCCGGCAGCGAGGACGATCCGGCCGGGATCGCCAACTATGTCGAGGTGCTGCAGAGCCGCGAGTTCTGGACCGCGGTGCGCGTCACCGTCACCTATGCCGCCAGTTCGATCGCCTGCGGCCTAGTGCTCGGCACTTGCTTCGCGCTGCTGCTGAATCTGGAGTTCTTCTGGCGCACCTTCTTTCGCTCGGCGATGATGATTCCAATGGTCCTCACCCCGGCGGTGATCGGAATTTTCTGGAAGCTGCTGTACGAAGAGCAGACTGGGGTGTTCAACCACCTGCTGAACGCGATCGGGCTGCCAAGCGTCGCCTGGCTCAACCTGAACGCCGCCCTGCCCGCCATCGTCATCATGGATGTGTGGCAGACGACGCCGTTCTTCATGCTGGTCATTCTGGCCGGCCTGCACGCCATCGACGAGAACGTGGTCGATGCCGCGCGCGTCGACGGCGCCTCGCGCTGGCAGATGTTCCGCTACGTGCTGCTGCCGCATCTGCTCCCCTACATGCTGATCGCCGCCGCCTTCCGCTGCATCGGCGCCATGGGCGACTTCGACAAGATCTGGCTGCTCACCGCCGGCGGGCCGGGCGACCGCACCACCACCATCACGCTGTTCACCTATAAGACCGGCTTCTCAGCCTTCGACATCGGCCGGACCGCCGCGATCGCCTGGATCTTCGTCGTCGTGGTGCTGGTCGTCAGTGCGCCGCTGCTGCACCACCTGTTCAAGACCGCCGCGGCGGACCGCTGATGCCGCGCCGGCTCAGCCGCACCCAGGTGAAGCTGGCGCTGACCGCGATGTGGTGCGTGCTCGCCTTCGTCTATCTGTTTCCTTACACTTGGATGGTACTCACCTCGATCCGCCAGCCGGTGGACACGTTGGAGATGCGCTTCATCTTCACCCCGACGCTGGAGGGATTCCGCTCGCTGTTCGTGCGCAACGGGTTCCAGACGTATCTCGTCAACAGCATCCTCGTCGCCATACCGGCAACGCTCGCCTGCGTCGCCGTCGCCTCGCCCGCTGCCTATGCTTTGACCCAGTTGCGCCTGCGCGGGCGCTTCTTTCTGGCCGCCATTCTGGTGGCGCGCATGGTACCGGGCATCGCCATCGTGGTGCCGATCTACCTCGCCGCGTCGCGCGCCGGCCTGCTCGACACCCGCACCGTGCTGGTGGTGCTGTACACCGCCTTCAACTTGCCGTTCGCCATCTGGCTGCTACGCGGCTTCTTCCGCGAGGTTCCCTCAGAGATCCGCGAGGCCGCGATCATCGACGGCTGCACGGAGTTTCAGGTGTTCCGCAGCATGATGCTGCCGCTACTAACCGGCGGGTTGGTGGCTACCGGCGTGTTCGTATTCATCGCCGCCTGGAACGAGTTCCTGTTCGCGCTCACCCTGACCCAGTCGAACGCTGCCACCGCGCCGCTGTCTGTGGTCGGGTTCCGTAACGAGTACGGCATCGACTGGCTGGCAATCGGCGCCGCCGCGGTGCTAATCTCCACGCCGGTCGTCGTGTTCGCCATTTCCATGCAGCGCTATCTCGTCCGCGGCCTCACCATGGGCTCGGTCAAGCGATGAGCACGCGCCATTCCTGCAAGTGAAGAGCCATCCATGGTGCGCATCTACGTCGCTTTGGTGACCCGCCCTGGTGCTGGTATCGGCGCCGTCGATTTGGATCCCCGTGACATCGCCACCACTGACCACGATCGTCTTCGGCGAATAGCGAACCGTGTACTGCGTTCCGCTCGCCGGCGCGGCCGATCCCGTTCCTGCCCGGTTGCCAGCAATGGCTTTGACGTTGGCGATCATGTTGCCGCTGATGACGGCGCCGCTCGAAACCCGTCCGAAGATCATGATACCTCGCCCGAATGCTTGAAACACGGTGTAGCCGATGATGGAGCAGTTGCGGGCTCGCATCTGAAGG
>DASXNR010000276.1:0-6082 GCA_036494925.1 Acetobacteraceae bacterium
GAGGGAACCGGCCTCTAGCGATGGACCCCGAGCCAAGTCGCGGCCCCGCGCAGGCGGGGATCCACGCACAGAATCGCGGGCAGGTTAGCGTGATCGTGGCGGAGCCGGCATGGCGCCGCCTGGTGCCCCGTGCCGAGGCGATCGCGGCCCGTGCCGCCCATGCCGCCGGTGCCGGCTCCGCCGCCATCGTGCTCGCCGCCGACCGCACCGTGCGCCGCCTGAATGCGCGCCATCGTGGCCGCAACAAGCCCACCAACGTGCTGACCTACACCGCGCCGGCACGGGAAATGGTGCTGGCGCTCGGTGTGATCCGCCGCGAGGCGGCAGCCGCCGGCCGGCGGCCCGCACACCACCTTGCGCATCTGGTGGTGCATGGCGCGCTGCACCTCGCCGGACACGACCACCACCATCCCGGCGAAGCCCGCCGCATGGAACTGGCGGAGGCCCGCATCCTGCACCGGCTGGGCGTTCCCAATCCGTGGAAGCGCGCATGAGCAGCAACGGCAATGGCGGACGCGCCTCGCTGCTGGCGCGGCTGCGCCAGCTGCTCGGTCACCGCCACCAGGAGCACAGCCTCCGCGAGTCGATCGCCGAGTTGGTGCAGGAGGCGGCCGACGAGCAGCCGCAGGCCGGCGAACAGCCGGAACTGGACCGCCAGGAACGCGCACTGATCGCCAACATCCTGCGTCTGCGTGAGACCACCGCGGACGATGTGATGCTGCCGCGCGCCGACATCGTCGCCATGCGCGTCGATGTGACGCTGGAGCAGGCATTGCAGCAGATCCGCACCGAGGGCCACTCCCGGTTGCCGGTATTCCGCGAGCAGCTCGATGATGTCGTCGGCATGGTGCACATCAAGGACGTATTCGCCTATGTCGGCCGCCCGGAGGAGTTCCGCCTGGAAGCGATCCTGCGCCGCCCGCTGATGGTGGCGCCGCAGATGCCGGTGCTGGACCTGCTGCTGCAGATGCGCCAGCAGCGCATGCACCTGGCGCTGGTGATCGACGAGTACGGCGGCATCGACGGACTGGTCACGATCGAGGACCTGGTCGAGACGATCGTCGGCGACATTTCAGACGAGCACGACGAGGTGCAGGCGGCGATGGTGGTGGAGCGCGCCGACGGGGCGCTCGATATCAACGCGCGGCTGCCGGTGGAGGAGTTCGAGAGCCGCATGGGTCAGGTGCTGTCGGAGGACGAGCGCGACGCGGACATCGACACCGTGGGGGGACTGGTGTTCACGCTGGCCGGACGGGTGCCGGCCAAGGGCGAGGTGATCAGCCACCCGTCCGGGATCGAGTTCCGCGTGCTGGATGCCGATCCGCGTAGGATACGGCGCGTCAGGGTACGGCGGACGGCCGACGCCACAGAGGCTGCGGCGGCGGAGTGATGTGCGTTACCTGCTGGCTCAGGTACGCCGCTATCGGGCGTGGCCGTGCGACATCCTGGTCTCGATCTGGGTCAGCAGCTCGGTCAGGCCGACACTCATGATCACCAGGACCAGGATCGCCGCGTAGGTGCCGGTCGCGTCGAACACGCCGGAATAGTATTCGATCATGAACCCGATGCCGCTGTTCGAGGCGATCAGCTCGGCCAGGAGCGTGTTGGTGAAGGCGTAGCGGACTGCGATCCGCATGCCGGTGAAGATCCACGGCAACGTCGCGGGCAGTAATACCTTGCCGATCACCTCGAGCCGCGTCGCGCCCATCAGCGCGAGCGCTCGTGTGAGGTCGCGATCGACGTTGCGCACGCCGTCCAGCGTGCTGTTGAGCACCAGGAAGAACACGGTGATGGCGACCAGCGCCACCTTGGACTGGATGCCGATGCCGAACACGATGACGAACAGCGGTGCCAGCGCGATCTTCGGCATGGCGTAGAGCGCGGCAATGTATGGCGACAGCACGCGATACAGCCGCGGCATCAGTCCGAACAGCAGGCCGAGCGCGATGCCGGAGGTCGTGCCGATCGCGTAGCCGAGAGCCATGGCGAGCAGGGTGGCGCCGACGTTCTCCCACAACGAGCCGTCCAGCAGCCAGCTCCACAGGCGCGCAACGATCTCCACCGGGCCGCTCATCCAGAAGCGTAGGTCAGCGCTTGGCTGATATTCCCACAGCGCCAGCAGGAGCAGCGCCAGGATCAAACGCGCGAGGATCCGGCCGGACGTGGTCGAGAGAAAGCGGGCGATCGACGCATCGGCGGGACCCGACAGGCGGAGAGCTTCACTCATACGTCGGTCCCCCGCGCGACTTCGTCCTTCAGTTCATCCCACAGCGACTCGTGCAGGTGAGCAAAATCTTCGGTGAAGCGGATGCGGAACACATCGCGAGGCCGTGGCAGATCGACGCTGCGGATGGTACGGATGCGGCCCGGACGGGCGCTGAACACCACGACGCGGTCGGCCAGTGTGATCGCCTCGCCCAGATCGTGCGTCACGAACAGCACCGTCATCCGCCGCTGCCGCGTCAGCTGCTGCAACTGATCGAGCATCAGCAGCTTAAGCTGCGCATCCAGCGCCCCGAACGGTTCGTCCATCAGCAGTGTCTCGGGCTCATAGATCAGCGTGCGCGCCAGCGCGACGCGCTTGCGCATGCCGCCCGACAGCTCGGCCGGATAGTGCCGCTCGAATCCGGTCAGCCCTACCAGATCGATCATCTGAGCGACACGCGCGGCCGCTTCCGCGCGCGGCACCGCGCGGCACTTCAGCTCCAACGCGATGCGGATGTTGTCCGCCGCGGTACGCCATGGCAGCAACGTGTCCTTCTGCGTCATGTAGCCGACCTGACGGTTCGGCTCGCTCACCGCCACGCCGTGATACGACACCACGCCGCTGCTCGGCTGCAGCAGGCCGGCAATCAGGTTCAGGATCGTTGACTTACCGCAGCCGCTCGGCCCCACCAGAGCGACGAACTCATGGTCGAGGATGGTGAGGTCGATCGGCTGCAACGCCTCCACCTCGCGGTCGCGCGTGACGAACGTCTTGCCGACGCCGGCCAGGTTGATCTTTGGCGCGAGATCACCCCTCGGCATGGCGCCACCGCAGCATGTGCCGTTCGCCCCACGCCGCGACCTCCGACACCGCCAGTCCCAGCAGCATCAGGATGAACAGCGCCGCGTAGAGCGATGTCATGTCGAATTGCGACGCCGCATCGCTCAGCAGAAAGCCGAGACCGCGCCGCGCCGCCAGCATTTCGCCGGTGGTGGCGGCCACCAGCGCATAGGGCAACGCGGTCTTGATGCCGCCAATGATCCACGCCATGCAGGCCGGCGCCACCACCTTCTGGAATAGCTCGCGCCGCGTGGATCCCATCAGCTCGACCTGCGCGATCAGGTCATTGTCCACCGACGATGCACCGGCGAAGGTGTTGAAGAACAGCAGGAAGAACACGACGAGAGTCACCAGCACGATCTTCGGCAGCATGTCGAGACCGAAGAACATGATGAACAGCGGCGCCAGCGCGACCAGCGGCACGCTGTAGAACGCCACCACGATCGGCCGCAGGATGCCGGCGGCAATCGGCGCGCGACCGAGCAGCAGGCCGGCGAGGACGCCCAACAGCGAACCCGCCAGCAGCCCGGTAACCACCTCGGTCAGTGTTGTCGCGACATGGAGATACAGCGTGCCTTGCAGCCACGCCGCCAGCTTCACCGCGATCAGGCTCGGCCGGCTGGTCCATTCGCCGCCGGAGACTTGCCCGACCGCCTCCCATCCAGCCAGCAGCACGATTCCCACGCCAATCTGCCATAGAATGGTAGGGTCGAAGCGCCGCGCCATGTTACTTGCCCAGAATATCCTTCGCGGCCTCGCGCGACAGGTCGGGATACACGACCTGATCGTAACTGACGGACATCGGCGTCTTCTCGGTCAGGTTCACCATCTTCACCGTGTTGTCCACCTGCGCCTGGGAGATCACCGGCGTCGCCGGCACCGCCTTGATGTAGGTATCGAATGCGGTGTTGAACTCGGCCTCCGGCGTGTCCTGGAAGAACGCACGGGCGACCTTGCGCGACCCTTCGATGTCCTCGTGCGCGAACTTCATCGCCCTGGTCAGCGCGCGCACGACGTGCAGCAGTAATGGCCGTTTGGCGGCGAGCGTGGCACGGCTGGTGGTGATCACCTGGTACGGCACATCGCGATACTCGGGCAGTTCGCCGGTCATCGGGTCGGCGATGATCTGACCGATGCCGCGGCTCACCGAGATATTCGTGAACGGCGACATGAAGGCGAAGCCGTCGGTGGCGCCCTGCTGCATAGCCGCCACCATGGGCGCACCGATGCCGATCGGCTGCAACTGCACGTCACGCGACGGGTCCATGCCGCGCACCAGCATGATGGTGCGCATGAACTCATCGGTGCTGGAACCGGGCGACGTGATTCCGATCCGCACGCCCTTCACCCGCTTGATCTTCTCGTCGAGCGACATGGTATCGGTGATGGCCAGGCGCTTGATCGCGTCGTTGGAGAGCACCAGCGCGATGGGATAGACGTCGAACGCGGTGGCGATGCCGACCAGCGCGCCACCGCGCCCGACCGCGTGCATGGTGTGGGCGAAGCCAACCTGGGTGATCTCGGCGCTGCCGCCCATCACCGCGGCGGCCTGGCGCGTGCCGGACGAGACATCGACCGACTCCGGGTCGAGTCCCTCCTGTTTGTAGAAACCGCCGCCGATGGCGATGTATTGCAGCAGGAACGACATCCCTTTGCCGGCGAAGGCGATGGTGAGTTTCTGCGGCTCATCGGCCGCGGCAGGGCGCCCGGCGATTGTGGCGAGCGCAACCGCAACGGCTGCGAACCGGATGGCGCGGGACAGCATGGTCCACCTCCCTGAGTCTTGTTGGCGGCAGAGTAGGCGGCTTTCGGTTGGGCTGTCACGGTGCGTGGAAGGGGACGCATGATTCTGACACGGAGTTGCACGGAGCAAGCGTGAATGCGCTTCGCGCGCAGCGCATTTCATTTCCTTCTCCGTGAAACTCTGAGTAAAACCTGCTGCTTGCAACAACAGCCCGCCCGCCGCTATGGTACGATTGGTGCAAAGTTGAACCATGGGAGGGCTGCATGAGCGCTTACAATCAGCATCATCCGCGCGGCCCCGTCTGTGCCCTGCGACACATCATCGCAGGGCTGGCCAGCGGGCCCAACTGACACTGCCGCCTGGCCGGCTCTGAACGCCTCCTGTTTCGCGTTCCAATGAGCCAAGAGACACACCCATGCCTTCCATCAGTCTGCGCGACGTCGGCGTGATGACGCCGCATCCTTTGTTCCAGAACCTCACCATGACCATCGGTGATGCCGACCGGCTCGGCCTGGTCGCCGGCAATGGCGGCGGCAAGACCACGCTGCTGCGCTGCCTGGCCGGTCTCGCCGATCCGACCAGCGGCGATATCGTCCGCTCGCGCGGCATGCGCGTCGGCTATGTCGAGCAGGACGTGCCGGCGAACCTGCTGAACCTGCCGCTCGCCGAGGCGATCCGCCGCGCGCTGCCGCCAGCGGATCGCGACAGCAATGAATGGCGCGTCGACGTCGTGCTGGACGAATTCGGCACGCCGCCCGAGCTGCGCGATCGCCCGCTGCATGAGCTGAGCGGCGGCTGGCAGCGGCTGGCGCTGATCGCACGCGCGTGGGTGACCGAACCGGATGCGTTGCTGCTCGATGAACCGACCAATCATCTGGACCTTGCGAAGATCCAGATGCTGGAACGCTGGATCGCTGCGTGCCGAGTGCCGATGGCGATCGCCAGCCACGACCGGCAGTTCCTCGACGCCTGCACGAACCGGACGCTGTTTCTGCGGCCGGGAACCTCGCGGGTCTATGCGTATCCATATACGCGCGCGCGACATCTGCTGGACGAGGACGATACGGCGCAGGAGAAAAAGCTCGCGAAGGAGACACGCGAGGTGGATCGGCTGCGCCGCAACGCCAACGAACTGAAGAACGTGGGGATCAATAGCGGCAGCGATCTGCTGCTGAAGAAATCCAAGCAGCTGCGCGAGCGTGCCACGGCGCTGGAACAGACATTCGCTTCGGTGCACGCCGAACGATCGGGCGACATCCGCCTCGCCAACCGTGGCACGCATGCGAAGGTGA
>DASXNR010000277.1:0-22548 GCA_036494925.1 Acetobacteraceae bacterium
AGATCAGACCCGCATTGTCCTCATGAAGGAACGTTCCGTCCGTGGCCGGCGGCATGTCTGACCCCCCGAGTGCGTCGGTTACAAGCTGGCCGGTTCCCGACCATCAGACCCTGGCATCACAGCTAACCACAACCGGGCTGCCCAGGCAATTGTATTTACCGGCGTTGTTCCACTCCAGCGCCGTCTGTCGCAACCGCGACAGTCACAACGTCAGCAGAAACGTCACCAGATCATCGATCGACTCGCGAGACGAGCCGTCAGGAAGACACCAAGGGTGAGGCGCCGCAGGCAGGCCGCCGATCCGGGCCCGCTGCGCGGGATCGGCCGGGTTCAGACCGAACTCCAGGATGCCATATTCAAGCCGCATCTTCTGATAGTCCCAGTAGTAGTACCCGTCGTCCAGCCTGGTGAAATAGGCGTGGCGTTCGACAAACCGGGCTTCCGCCTCGGTTACCCGGCGGTCCGCGTCGGGTGCGACGACCTGCCGCAGAATGCCGGTGGGCTCGCCGAATCGCGTCATGAACTCGAACCGCATGCCCGCACCTGGTATCCGGAAGCTGTGCCCCGCACCCTGATGCATCGTGTAGAGCCGGCGATACAACGCCGATGCATGTTCGAGATCGACACTTCCGTCGGGTTCGAGCGGCGCTTTGCAGCGGTCCGGATCGACCAGTAGCTCGAGCCCGTCCATGTTGTCCGGTGCGTCGCCTACGACGTGCCCGTCGCTCAACAGTCCGCGGCGCTCGACCCAGAACAGGTTCTCCAGGATCGCGGTGCGGATCGATTGCACGCTGCGCTGCCAGGCGGTGGGCGAAAAGAACCGTCCGACCGGCTCGCTGCCACCGCTCGCAGATATCGGCTGCATGTCCTCGTTGGTCCACATACCGGCGTTCCCGCCGGCATGACATCGCGCGCAACTGCCGCGAAACGCCTCTGAACCCGCGACGATGCGACGCGCCAGCGCAGGAAAGCGCTGGGCGAACGGTTCCGCAAGCGCGCCGGCACCACTCGGATCGGCGAATGCAGCGTCGCGGACCTGACCCAACCCGCTGGCCGGGCCGGCGGATGGTGGAAACTGTGCCGGCCGCAACAGTTCATCCGGCGGGTACAGATAGGAGACGAACGCACCCTCGCTGACCGGCTGGTCCGGCGTGCCCCCCAGCAGCGTCAGCTGCTTTTTGTAGCTCAGCCATCGGTACATCCCGATGCGCCGCAGCAGCTCGTCGCTCTGCCGCAGGGTCGAGACATAGAGCGTCAGGTCCTGCAGCGACCGCGACGACATCGGACCCCGCGCACCCTCCGGCTCTTCCCCGTGCAGATAGGCGCCCTCGAATCCGGCCATCAGTTCGGAGCGGGACAACGCGCGGCGGGCCGGCGTATGGTTGGTGATGATCGGCATCGCCTGCGGCGAGAAGAAATAGTCGTTGCCATAGTCCCCGGTCGAGCCGGCCGGCACGAACATGGTTGATTCCGTGGCACCCGGCGGGATGTTGTAGATCAGCAGGGTCTTGTCGATCGGCTGTTTCGAGTGATCCAACAGCGCCCGATCGGCGGTATCGCTGTCGATCAGCCCTCGTTTGTCGAGCAGGCGCGCAATACGGACCTTCCACTGCTCACCCAACCGCGCCTGGGTCCCCGCGGGATAGTCGAACCTGATGAAGCTCGCGGGCAGCGGTTCGTCCAGCGCAAGTCCAAAGGTCCGGCCGCTCAGCGCGAGAAACGTCGGCTTCCAGTCCGGGTTGGGAATCCCCGGAAATACCTGGGTGACGCGCTTTCCGCCGGGTGCATATTCATAGCTGAGTCGCGACGCGTGGCATGCGGCGCAATTGAAGCCGATCCACGAACGGGTACCTGCGCTTCCCGGGATCGGATCGGCTGCCTCGGCGCGCACGTATCCCACCCAGCCGGTCGGCTGCGTCTGCCCCTCATACAACGGCTTCGTCAGGGGCAGTCGAAGCGCCATCTGGATCGGATACGGTGTCGGTCCGGTGAAGCTCTGCGGATCATAGGCGACATCGGGCGCGATCAGTCGCTCGGCTCCAGCCTCGGGCAGCAAGGGGATCGCCCCGAAGCTGGTATACGGCCGGATGCCGGTACCGGTCACCCGGTCGACCATCGCCTTGTATTGGATGATCTCTCGCACGGTCCCATCGGCCGCCAGCATTGGCATGCTGTAGCCATCGGTCTCGAACGGTGGCCGGTCGATCCCGGCCGCCTGGTATTTGAGGTCCTCCACCAACGTCTGGATAAACGGATCCCGCTCCTGATAGGACCGGCCGAAGATGCCGTCCCAGTCCACGCCAAGCAGGAAATGCGGCAGCGCCAGATTCCAGTCCCACGCCCAGAAGGCTCGCTCGCCGTAGGAGTATTGGTCCGCAGCGCTGCGGCCGGTCGGCGTGCCGTCACGCCCAGCCACCACGGGAGGAACGATGCGCATGCGGTCCTTGCCATCGACCGCGATCGCGACCGGAACAGCATTGCTCGCCAGCGCGGTCGAGCCGGTGCGCTGAATCTGCCACCCATCCACGAATGCGGCGTCGTGCTGCGAATCGATGACCCGTGCCGTGATGGGATCGCGATATCGAAGCGGTTCGCCGTTGCGAATGTCGGCAACCGTTGCACCGGTCGGCACCAGGCGGATGATGACGATTGGTCCTTGATAGGCCGTGATCGGAACGTTGAGGTCGATCTCGGTGTCACTCCAGGCAGTGATGTCCGCGACCCAGGTATCCGGCGTTCTGCTGTAGTCTTCGACGAAGTAGTCGAGCGTGCCGCCCTGGATACGGCTCAGCACCGCGCTGGCTGCGGATTCGAGGTCGATCCTGGCCTGGTACGACGACAGGTTGCGCTCCAGTGCCCGCACGTTGCCGAACAGCACCTTCGATAGTTCGAGGTCTGCCGGTTCCGCAGGCGATGCGGTCACTGACCGCCTCCCGTCGGCAGGAGGCGCACCACCGGCCGGAGGCCATAGTCCCGGAGCGGCGGCATTGATCGGACCCGGGCCGAAACCATGCCCGCGCACGATGATGGCCTGGCCGGGCTTCAGCATCGGCGTAACAGCCGAACCTGGGCTCTGCCACAGTACGGCGCCGCTGCTTGCATCGAGCACCGTCGCTATCACGGGCGCATCCGCCGCGTTGGCAAGCGACAATGTACAGGACAAGCCGGCGAGAACGACACACGCCCGCAGCATTCGGGTCCAGTATATCATGCTTCACGCCTCTGAGTTATGGCGTTCTGGATCGGCGACCGACCAGCCGGGCGATCGCCAGCATAACAGCGTGACAGGAGAGCGACAGGCCCCCGACATGAGGGCTCGGCGCCAGCCTCGAATGGGCTCCCGGAAATGATGGTGGGTACGACTGGGATTGAACCAGTGACCCCCGCCGTGTGAAGACGGTGCTCTGCCGCTGAGCTACGCACCCATCGTCGCCCGAAATAGGCGGCGGCGCTTTCAGGTGTCAAGTGAGAGCAATTCCGGCCTGACCGGAAGCTGAGGCGATCACTTGGCTCGATGGGCAGAGCGCCGGCGAAACCCATCACCCTGTCGCTCGCGAGGGATTACTCCATTTCATGCAAAGGTAATATCCCATCCGGCCGGTTTATTGCGCCGGTCACGCAAGCTATCTCCTGCGGCCAACGGGCAGCATCGCTGACCCGACGAGGAGAGAGGCAAATCCATGAGCGGGGTGATCAGGCAGGCCCAGGGGATTGCCGCGGGCAGCGTCGGTGGCCGCCGTTTGCTGACGCTGAAGCGCGCCCTGGCCGCGGCGGCCGCGGGGCTCGGCATCAGCGTCGCGGCTGCACTCGGCGTGCAATACTGGCAGGTCGGCAGGTTTCAGATTGCCACCGACGATGCCTATGTGCAGGCGGACTCCATCATCATCGCCCCGCGCGTGGCGGGCTACATCGCCGAGGTGCCGGTGGGCGACAACCAGCCGGTCAAGGCCGGCCAGGTGCTGGCGCGGATCGACGACCGGGACCTGCGGGCGGCGCTCGATCAGGCGGTGGCCGATCGCAGCGGCGCCGAGAACAAGATCGCCAACATCGCGGCCCAGCTCGACCTGCAGCAGTCGGTGATCGACCAGGCCGGGGCGCAGCTTGCCTCGGCCGAGGCCGCGACGACCTTCGCGGCCCAGGACCAGAGACGCTACAGCGATCTGGCGCGCACCGGCGCCGGCAGCGTGCAGCAGGCGCAGCAGACCCAGTCGCTGCTGCTGCAGCGCACCGCCGACCTGCAGCGCGCCCACGCGACCCTGACCAGCGCGCGCCAGCAGGTGGCGGTGCTCGAGAGCGCCGAGGCCGAGGCGCGGTCGGCATTGCAGCATGCCGGCGCGGTCGAGCAGCAGGCGCGGCTCAACCTCAGCTACGCGACCATTGTGGCGCCCGAGGACGGCACGGTGGGCGTGCGCACGCTCCGGGTCGGCCAGTACGTCCAGGCCGGCACGCAGTTGATGGCGATCGTGCCGCTGCATTCGGTCTACGTGGTGGCGAACTACAAGGAGACCCAGCTCACCGACGTGCGGCCAGGCCAGCCGGTCGACATCGCGGTGGATACCTTCCCCGGCCAGGCGGTGCACGGCGTGGTGGACAGCATCGCGCCGGCCAGCGGCCAGGAGTTCGCGCTGCTGCCGCCGGACAACGCGACCGGCAACTTCACCAAGATCGTCCAGCGCATCCCGGTGAAGATCGTGCTGCGCACCGACACCACGCTGGCCGGGCTGCTGCGCCCGGGCATGTCGGTCGAACCGACCATCGACACCCGCACGGAGTAACGGCGATGGCAACCGACATCTCTGTCGCCGCCGAGCCGCAGGCCGACTTCAAGGTGTGGCTTGCCGTCATCGGCTCGATCATCGGCGCCTTCATCGCGGTGCTGAACATCCAGATCACCAACGCGTCGCTGCCGGACATCCAGGGCGCGATCGGCGCCGGCATCGACGACGGCGGCTGGATCTCGACCGCGTATCTGGTGGCGGAGATCGTGGTGATCCCGCTTACCGGCTTCCTGGCGCCGGTGTTCTCGCTGCGCCGCTATCTGCTGACCAACACCGTGCTGTTCCTGGTGATGTCGGTCGCCTGCGCGTTCGCGCAGAATCTGCAGCAGATGATCGTGCTGCGGGCGATGCAGGGTTTCTTCGGCGGTGTGCTGATCCCGCTCGCGTTCACCATCACGCTCACCATGCTGCCGAAGGCGAAGCAGCCGGTCGGCCTGGCCATGTTCGCAATGTCGGCGACGTTCGCGCCGGCGATCGGGCCCACCATCGGCGGCTATCTCACCGAGACCTACGGCTGGCAGTACATCTTCTATGTCAACCTGGTGCCGGGCGCGATCATGCTTGCGGCGTTGCTGCCGTCGCTGCCGCGTGCGCCGATGCAGTTGGGTCTGCTGAAGGATGGCGACTGGACCGGGATCGCCACACTGGCGATCGGCCTTGGGTCGCTGCAGACGGTGCTGGAAGAGGGCAACAAGGACGACTGGTTCGGCTCGCCGTTCATCGTCCGCCTTGCGCTGGTCGCCGCGGTCGCGCTGTCGCTGTTCATCTGGATCGAGCTGACGACGGCGAAGCCGCTGCTCAATCTGCGCCTGCTGCGGCGGCGCAATTTCGGTCTCGGCAGCGTCAGCAACGTGATCCTGGGCCTGGCGCTGTATGGCTCGGTGTATCTGCTGCCGAACTATCTGTCGCAGATGCAGGGCTACAACGCGCAGCAGACCGGCGAGGTGCTGGCCTGGACCGGGCTGCCGCAGCTGGTGATCATTCCCTTCGTGCCCCGCCTGATGCGGCGGTTCGATGCGCGCCTGCTGGTAGCATTAGGGCTTTGCCTGTTCGCGGCGAGCTGCTTCCTCAACATCGACATGGACCAGAACTACAGCGGCCCGCAGCTGCTGGTGCCGAACCTGGTCCGTGCCGCCGGCCAGGCGCTGGTGCTGACGCCGCTGTCCGTGCTCGCGACCGCGGGCATCGAGCGCGAGAACGCCGGTTCGGCATCGGCGCTGTTCAACATGATGCGCAACCTCGGCGGATCGATCGGCATCGCGATGCTGCAGACCCTGCTGACCAAGCGCGAACAGTTCCATTCGTCGGTGATCACGCCCAACGTGTCGCTGTTCGACCCGGCGACGCGCGAACGGCTGGCCGCGCTGCAGCGCTACTTCATGGCGAACGGCACCGCCGATGCCGCGACGGCGTGGCACGACGCGGTGGTGGCGGTGGGCCGGTCGGTGCGGGCGCAGGCCTTCTTCCTGGCCTACAGCGACACGTTCTTCATCATGGGATGCGCGCTGTTGCTGGCTGTCGTTGCCGCGGTGCTGATGGCGCGCAACGCGGGCGGAGGAGGCGGAGCCGGCGCGCATTGACGGTGCCAGGCGGGAAACCCCGCCAGGTGGACCTATGTGGCCCTCGGTGGGTGTCTCCTGCCGCGCCGGAGCCCTCTGGCCACCATCGTCAGGATCGCCGCTCCTCCGAACACGAGCACGGACGCGGGTTCCGGCGCATGTATCGGCGGATGATCGGGCATGACGGTGGCGTAGGGATCAGCTGACAGCATGCCGCCTCCGACACCGGTCGCTCCGCCCGTGCCGGGGTAGGCGGTCGGCAGCCACCCCGCAGCACGATCAGTTGCCGGCGGACCGAAGATCGCCAGCAATGACGCACCCGGCACGCACACAACCGATGTATGCCAAATGATCCGGGCCGTCCGGTGAGCAGCGACACCATGGCCCAGGCCCAGATGGTGCCGGATCAGGCGCCGCCCGTGCCTGCCCACCTGCCCAGGGACATGGGCAACGGCAACGACGCGCTTCGCCGCCGCGACGGCGCCATGCACCACCACGCTAGGAACAGACCAACACAGCATTTTCTGCGGCGTCTCCTTCACGCCTTTGTCGGCAACCTGCCTGCGTCGGTCCCTGATGTGCCCGCGACGCGCGCCTGTCCTCACCCGCCGATGACGGTCATTGCCGTCCGGCGACGGAACTCAATAGGGCCCGGTTCCCGCGATCGGACACCGAGGCACTCGAAATCGACGTCTCCATAAACGACCTGTTAACCGCTTGATACGTCCAAAAAGTAATACCGAGACATGACATTACAACAAATCAGCCCATCAGGCATCGATACAGCCGAGTTATCTGCGGGCCTGATCTGGGAGCTCGCAACTGCCGGTTGCGGCAGTCGGCGTGATCGACCCGACATGCAGAACGCCACTCAGCCCACGAGCGTCCGTGCCACTCTGACCAGTCCAGCGAAATCGTGCGCGACTGCAACGGCACCTTCCGCCATCGCCGGCGGTCCATAGCCCCAGCCCGCGAAGATGCACGGGACACCGGCGCCACGTGCCGCGGCGACATCGTTGGCGTGGTCGCCCGCCATCACCGCATGCGCCGGCTCACCGCCCGCCGCCTTCAGCGTCGCCAGCAGATGCGCCGGGTCCGGCTTGCGCACCGGGAAACTGTCGCCGCCACCGATCGCCGCGAACAACGACGCCAGCCCCAGTGCGGCCAGCAGCGCCCGTGCCGCGCGCTCCGGCTTGTTGGTGCAAACCGCCAGCCTCCAGCCCTCTGCCGCCAGAGCATGCAGGCCATCGGCAACCCCGGGATACGGCCTGGTCTCCACCGCCGAATGGACCAGGTAGTCGGCGGAGAATTCGGCCACCGCGCCCGCGTCCGGCGTCCGGCCGCGCGCGGCGAACGCCCGCTCAACCAGCTTCGCCACCCCATCGCCTACCATCGCCGCCGTCTCTGGATGCGAGAGCCCCGCCAACCCGCGCGCACCCATCAGCCGGTTCAGCGCCGCGGCGAGGTCCGGCACGGAATGCACCAGTGTGCCGTCGAGGTCGAGCAGCAGGGTGCGGGTCACGATGTTGCACTCCGACACGCGAATTGAACCAGCAGGATAGTCGCAGTCTTTGACACCGCGTAGCCTCCGCCGCCAAAACAACGCCAGGATAACAAAGGACAGCGATGACCCGCACCGCCGTGATCGTTGCTGCCGGCTTCGGCACGCGCATGAAGTCGGCGCTGCCCAAGACGCTGCACCGGATCGCCGGCCGCTCGATGCTGCGCCACCTGCTGGCCAGCTGCGAGCAGGCGTTCGACCGCATCGTGGTGGTGATCGGCGCGGAGATGGACGCGGTGCGGCGGGAGGCAGCGCCGCACGCCTGCGTTGTGCAGCAGGACCGCCGCGGCACCGCGCACGCCGCCCTGGTCGCCGCACCACAGTTCGGCGATGGCGAAGTCGCGGTGCTGTATGCCGACAATCCGCTGATCCGGCCCGCGACGCTGCGCGACCTGCTGGAACGCCGCGCCACCGGCGATGCGGCGCTGGCGCTGCTCGCCTTCCGCCCCGCCGATCCGGGCCGCTACGGCCGGGTCCTCGCGCGCGACGGCTATGTCGAGCGCGTGGTGGAGTGGATCGACGCGGCCGATGCGGAACGCGCCGAGACGCTGTGCAACGCCGGCGTCCTGTGCGCCGCCGCCACTGACATGGCGCGCTGGCTGGGCGAGGTGCGCGCCGACAACGCCAAGGGCGAATACTACCTCACCGATGTGGTCGCGCTGGCACGCGCCGACGGCGGACGCGTCGCCGCGGTGGAGGCGCCCGCCGACGAACTCGCCGGCATCAACTCGCGTGCCGAGCTGGCGGCGGCCGAGGCGGTGGTGCAGGGGTGGCTGCGCGCCGCCGCGATGGATGCCGGCGTCACCATGACCGACCCGTCGTCGGTGTTTTTGTGCGCCGACACCGCACTCGCGCCCGACGTGACGATCGAGCCCAACGTGGTGTTCGGCCCGGGCGTGTCGGTCGCATCCGGCGCGCAGATCCGGGCGTTCAGCCACCTGGAAGGCTGCATCGTCGGGCCGAACTGCATCGTCGGTCCGTATGCCAGGCTGCGTCCCGGCGCCGAACTGGGCGAGCAGGTGCATATCGGCAACTTCGTCGAGGTGAAGGCGACCAAACTCGGCGCCGGGGCGAAGGCGAACCACCTGGCGTATCTCGGCGACGCCGCGGTCGGCGCCGCGACCAACATCGGCGCCGGCACCATCACCTGCAACTACGACGGCTACCGCAAGCATCGCACCACGATCGGCGCGCGCGTGTTCATCGGCTCCGACACCGCTCTGGTGGCGCCGGTGACGGTCGGCGACGGTGCCATCGTCGGGGCCGGCAGCGTGATCACCGAGGACGTGCCGCCGGATGCGCTGGCGCTCGCGCGCGGCCGGCAGGCGAACAAGCCGGGGCGCGCCGTGGCGATGCGCAAGGAACTGCAAGGGAAGCAACGGTAGATGTGCGGCATCGTTGGCGTCATCGGCGCGCGGCAGGCGGCGCCGCTGATCCTGGACTCGCTGCGCCGGCTGGAATATCGCGGCTACGACAGCGCCGGCATCGCCACGCTGGTGAACGGCCACATCGAGCGCCGCCGCGCCGAGGGCAAGCTGGGCAACCTCGCCGCCGCGCTGGAGCGTACGCCGCTGCCCGGCACCACCGGCATCGGCCACACCCGCTGGGCGACGCATGGCGCGCCGACCGAGAGCAACGCGCATCCGCACGGCACCTCGCGCGTCTCGGTGGTGCACAACGGCATCATCGAGAACCACGCCGAGCTGCGCGCCGAGCTCGAGGCGGCGGGCCAGGAGTTCACCACCGAGACCGACACCGAGACGGTGGCGCAGCTGGTCGATCTGCACCTGCAGCGCGGCATGGCGCCGATCGAGGCGGCGGGTGCCGCGTTCCGCCGGCTGGAAGGCGCCTACGCGCTGGCGATGATCTTCTCCGGCCATCCCGAGCTGATCGTCGGCGCGCAGCACGGCGCGCCGCTGGCGGTGGGCTTCGGCGAGGACGAGATGTTCGTCGGCTCCGACGGCCTGGCGCTGGCGCCGCTGACCCAGCGCATCGCCTATCTGAGCGACGGCGACTGGACCGTGGTGGATCGCCAGGGCGCGCGGTTCTACGGCCCCGACGGCGCGCCCGTGCAGCGCGAGGTGAAGCTGACCCGGCTCACCGGCTCGGCGATCGGCAAGGGCAATTTCCGCCACTTCATGGAAAAGGAGCTGCACGAGCACCCCGCGGTGATCGGCGACACGCTGCACCGCATGGTCAATCCCGCGACCCGCGCGGTCGCGCTGCCCGCCCTGCCGTTCGATTTTGCCGCGTTGCCGCGCGTCACCATCAGCGCCTGCGGCAGCGCGTTCTATGCCGGGCTGGTCGGGCGCTGGTGGTTCGAGGCGATCGCGCGCATCCAGACCGATGCCGATGTCGCCAGCGAATTCCGCTACCGCACGCCGCCGATGACACGTGGCGGGCTTGGCATCCTGGTGAGCCAGTCCGGCGAGACCGCCGATACCATGGCGGCGCTGCGCTACATGCAGGAGCAGGGCCAGCATGTGCTGTCGATCGTGAACGTGCCGGAGAGCAGCATGGCGCGTGCATCGGATGCCGTGCTGGAGACGGTGGCGGGGCCCGAGGTCAGCGTGGCCAGCACCAAGGCGTTCACGGTGCAGCTCGCGGTGCTGGCCTGCCTGGCGATCGCGGCGGGACGCGCGCGCGGCGCGATCACCGCGGCCGAGGAGGCGGCGATGACCACGGCACTGCTGGAGGTGCCGAGCAGGGCGGCGGAGGTGCTGGAGCGGCATGACGAGATCAAGGCGCTGGCGCACCGCGTCGCACAGGCGCGCGACGTGCTGTATCTCGGCCGCGGCAACTGCTTCCCGATCGCGATGGAAGGGGCGCTGAAGCTGAAGGAGATCAGCTACATCCACGCCGAGGGCTATGCCGCCGGCGAGATGAAGCACGGGCCGATCGCGCTGATCGACAAGGACGTGCCGGTGATCGCCATCGTGCCGTCGGGTCCGCTGTTCGAGAAGTCGGCGTCGAACCTGCAGGAGGCCGCGGCGCGCGGCGGCCAGGTGGTGGTGATCAGTGACGCTGCGGGGGCGGCGAAGCTGCGCGGCATCGCGGCTCAGACCATCGTGCTGCCGGCGGTGGATCCGTTCGTGGCGCCGATCCTGTACGCGATCCCGGTGCAGTTGCTGGCGTATCACGTGGCGGTGCTGAAGGGCACCGACGTCGATCAGCCGCGCAATCTCGCGAAGTCGGTGACCGTGGAGTAGGGGCTCCAGCCGCGCTTGCATGTAGCGCAGACCGCGCTACATACCGCGCATGACCAAGACAGTCACCCTGCGCGACGCCAATCAGCAATTCGCCCGCTGTATCCGCGAAGTCGAGGCGGGAGAGGAATTCATCATCACCCGCAACGGCACCCCTGTTGCGCGTCTGGTTCCCGTCGCCGGGCAACGCGTCCTGACGGTGAAACAGCGCGCCGCGCTGGAGCGAATTCGCGAAGCCATGCGGGAAGGACTGCCGATCGGGGCGGGCAGGCTCGACCGGGACGCGCTGCATGAGCGGTGAGCGGTTCACGCTCGACACCAACATCCTGGTTTACAGCGTGGACGGCGACGCCGGCAGGCGCCATCATCTTGCGTCGGAGATCATCGAACTGGCAGCCAACCGTGACTGTTGGATTACCCTGCAGGCGGTCTCGGAATTCTACGCCGTGGTGTCGCGGAAGCGTCTGATCCCGCGGGCAAGGGCAGCGACGCTGGCGAACAGTTGGCTGGATCTCTTTCCAGTCGCCGTCGCCTCCGAGGATACCGTGCGCTTCGCGATCGACAGCGCGACAGAGGGTCATGCATCGTATTGGGATGCGCTGCTGATTGCCACCGCCGCGGCGGCCGGCTGCACAGCCATCGTGACCGAGGACCTGACTGACGGCACCGTTCTTGGCGGGGTGCGCACAGTGCATCCATTCGCGACCGAGGAGTTACCAGACAAAGTGCTACGCCTGCTCGGTATGGATGCGGCGCTATAGCTCCACCGTGCCGCGCATCACATTGACGCAATTGCCCTCGACCGTCGCCAGCACCGGCCCCTCTCCCGTCTTGCGCGCCGACGCGATGATCTGGCTCGGCCGCCCCATCTCCAGGCCTTGCAGGATCTCGTAGGACAGATCGGCATTCTCGCCCGGCGCCAGCGAGGTCAGCAGCGCGGCCAGCGCGGCGTTGGCGCTGCCGGTCGCGGGATCCTCCAGCACGCCGCCCAGTGGCGCGAACATGCGCGCGGCCAGCCGCGTCGCATCACCGCCGCGCCGCGCGTAGAGATGCAGCGAAAACCGCGTCGCGACCTCGGGAAACCGTTCGGCGGCAGCACGGAACGCGCCGATGTCGGGACTGGCGCGCGACAGCGCGTCCACGCTGGCAACTTCGGCGATCACGAACGGCGTCCCCACCGAGGCAACCAGCGGCGTATGCGCAGTGGTGGCGATGTCCTCTTCCGTCAGCCCAGAGCACGCCGCCACCACGTCCGCGGGAATATCGATATCGATCGACAGCGCGCGCGGCGCCGCGATGCGCGCACCGCTGATCGCACCCGCGGTGCGCAGGATGTGCACGCGCACCAGCCCGGCGAGTTCCTCGAACACGTAATGCTCGGGCGGATCCGCGTCGCGTTGCGCCAGCACATAGCCGGTGCCGACGTTGGGATGACCGGCGAACGGCAGCTCGGCGCGCGGCGTGAAGATCCGCACCTTGCCGTGATGCTGCGGATTGTCCGGCGGCAGCACGAACGTCGTCTCCGACAGATTGAACTCCATCGCCAGCGCCTGCATCTGTTCGTCGCTCAGCCCGCGAGCATCGGGAAACACCGCGAGCGGATTGCCGCCGAAGCGCCGGTCGGTGAACACATCGACAGTGACAAACTCATAGGCCGGCATGGTTGACCTCACTCATCCTCGTCATCGACATCGATGCGCCGCGGATCGAGCGCGCGCCAGTCACGATCCTCGGAACCCGCCGGATTGTCGACGAAATCACCCAGCTCGGTCGCGCTGCGCCAGCCAGCCTCGGCCGCATCGATCACCTCGGCATCCTCGCCGAACGCGAACCACGCCTCCAGCACCTCCTTCGCGGTCGCGCCCGGCAGCCGGCACCGTTCCACCGAATCGCGCACGTAGCGGCGCGCGAACGCGTTGGCCTGCATCAGTGTCTCGAAACCACCCACCTCCTCGACGATGTTGTCCTGCGCACCGCCCGACAGATCCAGGATGCGCACCCGCCAGCCACCGTCCGGAGCGAACAGATCGCTCACGCCTTGACCGAGCCGGAGGTCAGGCCGGCGACATAGTGCTCGACGAAGAACGAATAGATGATCGCCACCGGCACCGATCCCAGCAGCGCCGCGGCCATCAGCTGACCCCAATAGAACACGTCGCCCTTCACCAGTTCCGCGATCGCGCCCACCGGGACCGTGCGCACGTCGGTCTGGGTAAGGAAGATCAGCGCATACAGGAACTCGTTCTGCGACAGCGTGAAGGCGAAGATGCCCGCCGAGATGAAGCCGGGAACGCACAGCGGCAGGAAGATACGGAACATCGTCTGCAGCCGCGTCGCACCGTCGATGCGCGCGGCATCCTCCAGCTCGTGCGGCACAGTGCGGAAATAGCCCATCAGCAGCCACGCGCAGAACGGAATCAGCAGCGTGGGATAGGTCAGGATAACCGACGTCAGCGTATCGCCGAGATGCAGATGATTGATGATGTCGGCGAGCGGGATGAACAGCAGCGGCTGCGGCACCAGATAGGTGGCCGCCACGGCGAACGAGATCAGCGCCGCGCCGGGAAACCGCATGCGCGCCAGCGGATAGGCGAGCATGACGCCGAACACCAGCGAGATCGCGGTGGAGATCACCGCCACCAGCATCGTGTTGTAGGTCCAGGTCAGGAAGTTGGTCTCGGTCAGCAGATCGACATAGTGCTTCAGCGTCGGATGATAGACGATCAACGGCATGATCTTGCGGTTGTACAGCTCCTGGTTCGGCTTCAGCGATGTCACCGCCATCCAGTAGAACGGGAACAGGGTGAACAGCATGAACAGGCCCAGCGGCAGCCACAGCTTCACCGCCCGCACCGGCCAGTCACGGCGTTCTACCATCATGATTTTGCCGGTTTCATATAGATGGACATCGCGATGATGATCAGCGCCAGCGGCGGCAGCATGGCAAGCGCGATTGAAGCGCCCATTCCGAGCTGCCCGCCGCCCATCGCCACGTCGAACGCATAGGTGGCGAACAGGTGGGTGGCATTCGCCGGCCCGCCCCGCGTCAGCACATAGACCAGCTGGAAATCGGCGAAGGTGAAGATCACCGAGAACATCGTCACGATGAAGATCACCGGCTTCAGCAGCGGCAGCGTGACGTAGCGGAACCGCGCCAGCGCGCTGGCGCCGTCGATCGTCGCCGCCTCATACAGCTCGGGCGAGATCGTCTGCAGTCCGGCCAGCAGCGTGATGGCGTAGAACGGCAGCCCGCGCCACGTGTTCACCACGATCAGCGAACCCATCGCCAGGGTCGGGTTGCCCAGCCACGATGGCCCCGGGTTGGCGATCCCGGTATGGATCAGGAACCAGTTGATCACGCTGAACGCGGGATCGAGGATCCACATCCACGAGATCGTGCTCAGCACGGTCGGCACGATGAACGGCAGCAGCATCAGCGCGCGCGTCAGATTCTTGAACCTGAACTCCTGGTTCATCACCAGGGCGAGCCCCAGTCCGCCGACCGCCTTCAGGATCGTCGCGGCGAACGTGTAGACCAAGGTGTTCTGCGCCACCTGCCAGAACACCGGGTCGTGCCAGTCGGCGACGAAATTCGCCAGCCCGACGAACTGACCGGGTCTGGCGACCGGGCGGTCCTGCAACGACAATAAGATGCCGTAGCAGAACGGGTAACCCACCAATGCCACCAGGAACAGCACCGGCGGCGTCACCATCAGCCAACTGAACACCGCCTCGCGCTCGGTCCAGCGCCGCAGGCTTGGCGCCCGTCGGACGCGGACCGCCGGGGACGCGATGGACTGGCTGTGTGCCGACACGGTCAGCCCGACTTGTAGATCTGCTTGAGCTGCGCGTTGGCGTCGGCGATCACGTCCTTGGTCGACTTGCCGGCACAGGCCTTGGCGAACATGTCGACGACGACGTATTTCGCCACGCTCTCCGACTGCGCGCGGCTGATCGGCGCCGGCCAGCCCGGCAGATGCGAGGTGGCAAGCGATTCGCGATACGGCAGGTTGCGCGGCTCCTTCTGCCAGAACGGCGCGTCGTCATAGGCGTGCAGGTACGGCGCGTAGTAGCTCACCGCGACATCGTACCACCCACCGGCCTGCTTCGGATCCATCAGCCAGCGCAGGAAATCCTTCGCCGCCTGCGGGTCCGGCGTGTGGGTGAAGATCGAGTGGCTCCATGGGTTGAGTATGTGGAACCGCCCCTTGGGGCCCTGCGGGTTGAGCGACTGGCTCATGACCTTGCCGATATCGGGAAAGTCCTTCATTGCGACATAGAGAATGCTCTCGGCGTTGTTGGTGCAGGAGATCTGCTCGGCCAGAAACGCCTTGTTGTTGGACGGATCGGTCCAGCCCAGCACGTCCTCGAACATCGTCTGCTGGAAGAATTTGCGGCAGAAATCGACCGCGCGCGCCGTCTCGTCGGCGTCGATCGCCACCGTCTTGCCGTCCGGCTCGACCTCGCGCGCACCGTACGACCACAACAGCGGATACAGCCAGCCGTGATTGTCGCCGAAGCCGTGGCCAAGCTCGAACCCGAACGGATGGCCGGCCTTCTTCAGCTTGGTACCGGCTTCCAGCAACTCGTCCCAGGTGTCCGGAAACGTCTTGTATCCCTGCTCGGCGAACCAGTCGGTGCGCCAGTTCATCAGCTGGCCGATGTTGCCGAACGGTATCGCCTTCCACTTGCCGTTGACGATCACCGCTTCCTTGATCGCGTCGTGCCAACCGCCGGACTGCTTGCCTATCTCGTCGGCAATGTCGCTGACATCCACCAGCTTCTCGTCGAACAGGTAGGGCCAGTTGAACTCGATCAGCGTGATGTCCGGACCCGCACCGGTTTCGGCAACGGTCGTGACACGCGTCTGCAACGAACCGACGCTGATCAGCTCGTAGTTGACCTTGATGCCGGCGGCCTTTTCGTAGGCGGGCGCAAGCGTGTTCTTGAAGTACGCATCATAGGCCGGGATGAATGAATTCTCGTGCACCAGCGTCAGCGCCTTCGGCGCCGCACGTCCCGACGGCGCGCCCAGCATGGCACCCGCCCCCGCCAGCGAACCGATCTTCAGCACGTCCCGGCGCGATGCCGCACGGACGATATTGGCCATTCCTGTCTCCCCAAACGCGATGCCCGCAGCCCGTGGACGTTATGGGACTGAAACCGCCGAAGTCAACGCTGCCGCCGGGCATTCTTGCGCAGCAGGAACTCCCGCCCGACCTTCACCAGCGACACATCGTCATAGGCGACGATGTCGGCCGTCGCGTAGGTCTCGTGCCAGGCGTCCGGGATGAAGCTGCCGGTGCCCACCACGTCGATCGGTGCGCGCGCATCGGCCATCACCCGGCACTTCTCGACGCCAAATCCGGATGACGCAACGATGAGCACGCGACGATGGCCGGCCGCGTCGAGCGCCTCGCGCATCCGCCAGATCGCCGCGGCGGACACGCCGGTGCCGACCAGGAAGCGCAGCTCGGTCTCGCTGCGATAGCGGCGGATCGCGCCCGGCGCGTTGCGTTCCAGCACCGCGTAGCTCTCCGCCGGATCGAGCCCTTCCATGAAGCGCCCGCCATGGGTGTCCAGCCGGAATGACAGCCGCCCGTCGCCGGCGAGATCGGGGAACCGCGCGCACACGGCCAGCGCATCGCTGATCTCGCGGCCGAAATAGTCCGCCAGCACGGTCATCGGTTCGTCGGGAAAGGTCTCGCGAAACATCTCGGCGGCGCGCAGCGTGGAGCCGGCGTAGCCGATCAGCGAATGCGGCATCGTGCCGAAGCCGCGCGGCGTGCCGTACCAGTGCGCGGTGCCGTCGTTGGCATTGCCGATGAAGCCCTTGGCCCCTTCCCGCTTCGCGGCCTCGCTGCCGACCGACGCGGCGTAGCCCATCATGTCCTGCATCTCGGCGCCGGCGCAGTGCCGCGCCTCCATCGCCAGGAACCCCACCGCGGGCAGCGCGAGACACATCTGGTAGGTGTTGTGCGCCGCCACCGAGGCCGGGCCGATCTTCTGCAACAGGATGGTTTCGAGATCGGACAACTGCACCAGGCTGCCGGTGATGTAGGCCAGCGGCTCGCCGGCGCCGGCCCAGGTGCCTTCCGGATACATCAGCTCGATTTCGAAGCTGGTGCCGCGCGACGCTGCCGCGGCTTCCAGCCACTCGACCATCAGCCGGGGCGCAGCGATCACCGGGCGGCGCATGAACACCGCGTAAGTGACACGCTTGTCGCCGAACCGCGCCACGATGCGGCGGGTGCGGTTGAAGTAGCTGTCGGTTCGCGCCGCGATATCGGCGGCGAATGCGGAGAAGGCCAAATCCTTCCCCTCCCCTCGCGGAAGGGGGTCAGGGGGAGGGGGCCGCCGGTCCGCCACCACCTGTGATTTGCCGCTACTGTGCCGCCACCCGCATCTGCCCGTTCGGCGCGCGCCGCTGCTTCAGCTCCTCCGCCACCAGAAACGCCAGCTCCAGCGACTGCTCCGCGTTCAGCCGAGGATCGCAGAACGTTTCGTAGCGCTCGGTCAGATCCGCCTCGGTCAGCCGATGCGCCCCGCCGGTGCATTCGGTGACGTCCTGCCCGGTCATCTCGACATGCACGCCGCCGGCCCAGGTGCGTTCCGCCGCATGGATGTCGAAGAAGCCGCGCACTTCGGACAGGATCTGGTCGAAGTTGCGGGTTTTCAGCTTGGCGACGGTGGAGATCGTGTTGCCGTGCATCGGATCGCACAGCCACACCACCTTGGCACCCTCGCGCTCCACCGCACGCAGCAGCGGCGGCAGCCGCGCGCCCACCTTGTCGTGTCCCATGCGGCTGATCAGCGTGATGCGCCCCGGCTCGTTCGCCGGGTTCAGCCGCTCCAGGATGCGCAGCAGATCGTCGGGTTCCTGGGTCGGCCCGATCTTCATGCCCAGCGGATTCTTCACCCCGCGCAGGAATTCGACGTGCGCGCCGTCCACCTGCCGCGTGCGATCGCCGATCCACAGAAAATGCGCGCTGCACCCATACCAGTCGCCGGTGGTGGAATCGATCCGGGTCAGCGCCTGCTCATACGGCAGCAGCAGCGCTTCGTGGCTGATGTAGAAGTCGGTCTCGCGCATGTCGCGCGTGGTGGTGCTGGTCATGCCGCACGCCGCCATGAACGACAGCGTCTCGTCGATGCGGTGCGCCAGGTCCTGGTAGCGCGCGGCCAGCGGCGAACGCGCGGCGAACTCCAGGTTCCAGCGATGCACCTCGTGCAGGTCGGCATAGCCACCCGAAGCAAACGCGCGCAGCAGGTTCAGCGTGCTGGCGGACTGGAAATAGCCGAACTCCATGCGCGCCGGATCGGGGATCCGCGCCTCGGCGGAAAACTCCGGCCCGTTGACGATGTCGCCGCGATACGACGGCAGCGTGACGTCGCCCTGCGTCTCGTTGTCCGACGAACGCGGCTTGGCGAACTGCCCGGCCATGCGGCCCATCTTCACCACCGGCAGCGAGGCACCGAAGGTCAGCACCACCGCCATCTGCAACAGCACGCGGAAGGTGTCGCGGATGATGTTGGCGGTGAAGTCGGAGAAACTTTCCGCGCAGTCGCCGCCCTGCAGCACGAACGCACCGCCCTCGGCGACCAGCGCGAGATGCGCCTTCAGCCGCCGCGCCTCGCCGGCGAACACCAGCGGCGGATACTTGCCGATCCGCGCCTCCATCGCCGCAAGCTTCTCCAGGTCCGGATAGGCCGGCACCTGCCGGATCGGGCAGTCGCGCCAGGAATCAGGCATCCAGACGCGGGAAGGCATGGTATCGGGCATGGCGGCTCTCCTCGCGCGCCGTTATGTCTCGATTTGCCCGCGGTGGCTACTGGCAGGGGTCCTCCTATGCTGATCATGGCAAGGAAGGCTGTTGATTTTGTTCAGGCGGACTTCATTCGATCCGCGCCACCGACTGTTCAAGCGCAGCAACGAACCGCTGCCACCCGCCCTTGGCGCCCTGGTAGTACTGCTGCTGATCCGGCCGGAAGCCCGAATGCTCCATGCGCAGGTGGGTCCCCATGCCGGTAGGGGTGAGTGTCCAGGTGACGACACTCTTAAGATCATGCGCCGCCCACGTGTAGGACAGGGTTTTGTTCGGCTCGACTGCCACGACCTGACAGTCGACAGCGCCCCAGTCTGCCCGGAGATCGAAACGGTGACCCACGACAGGCTTGAAGTCGTTCTTCATAAGCCACTCCTCTATCAGGTGTGGCTGGGTGAGCGCTCGCCAGATTTTTTCCGGCGGATGAGGTATCTCCCGTTCTACGATGACGGAGAGCGCTTCGGTCGACGTTTCATTCATTGGTCTATCCTTTTCAGCAGGTCTTCGAGGCGGTCGAACCGGTTCTGCCAGAAGCCGGCCATCTGGCTTGTCCAGTCGATCAGGGGGGCAAGCGCGCCGAGCTGCGCGCTATAATGGGTCTGTCGTCCTTCGCGGCGGTCGCGAACCAGCCCGGCCTGCTTCAAAATGCCGAGATGCTTCGACACGGCCGGCTGCGAGATACCGGACTGAGCTGTCACGGCCGCCACGTTCTGTTCTCCTTCGCGACATAGACGCTCGAAGATCGCCCGGCGGGTCGGATCGGCCAGCGATCTGAAAAGCATGTCATGACGATGCGACATCACGATCCATAACCTACCGGATATCGACCAGACCAATAACCATTCGGATATATAAGTCAAGCGCAAATCCGACCGCTCAAGATCGAACTTGGTCACCGACGCCTGCCCACGAAGAGGCTCGGCGGATCTGGGCCATCCTGGCCTCATTGTCTGTTACATAACCGTTCAGCTATCAACGCCTTGCGTCACGGCGCAAACCCCTGCGCGACGCCAGGCAACGCCGGGGGTTCCAAGCGCCACGCCCTTGACGGGGATCCAAGAGGCAGAGCCTCTTGGTCAGGTGTCAGCGCCTGCATGATGGTGGCAGGCGACGACGCGATCCGGTTCGGTTCGACGTGGCATTGGCGCGACCTGCCGGCAAACGGGGATGGCGACCGGACAGCGCGCGACGAATTTGCAGCCGCCATCGCCGACGTCCGTGCGCGGCCTGCCCTCCTGCTCGTCCAGCCAGGTGCGCTCCGTGCTGACCTGCGGGATCGAGGCAACCAGCAGCTGGGTATACGGATGCTTCGGCGCCTTCACCACCAGTTCGACATCCCCCGCCTCGGCGACCGACGCGCGATACATCACGATGATGTTGTCCGCCACCTGATAGGCGGTGGCGAGATCATGCGTGATGTAGATGATCGAGATACCGCGTTCCTGGTTGAGCTGACGCAGCGAGCCAAGGATGGTGGCGCGCAGCGACGCATCGACCATCGACACCGGCTCGTCCGCGACGATCAGGTGCGGGTGCAGCAGCAGCGCGCGCGCCACCATTACGCGCTGACGCTGGCCACCGCTGAGCTGATGCGGATAGCGGCCGAGGATTTCATCGGAACGCAGTCCCACTGCCCGCAACGCGTCCTCGATCAGGGCGCGCGCCTCGGTCCTGGTCGCGGCGAGACGGAACTTGGCGACCGGCGTGGTGAGCACGTGGTCCACGCGATAGAATGGATTATAGACGCCGTACGGGTCCTGGAAGATCGCCTGCACGTCGCGGCGGAATGTGCGGCGTTCGCCCCCTGACAACGCGTGCAGATCGCGCCCTTGGTACAGCACCTGACCGGACGTCGGGGCTACCAGGCCAAGCAACAGCCGCGCCAGCGTCGTCTTGCCGCTGCCGCTTTCACCGACGATCGCGGTGATCGTCGGGCGGGCGGCATCGATGGTCAGCGAGAAGTCCTCCAACGCGGCGATGCGGCCATAGATCTTGGTCGCGCCGCGCAGTTCGATCAGGGGGGCGGTACTGTCTGCCATCGCGCCTGCCGTCAGGCGAAGTGGCAGGCGGCTTGGTGGTCGCCCAGATCGCGCAGCAGGGGCCGTTCCGTGCGGCACAGATCCGTCGCCTTCGGACAGCGCGGATGGAACGCACAGCCGGACGGCAGATCGCGCAGCAACGGCGCCAGACCGGGGATGCCCTGCATCATCCCCTTGCGCTCCAATGACGGCAGGCTGGCGATCAGCATCTGCGTGTAGGGATGCTTCGGCGCCGTGATGATCTCGGCGATCGGCGCGATCTCCACCAGGCGGCCGGCGTACATCACGCCGAGCCGATCGACGAACTGCGCCATCAGTCCCATGTCGTGGCCGACCAGTATCACGGCGGCGCCGAGTTCCCCTTGCACGCGCGCCAGCGTGGCCATCACCTGGCGCTGCACCACGACGTCGAGCGCGCTGGTCGGTTCGTCGGCGATGATCACCTTGGGGCGCAGACAGATCGCGATCGCGATGCAGGCGCGCTGCTTCATGCCGCCGGAGAGTTCGTGCGGATACATCTCCGCCACGCCGGGCGGCAGTCCGACATGGCCGAGCAGATCGCGCACATGGGTGTCGATGTCGCGCCGCGACAGTGTGGTGCCGTGATCGCCGAGCGCGTCGGCGATCTGCGCGCGGATGCGCAGCACCGGATTCAGCGAGTTCATCGAGCCTTGCGGCACCAGCGCGATCCCGGCCAGCCGCAGCTTGCGCATCGCATCGTCCGACAGCGAGGACAGCCTGGTGTCGTCCAGCCAGACCTCGCCGCCGTCGATGCGTCCGGGCGGACGGATCAGGCGCAGGATGGCGAGCGCCATGGTCGATTTGCCGGAGCCGGATTCGCCGGCCAGGCCGAAGCGTTCGTGCGGGCGCAGGTTGAACCACACGTCGTCCACCGCCCGCACCTCGCCCAGCGGATGGTCGTAGGCAACGCGCAACCCTTCGACGCGCAGCACCGCGGCGTTCATACCGCTCGCCGCAGCCGCGGATTGGCGATTTCGTCGAGCCCGACGGTGAGGAAGAACAACCCGAGGAACACCATCAGGATGATGATGATCGGCGCGGTCCACCACCACCACCAGCCGTTGAGAATGGCGGCGTTGAAGTTGATCCAGTACAGCGTCATGCCCAGCGTCGGCGCCTCCAGTGGACCGAGGCCGAGTACTTCCAGGCCGATCGAGGCAAGGATTGCGGCGGATACCGCGTTGACCAGCGTGGCGGCGAGATACGGCAGCAGGTTCGGCATCATCTCGCGCAGGATGATCTCCGGGCCGCTCATGCCGTTCAGACGGGCCACCTCGACATAGCCGCGCTCGCGCAAGGTGAGTACCTGGGCGCGGATCGTGCGGGTGGGGTAGAGCCAGGCGAGCGAGGCGACCACGATCGCCATCTGATTCACCGTGAGGCCGCCGCGCACCGAGACCGCGATGATGATCAGCACCAGCAGGCCGGGCACGGTCAGGCCGATATCGGCGATGCCGCGGATCACGGTGTCGGTCATGCCGCGATAATAGCCGGCCACGAAGGCCAGCACGGTGCCGATGCCGACGCCGAGAAAGCCGGCGATGAAGCCGATCTTCAG
>DASXNR010000278.1:0-10089 GCA_036494925.1 Acetobacteraceae bacterium
GCCCCGCGGGTCCCATTCCGTCCCGACGGCGGCGGGCTGTGGGAGTTTCCGATGACCACCCTGCGGGCATTCGGCCGCAACTGGCCATGCTCCGGCGGCGGATATTTCCGTCTGCTGCCTTACAGCGCATTTCGGCAGGGCCTCACATTGGTGAACCAACGCGAGCGGCGTCCGGGCATCTTCTATTTCCATCCGTGGGAGATCGATCCCAATCAGCCGCGCGTCGCCGACTGCGGGTGGAAGTCGCGGTTCCGCCACTACACCAACCTCTCGCGCATGACGGCACGCCTCGACCGGCTGCTGCGCGATTTCGCCTGGGACCGCATGGACCGGGTGTTTGCCGACCCCGCCGCCACCTCTCCCGTCGGCGGGAGAGGTATCGTTCCTTAGCGGCACCATTTGGCCCATGGCCCTCAGGTTACGACCGCTCGATGACGCCAGCGCGTTGGCCTGGGACGCCTTCGTCGCCGCGATGCCGACCGGCACCTTCTTCCATCGCGCCGCCTGGTCGCGTGTCATCGAGACCGCGTTTGGCCATCGTTGCCATTACGTGCTCGCCGAACAGGATGGCGCGATCACCGGCGTGCTGCCGCTCGCGCATGTCAGCACCACGCTGTTCGGCAACACGCTGGTATCCACGCCGTTCTGCGTCTATGGCGGTCCGCTGGCCGCCGACCACGAAACCGCGGTGGCGCTGGAGGCGCATGCCGACGCCCTGCGTGGAAAGCTGGGCGCCTCGGCCCTTGAGCTGCGCGAGCGCGCAAAGGTGGCAAGCGACTGGCTGGAGCGCTCCGATCTCTATGTCACATTTCGAAAGCCGATCTCGAACCAGGACGATAGCAATCTGAAGGCGATTCCGCGTAAGCAGCGCGCCATGGTGCGCAAGGGTATCCAGAACGGGCTCGTCTCGGTGTGCCACCACGACGTGGCGGCGCTGTATCGTGTCTATGCCGAGAGTGTCCGCAATCTCGGGACCCCGGTGTTCTCCCGCCGCTATTTCTCCATCCTTAACCAGGTGTTTGCCGATTGCAGCGATATCGTCGCCGTAATGCACGGAGAACAGCCGGTTGCCTCGGTGCTGAACTTCTACTTCCGCGACGAGGTGCTGCCCTATTATGGTGGCGGCACCGCGCAGGCACGCCAGCTGGCGGGCAACGACTTCATGTACTGGGAGGTAATGCGCCGTGCTGCCGCCCGTGGCTGCCGCCTGTTCGACTTCGGACGCAGCAAGCAGGGCACCGGTGCGTTTGCCTTCAAGCACAACTGGGGTTTCGAGCCGGAACCGCTGCACTACCGCTACCGTCTGGCGCCTGGGGCGACGATTCCGGACCACAATCCGCTCAACCCGAAATACCGCCTGTTCATCGCTGCCTGGAAGCGCCTGCCGCTGACGGTGGCCAACCTGCTTGGACCGCCGATCGTGCGCGGGCTTGGCTGAACGCCATGCGCGATCTGCTGTTCCTGTCGCACCGCATCCCCTATCCGCCGGACAAGGGCGACAAGATCCGTGCGTGGAACGTGCTCCGCCACCTGGCGCGCACCCATCGCATCCATCTGGGCTGCTTCATCGACGATCCGGCGGACCGCCAGCATCTCGCGGTGCTCGACGCGCACTGCGCGGACTTCACCTGCCTGCCGCTCGACCCGCGCACCCAGCGGCTCAAGGCGCTCCTGCGGACGCGTCCCGGCAGGCCGCTGTCACTTGGCTATTTCCAGGATCGCAGGCTGCAGCGCTGGGTCGATGCCAAGCTTGGCGATGGCACAATCGACAGCGTCTATGTGTTTTCCTCCGCCATGGCGGGTTATGTGCTGCATGCCAAGGCGGTGCGGCGCGTTCTCGACATGGTCGACGTCGATTCCGAGAAGTGGACCGCCTACGCCGAGACGGCGCGCTTTCCGTCGCGCAACATATGGGCGCGCGAAGGGCGCACGCTGCTCGCCTTCGAACGTCTGGCGGCCGCGCGCTTCGATCACAGCCTGTTCGTCTCGGAACATGAGTGGCAGCGCTTCGTCGCGCTGGCGCCGGAAGCCGCCCAGCGCACGAGCTGGGTCTCCAACGGCGTCGACTTCGACTACTTCTCACCGTCGCACGACCTCGCTTCGCCATTCGCCGGGGAAGGCGCCGATCTGGTGTTCACCGGCCGCATGGACTATCGGCCGAACATCGACGCGGTGCAGTGGTTCGCGCGTGACGTGATGCCGGTGCTGCGCCGCCGCGTGCCCGCCGCGCGCTTCTGGATTGTCGGAGCCGCGCCGACCGGCGATGTGCGCGCTCTCGCCGGGTTGCCGGGCGTTGAGGTGACCGGGCGCGTGGCCGATACCAGGCCATATCTCGCCGCCGCCGATGTCGTGGTGGCGCCGCTGCGCATCGCGCGCGGTATCCAGAACAAGCTGCTGGAAGCGATGGCGATGGCGCGACCGGTGGTTGCCACGCCCGAAGCGTTTCAAGGCGTGCGTGCAGAGCCGGGACGCGATATTCTGCTGGCGAGCGGGGTTGATGAAACGGTTCAAAGGATCGCTGACGTGCTCGACGGCCGACATGCAACGATGGGTCCCGCCGCACGGCGCGCAGTCGAAGCCGCGCATCAATGGTCGGTGACATTGCGCCCACTCGACCGGCTGTTCGCTGTGGCGCAACCGGAGCCGGCCCAGGTGGAATTGCCGGCATGAACGTCCGCGCACTTGCCGACACCGGGCTGGTCGATGCCTGGCGCAGCGGTCCCGCCGTCGCGGTCGGCGTCGGTCTGATCGCGCTCGGGCTGCTGTTCCACACGGAGGTCGTGGCGGCGGTCTCTGTCTGGCAAGGCTCGACGGCTTACAACCACTGCTTCCTCGTGATCCCCATAGTTTTCTATTTGATCTGGGATCGTCGCGACACGCTGCGCGACGCGTCTGCCAATCCGTATCCGCTGGCCGTTCTTGCCGGTGTGCCGCTGGCCATCGCCTGGTTGCTTGCCGAACGGCTCGGCATCATGGAAGGCCGTCAGCTCGTCGCGATGAGTTTTGTCGAGTTGCTGTTGTTCGTCGTGCTCGGGCCGCGATTGTGGTGGCGGCTCGCCGGACCGCTGCTCTACCTGTATTTCCTGGTGCCGTTCGGCTACTTCCTGACGCCGAAGCTTCAGGACGTCACCACCGTGTTCGTGGCGCACGGCCTGCCGCTGCTGCACATCCCCGCCTATATCACCGGATACACGATCGAGATTCCCGAAGGTACCTTCCTGATCGCCGAGGCGTGCGCCGGCCTGCGCTTCCTGATCGCCTCCATAGCGTTCGGCTGTCTCTATGCGCTGGTCATGTACCGAAGCCCGCTGCGGCGCGCCGTGTTCATCGGCGTGTCGATAATCGTGCCGATCATCGCCAATGGCTTTCGGGCACTCGGCATCGTGGCACTCGGCCACTATCTCGGCAGCGCCGAGGCGGTGGAGGCCGATCATGTGCTGTATGGCTGGATCTTCTTTTCCATCGTGATCCTGATCCTGATCGTTCTCGGCCTGCCGTTCCGGGAGGACCAGATCGTGCCGGCGACACCGCGCGTTGCGCGCGCGCCAGCGCACCATCTGCGCCCGGCGTTGCTCGGTACGGTCGGGCTGCTTCTGCTTGCCGCGATCGGTCCGGCGCTGGCGGCTCAGATCGATCGCTCGGCTGCTCCCGACCTGACCGCCGGACTGCCGACGCTGGTGCCGGCTCCGATCTGTTCGTCGCTGCCGGCGCCGCTGAGCGCGGATCTCGATGCGCCGGGCCGCATAATCGTGCAGCGTTTCGATTGCGGCGAGGGCCCGGTGACATTCATCACCGAAGTGTTCTCTCCGCGCAGCACCGCGGCTCGCCTGATCGCCGAGCAGCGTCGCCTGACCGGTCTGTTGGAAGGCGACGATGTCGAAACGTATTCGCCGTCGGTTCCGAACAGCCCGCAGGGCGCGTGGCGCCTGATGGCGGCGGTAAAGTCGCCGCACATCGTGGCGACCAGCATGTGGATCGATGGGCAGCCGGCGCAGCTCGATCTGCGGGCACGGGCACGTCAGGCCTGGCGAAGCCTGTTCGGTGCGCAGTTCCAGCCGGTGCTTATGGTGGTAACCTCCGACGCAGCGTTTCAGGTCCATGACGCGACCGGCCGGCATCAGGCCGCGTCGCGGATCGTCGGCTTCCTTCAGGCGCAGCCGAAGCTGGCTGAGCTAATCGCCCGGCTGGCCGGCGTCACCGGCTGACGGTACCGGGTCCGACCAGCGGCGTGACCGCTCCATGCAGGTGATTGCCGGACAGCGTGGCGGGCGTGTCGGTGCGGTTGCGCACGAACACGGTGGTGCCGGGCAGGTCGCTGGTGAATTCGTTGTCGCGGATGGTCAGCTCATGGGTCGGGTTACTCACACCTTCCTCGCCGATCGGCACCGCGGTGCCGGTGTTCTCGGCCATCTTCCCCTTCTGCAGCCGGTTACCCTGCATGAGCAGATCGCCGCCGTTCGGGATGTCCACCAGATAGCTCGAATTGCCGTTCGCCCCGTCGGCGACATCGTTGTCGATCAACACCGTGCTGCGCGCGCGCGACTTGATGTGATGGCCGACGTGCTGGTCGAAGAAGCGCGAGTGCTCGATGTCCAGGCGATCGACCGCGTTGACGTAGATACCGTGCGCACAGGACGGAACGCACTTGCCGTTGCCACGAAACTCGCTGTCGAGGATGCGGATCGTGCTGCCTGGAACCGGGTTCGCGAGGATGCCGTTCTCGTTGTCGATGAACTTGCTGTGCTCGACGGTCAGGTTGCGGCCCTCGGCGCGAATACCGGCACCATTCTGGTCCGGGACCGCGGCGCGGGTGAAGGTGATGTTGCGCACCGTGATGTCGTTGCCGTCGATTACGAAAATTCCTTTACCGGCGCACGACTTGTCGGCGAGCACAGCGCCCTCGCCGGTCGCCTCGATGATCAGCCTGTTGGCGCGCCAGACCGCACAGTCGTTGTACTCGCCCGCATCGATACGGACGATGTCGCCAGACGAGGCCGCGGCGGCCGCCTGGCTCGGCAGCTTCAGACGATGCGACGGTCCAACCTCCAGCACGTTGCCGCCGCCAGGTGCGGTCGTGCAGGCCGTCAGCAGCATGATCACACTGAATACCGTAACGCAGCTTCGATTGGTCATGCCGATCACCACGTATTGGATCGCAGCAGCGTTTACACCCGCGCGGCTCCGCCGACAAAACGCGCGGCAACTTAGCGATGCGAGGTGTCGCCCTGATCGGTGCCGGCATCATCGCGCGTGTGCACGCCGAGGCACCGCAATCGCTGCCAAGAGTGCGCGTCGCCGCCGTCGTGGATCTGCTGAACGCAGCCGCGCCTGGATGTGTTCGCGCGCTGCCGTCGGACACCGAGCAGATGCCGCTGTCCGTGATCGAGGCCATGGCATCGGGCCTGCCGGTCGCCGCCACGGATGTCTGCGATGTTGCGGCGATGGTGGCGGCGGGGAACCAGGCGTTTGTCATACCGGTGGAGGACGCAGCAATGGCCACGGCCTGGTGTGCGCTGATCGACGGCGTGACGGCGCTATAACCCGCTCTACAACTTCAGGTTGTCATGTGAGTCGGCGGACTTTACACTACCTGGCGTTGTGACAGCCTCACGGGCGATAACTGGTTGAAAACGGCTGCCTTTAAAGCATGGCATGGATGATGCATCAGTCCCATCGGTCGGGCTATGCAACATAGCCCGGATCGCTAAAAATTGTCGCCAGGTGTCGCTCGACGCGGCATGCCGGATGTGAACGAGCGGAGCAGGTCCCATGAAGGCTTCACTGGTATCCGCGACGTCGCTTAAGTGTCGCCGGACGCGTCATCTGTCCGCGACGGCACTCGCGGGCGCGGGAGCCTTGGGCGCCTGGCCTGCCGGCCTTGTGGCTCTGCCGCTTGCGTTGGCGCCGACGGACGCCGGCGCGGCCACGATCACGATCGGCACCAATTGCGTATTGCCGCCGGCGTCGTTGCCGAACGTGGTCTGCTTCGCCACATCGCTGCTGGCGTCGCCCGGGAAATCGAAGGATATCATCGACTTCGAAGGCGGCGCGCTCACCCTGGACGGAACCGGTCTGACATATGCACAGCAGGTCACGCTGGGCACGACTCCGACCAACATTCTCAACCAGTATAGCAACGACACCACTCTCACCGGCGTCGTTTCCGGCAGCGGAAACATCGAGATCGCCAATACCAAGAGCGGTGGCTCCGTCACCTTCAATAACAACAAGAATACCTATACCGGCAGTACGACCGTCGATTCGGGGGCAACCCTGAAACTTGGCGCCAAGAACGCGATCGCCAGCTCGTCGACGTTGGCCGACAACGGCGCGGTCGACATTTCCGGGGCCGGCGGCAATGTCACGGTAACGGATCTGTCTGGCAACGGTACGGTCACTTTAGGCAGCAGCACCTTGCTGCTGTCTGGCGCGGCAAGCTTGTTCGCCGGCGTGATCAGCGGTGCGGGCGGGCTGACGGTCAGTGGTGGGACGGAGACGCTCTCCGGCAACAACACCTACACGGGAATTACCACGATTGGGAGCAACGGGACGCTGTCGATTGCCGGAACGGGTAGCATCGCGGCGTCATCGACGGTAACAGATAACGGCGTTCTCGATATTCACGCCGCGAACAGCGACGTCACGATCAGGGCCCTGGGTGGCTCGGGCACCGTCAATCTGGGCAGCAATTCCGTCATCCTGTCGAATCCGACGACCACCTTCAGTGGCGGCATCAATGGGACGGGTGGCGTCACGGTTGCCGCGGGCGTTCAAACTTTCACGGGTGCTAACACATACAGTGGCACGACGACGATCAAATCCGGCGCCATCGTCCTGCTCAACAAGGCAGGCTCCATTGCCAGCTCCAGCGTTGCCGACGACGGGCTGTTCGACATCTCCGGGACCAAAGGAACCTCGATCGCCAGCTTGTCCGGTGCGGGCACGGTTAACCTCGGTACCAATGTTCTCACTCTCTCCAACGCGTCGGGCATCTTCAACGGGAACCTGATCGGCAGCAGCAAGGCCAGTGGGCTGATGATCCTGGCGGGCACCGAGACCCTAACGAATAACAACCCATTCACGGGCACCACGACCGTCAGTGCCGGCGCCACCCTCAGCGGCATGGGCAGCATCGGCGGCGCGCTGGTCAGCAGCGGAACAATAAAGCCGTTCAATCCGAACGCCAGCAGCCCGAACACATTCACCATCGGCGGCAACTATACCCAGACAGCGACAGGCTCCTTGAACATTGCGATTGGCGGCACCACGGCGGGAACCTACGGCAACCTCAACGCGATGAGCGGAACGGTCACTCTCGCCGGCTCGCTCGATGTGGACTTGGTCAACGGCTTCGCGTTCCCCCAGGGCCAGACCTCCTACGACATCCTGGACTACAAGGTGGGCAAGAACTCGGTCAACGGCGACTTTTCGATCGTTTCCTACAACGGCAGCGCCTGTACTGGTGACGGATTGGACAAATGGATCTGTGGCGTGGGTCTCACCTTCACCGAGAGCTTCACCACCAGCTCGCTGGACCTGTTGGTCTCCCAGACGCCCGAACCGGGCACGCTCGCGATCCTCGCCAGCGGCTTACTTGGCCTGCTGGGACTTCGGCGGCGATGGGCGAGATGCCCTGGCTGACGCGCCCACGCGAGCGATCAGCCTGTTTGCCGCAACGAGTACCAAATCCAGCCGATCCACTCGTGCATCGCGAAGTAGCTCGCCCGCCAGGCACCGACCTCCGGCACGAAGTCTTCGGCGAGCGGCGGAGTGGTGCGGTCTAACCGGGTCGGTGCGGCCGTCACTTTGATTCCGGTATCGGCGAACGCCACCAGCGCCCGCCGCATATGCCAGGCCTGCGTCACCAGATAGACCGACTTGATGCCCTGCTCGCGCAGGACGACCGCGCTCAGATGCGCATTTTCCCAGGTGTCGCGTGACTCGCGCTCGATCCACTGCACCGGCACCTGGAAATCGTGCACCAGGCTGTCCGCCATCATCACGGCGACCGGTGGCTCATACGCCCGCAGGCTCCCGCCGGTGACGAGGATCGGCAATCGGGTGCGACGGGCCAGCAACGCACCGGCGCGCACGCGCTCCAGCGACAGCGGGCCGAGATGCACGATCGGCGTCTGGCTGGTGCCATGCTGGGTGTCGCCGCCGAGGATCACGATCGCCTGCGGCGGTTCATCCGGCGGCGGGGTGAGCGGCAGGTCCCGCTCCAGCGCGGCGAGCAGGAAGCCGCTGACGGCCGGCATCGCCAGGAGCAGCAGACCGAGCAGCCCCGCCCATGTCAGAAAGCGGCCGATGCGCCGGTGACGCCGCTCGACCAGCAGACCGATCATGGCGACAAACATCAGGGGAATCGGCGGCACCAGCAGCGCGGTAGCCACTTCCTTGAACGGCACGCGGCTTGGTCTCCTGGGCCTCGGCGCCCCGGTTAGCCCGAGGCGCCCAGCCAGTCCAGCACCTTGCCGAGGCCGTCGCGCAGGCTTTCCGGCTCGGGCAATCCCAGCGTCTTGCGCGACAGGTCAGGCAAGCCAGCGGAGTGGCGGATCTCGCCGGCGCGCGGCGGCCGGTGGGCGGCATCGAGCCGCGTGCCGGACAGCTCGGCGATAACGCGGGCCAGGTCCAGCACCGAGGTGGCGACGCCGGTACACACGTTGAATACCCGAGCGTCTGCGGGAGCGAGCCGCATGGCCGCGAGCAGCGCCGTCACAACATCGGCGACGTAGACGAAATCGCGCGTCTGCCCGCCGTCGCCGAAGACGTCGATGGGCGCGCCGCGGCGAATGCGCTCGCAGAAGATCGAGATCACGCCGGAGTAGGGCGAGCGCGGGTCCTGACGCGGTCCGTACACATTGAAGAAGCGCAGTCCGACGGTGGGGATGCCGTGCACATGGCTGGCGACGCGCGCATGCAGCTCGCAGCCGAGTTTGTCGGCGCCGTAGGCCGAAAGCGGGCGACGTTCGGACGCCTCGGCGATCGGGACGGTGGTGGCGTCACCGTACACTGCGGCGGACGACGCATAGACCACCGGGACACGTGCCGCCCGCGCCGCATCGAACACGGTGATCGCGCCGGTGAGGTTGGCGCGATGCGTGCCCAGCCAGTCGGTGACACCGCGCTCCACCGAGGCGATCGCAGCGAGATGGAAGCAACCGGCGACACCGTCCAGCGCGTTTTGCACCGCGGCCGGATCGGCAACATCGCCTTCGATCAGCGCGGCCTGCGGCGGCAGATTCTCGCGCCTGCCGGTCGACAGATCGTCCAGCACGCGAACCGCATCGCCGCGCGCCAGCAGCGCCTCGCACAGATGCGAGCCGATGAAGCCGGCGCCGCCGGTGACCAGCCAGGTCGTCATGCGCCGAGCTGGGCGCTGTTGACGATCCGCACGCCGAGGTCCGCCAGTCGCTCGCGCGCCGCGTCCAGCGTGGTGCGACCGTTGCCGAGCGGCACGGCGATGCCCCGGCACGCGTCCTCGATCATCACCACCTCGTAGCCCAGTCGTACCGCGTCCTCGGCCGACCAGGCGACGCAGAAGTCGGTCGCCAGCCCGGCCAGGAACACGCGGCGGAAACCGCGTTGCCGCAGCCAGCCATCGAGCCCCGTCGCGGTGCGCCGATCGTTCTCGAAGAACGTCGAATAGCTGTCGATGGCGCGATCGAAGCCTTTGCGGATGATCACCTCGACGCGCGCCAGATCGACCCCGCGATGCAGCGCCGCGTTGGGGCTGCCCTGGATCGCGTGGTCCGGCCATAGCACCTGCTGGCCGTACGGCATGGCGATGGTGTCGTACGGCTTGTGCCCCGGATGCGCGCTGGCGAACGAGAGGTGAGCCGGCGGGTGCCAGTCCTGGGTGGCGAACGCATGGTCGAAGCGCGCGAGCAGCCGATTGATCGCCGGCACGACCGCGTCGCCATCCGCCACCGCGAGCTCGCCGCCCGGCATGAAGGTGGGCTGTACATCGACCAGCCCGAGTATGTCCGTCGCGCGGTCGATCATCGGCCTCGCTCCTTGGTCGGTTTCGGCACGACGATAGTATGGAACAGTGGGGGAGGGGAGCGATTAGCCTGCACTATCTGAAGC
>DASXNR010000279.1:0-5240 GCA_036494925.1 Acetobacteraceae bacterium
GTTGCGCGCATTCTGCGGCGCACCAACCGAGGGGACAACATCATGCAGCTTGGCATTCATCTGCCGCACGCCGGTGAGCAGGCGACGCCGGCGCTGATCCGACGCCATGCGATCCGCGCCGAGGCGCTGGGGTTCGACGACGTCTGGGTCAGCGAGCACATCATCGTGCCCCGCAAGGAATTCCCGCGCTCGCCGCTGTTCTATGATCCGGTGGTGACGCTGAGCTATGTCGCCGCGGTGACCGAACGCGTGCGCCTCGGCACCACGGTGCTGGTGCTGCCGATGCGCCATCCGCTGCCGCTGGCGAAGGAACTGGCGACGCTGCACAACCTGTCGAACGGACGGCTGATCCTGGGTGCCGGCGTCGGCTGGCTCGAGCCGGAGTTCGCGGCCCTCGGCGTGCCGTTCAAGGAGCGCGGGCGGCGGATGGACGAGGGTATCGCAATGATGCGCGCGGTGTGGACCCAGGATCCGGTGACGTTCGAGACCAAATACATTCCGGCGAAAATCACCGAGATGACGATGCTGCCGCTGCCGGTCAGTCCCATCCCCTTGTGGATCGGCGGCAGTTCGGATGCGGCGCTGAAGCGCATGATCCGCATCGCCGATGGCTGGCACGGCTCGCGCGAGACGCCGGAGGAGGCTTCGCCGATCGTGCGGCGTCTGCGCGCCGCGCGGCCGGAGGGCTTTACGATATCGATGCGGATGCAGTGGAACGGCAAGGACCAGGGCGAGCTGCGCGATCGGCTCGCGGCCTACGCGGCGGTCGGCGTGCAGCACGTGCTGATCGCCCCGGTGAACCGGGAGGTCGATGACTGGGACGAGGTGATCGAGGGCGCGGGCAGAATGGTGACGGGCCACGGGTGAGATCACGCGGAGTGCTGACACAACGCTGTCAGCAGGGGGGCGTTACTATCCGGCCGGCATAGCAGACAGGTAGACGAATGGATCGAAACGCCCGGGGTGTCCTGCTGATCACCGTTTCGATGGTCGCCTTCAGCTCGGCTGGCTTTTTCACGCGGCTGATCCAGCTCGACGCCTGGACCATGCTGTTCTGGCGCGGTCTGTTCGCCGGCCTGATGATCCTCGGCATCATCATCGTGCAGGAGCGACGCCGCACGCTGGCCGCGATCCGGGCGGTCGGCCGACCCGGCCTCGCGGTGGCGCTGCTCTCGACCGCCGCCACGATACTGTACCTCAACGCCTTTCGTCGTACGTCGGTCGCCGATGTCGCCGTGATCTTCGCCGCGGCACCATTCGTCACCGCCGGTCTCGGCTGGCTGTGGCTCGGCATCGCGGAGCCGTGGAGCACGCTCACCGCCAGTATCGTTGCCCTGCTCGGTGTCAGCATCATGGTCGGCGGCGCGGTCACCGACGGCCATCTGATCGGCGATCTGATGGCCTTCGGCATGACCGTCTGCATGGCGATCATGATGCTGATCCTGCGCCGTCAGCAGGCCACGCCGATGCTGCCGGCCGCATGTCTGTCGGCGCTGCTGTGTCCGCTCGCGGTCTGGCCATTCGGCGCGCCGCTCGCGGTGGGTGCGGGCGACATGCTCAATCTGTTCCTGTTCGGCACGACCCAGTTCGGACTGGGCCTGGCGCTGCTGACTCTGGGGGGTCGATGGGTCTCGGCGACCGAGAACGCCTTGCTCAACACGCTGGAGGCGCCGCTCGCGATCGCGTGGGTGTGGCTCTGCTTCGCCGAGACGCCGTCGGTCACCAGTCTGATCGGCGGCGGTGTCGTCGTGGCGGCCGTGGTCGCACAGGTCTGGTACGGGACCCGGTCCAGGCTCAGGCCACAGCCGCGATCCGTGCTGTCGCCGCCGATCGCTTCGGGGCTGCCACCGCAGCCGCAAAACCAGAACTGAACCGGAACGTCTTCTGCGTTGGTTGCTGCGGCAACTGCAGCAGCCGGCACAGCAGCGCGATTGCCGCCTCGCTGCCGGAAAACGCCACGAGACGGCGGCCGAGTACCTCCCGCAGCCCGACATAGCCAAGCACCAGCCTGGTGAACGTCGCGAGATCCGCGGTCACGACGGCATCGACCTCAAACCCGGGATTTTTCAGGCAGACCTCGGTTTCCGGACGCTGTATCACCAGCCACCAATAGCGTTGCTTTGCCTTGGCCTTGGGCACGCCGCGAAACTCGAAACGGATTACCGTGCGCCCTGCCGGCAGAGCCGCCAGATCGATCTGCCGCCGAGCGCCGAACATGAGCAGCACGGGATCAAGTTCCTCAGGCGCAATGGACTGAGTCCAACGTTGTCCCCACGCGCTCATCTGCTCGATGATCGGCCGGAAGTCCTCGCCGGCCGGCGTGAGCCGATAGAGGTTTCCACGGCCCTGCGCCTTGGGCACGATGCTGATGACCTCGGCATCGGCCATCTCCTTGAGCCGCTGTGCCAGCATGGTGCGCGAGATCAGCGGCATGGCAAACAGCAGGTCGCCGAAGGCGCACGGCCCGAAGCACAACTCCCGCACGATCAGGGGCGTCCAGCGATCGGCAATGATCTCGGCTGCCTTGGCGACCGGGCAGAATTGTCCGTAGCGCAGCATGACCTTCCCCTGTGTCCTTCTGAGGCCGCCATGATCGAGCGGAGAGGACCGGCATAGCAAGTGCGGATTCCGTACTTGCTGGCCAAGCGGTCAATGCACGAGATTGGCACTATCAGCCACGCCAAGTGCTGTGCCGTGACGGGAGGAACAAGCGACATGCCTGCTGTCCAACTGAACCAACGTCTGCCAGCCACTTGCGCCGATTGGGTGGCATTGATGCAGACAGCGGGGCCACGCTTCGCCGCGCGCGCCGCAACCTACGACGCCGACAACGCCTTCGTGGCGGAGAACTACGCGGAGCTGAAGGCGCTGGGAGCGTTCGCAGCGTTCATACCCGCCGAACTGGGCGGCGGCGGCGCCAGCTATGGCGACATCGCGGACATGCTGCGCACGCTCGCCCGCCACTGCGGATCGACCGCGCTTGCGTTGAGCATGCACACGCATCTGGTCGCCACCCTCGTCTGGCGCTGGCGGCGCGATCCGCAGGCGGTGGAGCGCTTCCTGCGCCGCATCGTCGACGAGAAGCTGGTGTTGATCAGCACCGGCGCGTCGGACTGGTTGAACGGCACCGGAAAGGCCGAGCGGATCGACGGCGGCTGGCGGGTGACGGGCAGGAAGATCTTCGGCAGCGGTGTGCCGATGGGCGACTATCTCATCACCGGCGCGGTCTACGACGATCCCGACGCAGGCGCGACGGTGCTGCATTTCCCGCTGTCGCTGAAGGCCGACGGCGTCCGGATCCTCGACACCTGGCACGTGATGAGCCTGCGCGGCACCGGGTCGCACGACGTGGCGATCGAAGGCGCGTTGGTGCCGGAAGGCGCGGTATCGGGCCGCCGTCCGCAAGGCCAGTGGCATCTGCTGCTGCACGTCGCGATCATGCTGGCGTTCCCGCTGGTGTATTCGGTGTATCTCGGGATCGCGGAGGCGGCACGGGATATCGCCGTCGCGCGGGCGCGTTCGCGTGGTGCGGACGACATGCTGTGCTGCCTGGTTGGTGAGATGGAAGACGAACTTGCCGCCGCGCGGCTCGCCAGAGCTGACATGGTTGCAGCAGGGGCGGCATCCGAACCGGGCCGGGACACGACCGATCGCATCATGATCGGGCGCACGTTGGTTGCACGTGCCGCAATCCGCGCGGTCGAGAAGGCGATGGAGGTGGTTGGCGGCGCCTCGATCTACCGTGACCTGGGGCTCGAGCGCCGCTTCCGCGATATCCAGGGCGCCCGGTTCCATCCGTTGCAGGAAAAGCCGCAACAGCGCTACGCGGGCCGCAACGCACTGGGTCTTCCCATCGACGGATGATTTCCTGAATCGGCGGGACGGCGGGAGTTCCTACCGGCGAAACTGCACCGGCTGGCGCTTGCGCCCCCAATTTCCGGGCAACGCCTCGAACACGCCTGCCGCCGCTGCGCCACAGGCACGACAGCAGCCTTGTGCGTCGAGCCCCCAACCGGTCAGCTCGTACCAGTCGCGACCGATCAGCAGAGCGCCGCAGCCATGGCAGTAGCTGCTGCCGCCGGCGCCGTCATGCACGTTGCCGGTATAGACGTAGCGCAGCCCGTGGCTCATCGCGATCGCCCGCGCGCGGGTCAGCGTGTCGGGCGGCGTCGGGGGATGGTCGCGCATTCGCCAGTCGGGATGGAACGCGGTGAAGTGCAGCGGCACGTCACGGCCCAACTCGGCAGCGAACCAGGCGGCGAGCGCGGCGATCTCGGCATCGGAATCGTTCTCGCCGGGGATCAGCAGCGTGGTGACCTCCAGCCATACATTTGTATGACTCTTGATCCACACCAGCGTGTCGAGCACGTCGGCCAGCCGCCCGCCGCACAGGTTGCGATAGAACGGCTCTGTAAACCCCTTCAGGTCCACATTCGCCGCATCGATGTCGGCATAGAATTCGCCGCGCGCCGCGGGGGTGATGTAGCCGGCGGTCACCGCCACCGTCTTCAGCCCCGCCTCATGGCACGCGCGCGCGGTATCCACCGCGTATTCCAGGAAAATCACCGGATCGTTGTAGGTGAACGCGACCGAGCGACAGCCGAGCTGCCGCGCCGCCTCCGCGATCATCGCCGGCGTCGCGTCCTGGTTCAGCCGGTCGATTTCCCTCGCTTTGCTGATGTCGTAGTTCTGGCAGAACTTGCAGGTCAGGTTGCAGCCGGCGGTGCCGAACGAAAATACCGGCGTGCCGGGCAGGAAATGGTTCAGCGGCTTCTTCTCGATCGGGTCGATGCAGAAGCCCGACGAGCGCCCGTAGGTGGTCAGCACCAGCGCGTCGTCCTGCCGCGCGCGGACGAAGCAGAGGCCGCGCTGGCCCTCGTGCAGCTTGCAGAACCGCGGGCACACGTCGCACTGGATCCGCCCGTCGGCCAGCGCGTGCCAGTGTCGCGCGGGGAACAGCGAACCTTCAATCGTGGTATCCATGCGCCAATATCTGGCGACGATGACCGCGATCCGCCATCCCGCTGTCGCGGGAACCTTCTACCCGGCCGAGCCCGATGTGCTGGAACGGCAGCTCGTGCAGTTCCTGTCCGAGGCGGCCAACGACCCGCCGTCGCCCGCGGTCCCGAAGGCGATCATCGGCCCGCACGCCGGCTACATCTATTCCGGCCCCGTTGCCGCCCGGGCCTATGCGCGCCTGGCTGCCGGGCGCGGCACGATCCGCCGCGTGGTACTGATCG
>DASXNR010000280.1:0-3300 GCA_036494925.1 Acetobacteraceae bacterium
CGCCGTCGCCGGCATCGGCGGCACCCGCCTGTGCGACTGGTGGTTCACCGAGGACGCGGTGCTGATCGACACCGCCGGGCGCTACACCACCCAGGACTCCGACGTGGTGGTCGATCGCGCCGGCTGGGACGCTTTCCTCGACCTGCTGAAGCAGACCAGACCGAAGCAACCGCTGAACGGCCTGCTGGTTGCGTTCCCGCTCAGCGACATCGCCCTTGCGACGGCGGCCGAACGCGCGGCGCATGCGGCGGCGATCCGCGGCCGCATCAAGGAGCTGCAGACACGGTTCGGCGTGCGGATGCCGGTCTATATGCTGTTCACCAAGGCGGACCTGATCGCCGGCTTCACCGAGTTCTTCGACGACCTCGACCGTGAGCGACGGGCGCAGATATGGGGCACGACGTTCGACCTGGCCCAGCATGACGATGGTCCTGCCGCCGTGTTTGCCGGTGAGCTGCGCACCCTGGTGCAACGGCTGAACGATCGGTTGTTCAACCGCCTTCAGGCCGAACGCAATCCGGAGCGGCGCACGCGGATCGCGATGTTCCCCGGCCAGGTCGCCAGCCTCGAGCCGCTGCTGACGGAGTTCCTGCACGCGGCGTTCGACCACACCCCAGACGATCCGGCGCGGCTGCTGCGCGGGGTGTACTTCACCTCGGGCACCCAGGAAGGCACGCCCTTCGATCGCCTCACCGGGACCCTGGCTCGCGCGCTGGGCGTGGACCAGACCCGGACACAGGCGCTGCAGCCGGTGCAGGGGCGCAGCTATTTCCTGGAGCGGCTGCTGAAGCAGGTGATCTTCGGCGAGGCCCTGCTGGTCGCCCACAGTCCTGCCGCCACGCGACGCCGCCTGGTGCTGCGGACGGGCGGCTACGCCGCGGCGGCGATGCTGGTGGTGGCAACGGCTGCGGTGCTCTGGCAGGCGCGCGGCTCCGGCCAGCGCGAGATCGACGCGCTGGCAACGGCGCTAACCGGTTACGAGCAGACTGCGCACAGCCTGCCGCTGGACCCGGTCGCCGATGACGATCTGGCGCGGCTTGCCCCACTGCTGGACCAGGCGCGCACGCTGCCGCGTGGCGCCGATGAGCCGTCATGGCTCCCGGCCGGGCTGTCGCAGCGCGACAAGCTCAATGCCTCGGCAAGCGCCGTGTATCGCCACGCTCTGCAATGGGGGCTGCTGCCGCGGCTGATGTGGCGGCTGGAAACCCAGCTGCGCGGCAACCTCAACAATCCCGACTTCCTCTACGAGGCAACGCGCGTTTATCTGATGCTCGGCAACGCCGGCCCGCTCGACGCGTCGCTGGTGCGCGAGTGGATGAAGCTGGATTGGCAGACGGCGTATCCCGGTCTCGGCTTTGTCCCGTTGCGTGAGGCGCTGCTGCGCCACCTGGACGCACTGCTGGCCGAGCCGCTGCCGCAGATCCAGCTGGATGGCGAGCTGGTGCGCACCGCGCGCCTGCGGATCGCCACGGTGCCGCTGGCGCAACGCGTGTATTCGCGCATCCGCCCGTCCGCCGCGGCGCAGCGCCTGCCCGAATGGCGGCCAAGCGACGCATTGGGGCCGGCAGGCATTCCGCTGTTCGTGCGGGCGTCGGGCAAGCCGCTGACCGATGGCATCCCGGGCTTCCTCACTGTTGATGGCTTTCATAAGGTCTTGCTGCCTTCGCTCGCGGATGCCGTGAAAGCCGTGGTGTCGGAAAGCTGGGTACTCGGCAATCGTGTTGCGTTCGATCCCAACGGACCGCAGATGCAGGTTCTGGCGCGCGACGTGGTCACGCTCTACGAGGCGGACTACGCCCCGGCCTGGGACCTGATGCTGGGCGACCTGAACGTGGTGCAGCTGCGCAGCCTGTCGCAAGCAGCACAGGACCTTTACATTCTGGCATCGCCCGAGTCGCCGATGCGCAAGCTGCTGATGTCGATCGGCCAGCAGTTGACATTGTCGGCGCCGCCGGGCGGCACGCGTAAGGTTCCCGAGCCCGAACCGTCCGCGAGCAACACGCAGCTTCGGCTCGAGGCTGTGCTCGGACCCTCGCAGCCTGACCTTCAGGCGGTTCCGCTGCCGCCCGGCCACGAGATCGACGAACGCTACCAGGCCCTGCGCGACCTGGTCGCTCACGGACCGAACGCGCCGATCGATCTGCTGCTGCGGGAGATCGGTGACGCGCAGCAGCAAATCGCCAAACTGGCGGCAACCCTGCTGAGCACCGGCTCGGCGCCAACGGCACCCGGCGGCATCGACCCGCTGCTGACGCTGAAGACGGACGCAGCGCGCCAGCCACAACCGGTTGGGCGCTGGCTGACCGAGATCGCGACCGGCGCCATCGCGCTGCGCAGTGGCGACCCCCGGCTGCAACTGGCGACGATCTTCAACCTGCCCGGCGGCCCGAACGATCTGTGCCCCGCGGTGGTGAACGGTCACTACCCGTTCGTGCCGACCGCGACCGATGACGCACCGATCGCGGACTTCGCGCGACTGTTCGCGCCCGGCGGGGCGTTCGACGGCTTCGTCAACACGCTGCTGCGACGCTACGTCGATACCTCGGCCAAGCCGTGGCGGCTGATCTCGGCCGATGCCGCAGCGGCGCCGGTGACGGCCGCGGACCTCGCGCAGTTCCAGCGCGCCGCCGCCATCCGGGACGCATTCTTCGCCGAGGGCGGGACGCGGCCACGGTTCCGGATGGACATCACGCCGGTCAGCGCCGATGCGGCGACGCAGCGGGCGACGCTTGATCTGGATGGCACGACGATCGCGTATACACACGGCGTGCAGCGAGCGACGCAGGTGACGTGGCCGGGTTTTTCACTGCAGCCTACGATGCGCCTGGTGTTCGAGCCGGCGCCCGCCGGACGTGCCGGCGCGGTGCAGGAGTCCGGACCGTGGGCGCTGTTCCGGCTGTTCGGCCGCGGGCGGATGCAACCGCAGGCGGGGGCGACCGATCACTATGCGCTGACCTTCCAGCTTGGCGAGCGGCAGGCCGTGTTCGACGTGCGGGTGCAGGGGTCAGCCAATCCGTTCGCGCCCGGGATGCTGCAGGACTTTCGCTGTCCGGGCGTACGAGCGAACTGAGCGCTACGATGAGCTGATGGGTTTCGCTGCGAGACTGAGCAAGAATTCGCGTCAGGCCGCTGCTACGCGGCAAGGCCGCGGCGTGGCGATCCGGCGGGGCCTTGTCGGCGCCAGATGACCCAGACCTCCGCGGGCCGGTCGATCGCGGCCGGCACCGCCGCAACGAGCCGGCAGAGCAGCCAAAACCACCAGTGAGCGGCTCGCCTGGCGAGCCAGGCGATGAACCGCCC
>DASXNR010000281.1:0-19416 GCA_036494925.1 Acetobacteraceae bacterium
GCCTGGCCCGTGCGGCATATCTCGACGTTCTCTGGCGATATGGTCCGCGTCGACGCGCCGACCTGATGCAGTCACTCCTGACCCAGCTTGGTGGCGGGTCCGACGCAGCGCGCGCTTTCGAGCTTGAGCTGAGGCGGGGCAACCAACAACGCGCTGATGCGCCGGACATTCCGCCATCGGAGGTGGTATTCTCAGCCGATGCATTGGGATCCGCCGAAGTGACCGTGATCATTCCGCTCTACAATTATGCGAGCTATGTAGCGGAGGCGCTCGAGTCGGTACGGGCACAGACCATGCAACAGCTCGACCTGATCGTTGTCGATGACTGTTCGACCGATGATTCGCTACGGATCGCCCGCGTTTGGGCCGAGAACCAGGCGAGAACAGGGCGATTCAACCGGCTGCTGGTGCTGCGTAACCAAACCAATCAGGGTCTGGCACGCACAAGAAATTGCGGATTTGCGGCAGCTGAAACCGAATACGTCGTGCCGCTCGATGCCGATAACCGGCTGTTGCCGGATTACTGTGCCAGGACGCTCGCTGGAGTAAGCGGGACGGACGCAGCCTTTGCTTACACCAAGATACAATGCTTCGGTGGCAGCGATCACGTGATCTGCGACGAAGAGTTCGCGCCGATGCGTTTTGCGCAGTCCAACTACATCGACGCAATGGCTCTGGTTGCCAAGGACGCGTGGGCCGAAGTCGGCGGCTACACTCACATCCAGCACGGCTGGGAGGATTATGACTTTTGGTGCTGCTGCGCCGAGCGCGGCATGTGGGGCGTATATGTCCCGGAAATACTCGCCGAGTATCGGATGCATGACGCGTCCATGCTACGGACCGTCACCGAGACGCGCGAAAACAAGCACAAGGTGGTGGGTCAGTTGGAGGCGCGGCACGCCTGGTTGTCGATCACCGAGCGCGACTAGAAGCCATTACGCCACCGCCCGCTTTCGCTAGCCCTAGTAAGTTGCAATCGCCTAGGGCGTTCGATCAGGAGCTGTGAATATTCGTTGTGCTCAGGCTGCTGACGCCGACGAACGTGATCTTGGTCGCATCGGACAACTGGATGGTGGATGAGCCACCGCTGACCGTTGCGCCGGCGATGGCGGTCGCCGCGGCGTTTGCGCCGTAGCCGATCAGGTTGACCACGTCGGGCGAGGTGAGATCGGTGACGAAGTCTGTGCCGCCCGAATTCCCCAGGACAAAGTTGAACTGGTTCGCGCCGGCACCGCCGGTCATCGTATCGTTTCCGGTTCCAGCCCACAGCACGTCGGTGCCGGAACCGCCCACCAGGCTGTCGGCACCCGATCCGCCGGCAAGCGTATTGCTGGAGCTCGACAGGGCGGCCGTAAGGGTCTCGTTGCCGGAATAGGCGGCCATGACGGCCCCAGGCGTGCTGACGTTCTGGAAGGCGACGGCCGAACCGGCGCTGCCGAAGATGGTGGTGACGGATGTGTTGCTGCCGAACACCGTTGCGCCGTCCGCACCACCGACGAAGGTGATGCCCGACGAGTTGTTGCCGTACACGATGTTGCCGCTGGCCCCGAAGATCGTCTCTGCGCCGGTTCCGGCGGAAACTGTCGTATTCGGTACCGCGCCGACCACCAGGGTCCCAGAGCCGCCGAAGATCAGATCGTTGCTGCCATAGGCGGCAATCGTATCCGGCCCCGCACCGGCAACGATCGTATCGTTGGTGCCGTCCGAAATGAAATAGTTAGGTTGCGTATCCGTGGGATCGCCGGCCCACAGCAGGTTGGCACCCCCACCACCGGCGATCGTGCCGCCACCGCTGCTGTAGATCGAATCGTTTCCGTCGCTGGTGGCCAGAAGATACGTGCCTCCCGACTGCCCAACCACGAAGTCGTTCCCGCCACCGGCCACGACAGTGCTATTGCCGCTGACCCAGAAAGCGCCGCCTACGGTATCGGAAAGTATCGCGGTGTTGGTTCCCGCGAGCGAGTCCGGCGATGTATTGTCGTTGATGATGTATTGATAGCCGGCAGGGACGCTGTTCGCCCCGCCGCCACCAGTGACCACCAACTGGTTGACGCCTTGACCTGACGGCGGCGGCGGTAATGCGCCGCTCGCGGAATTTGTGATGGTCAGATTGTGGCTGCCGGCTGCCGCCGCCAAGGCGGCGGCTATCTGCTGCGCAAGGGCGAAACTGGCCGTTCCAGTTAGATTGATCGGAATTGGCGTGCTGGTACCCGGGACTGTCACCGATGGCATCGTGTTCTCCGCATTTTCGCGCCAGCCGGCCCTGATGATCCGGCCCCGGACCTGGCGGAATTATGGACGGCTGGAAGGTTTTTGCAACTCATTTCTCCCCGGTGAGCAGAGATTAGCATTTCGAATTAGTCTCGACCTGCCGTTTGTCGGCGTGCGCAACCCACAGCGCCCGGTCGCGCGGCCATACGTCCGTCGCCGATGACATTCTCTGCTTCGGCGTCCTGACAGCCGACTTGTGCGCCGATGAGAACAATGGCGGAACGTCCACGTCGGCGCTCGATTCGGGCTGGCAGCCCGCGCGCGATTCGAGAGATGATCTCCAGCAATAAAATGTTCATGCAAAACGGGAGCAACTTCCGCCGCAGTCAACAGGCGCCGCACGCGATGCCGGTGATCGGGAGAATCGTTACCGCGCCTTGAAGTCCGGCAGCCGCCGCTCCGCCATGGCCTTGACGCCCTCACGGAAGTCGTCGGTGTTGCGCAGCCAGTCCTGCTCCTCGTATTCCCGCTCCGTCGCCGCGGCCACGGCTTCCGCCAATCCACGACGCAGGGTCTCCCGGGTCGCCACGATCGCCAGCGGCGCCGACTGGGCGATCTCGGTCGCCAGTTCCGTCGCCTTGGCCCGCACCTGATCCTGCGGTACGCAATAATCGGCCAGGCCGATCGCGAGCGCCTGCTCGCCGGTGATCCGCCGCCCCGTGTACATCAGCAGTGCCGCCTGTTGCGCCCCGATCAGCCGCGGCAGCGAGGCGGTCAGCCCGAATCCCGGATGAAACCCGAGCCGGGTGAAATTCACCGAGAACCGCGCCTCCGGGCAGGTCACACGGAAATCCGCCATCACCGCCAGCCCGACCCCGGCGCCCACCGCGGCACCATGCACTGCGGCGACGATCGGCTTGCCGGTCCGCCACAGCCGCTGCGCCTCCTTATATAGATGCCGGCCTCGCTTGGTGCCCCGGTTCACCCCGTCTGGTCCCCGGCTGCCGAAATCCGCGCCGGCGCAGAAATGCTTGCCTTCGGCGCACAGCACGATGGCGCGCACCTCCGGCGTGCGGTCGTATCCCTCCAGCACATCGGCGATCTCGGCCACCATGTCGGTATCGACGAAGTTGTTCGGCCCGCGCCGGACCTCGATCGTGGCGACGATGCCGGACTGCGTGACGCCGATATGCTCGTAGCTTGCCATGTTTCCCCGCCCTTGCTCTTCCGCCGATGTGCGCTGCGTGCGACCTTACGCGGCTGAGGAAACGGAGGAAATGGCCATGGCCAGGCTCGATCGCGATGGCGTGGCGATCCACTACGAGGTGCACGGACGGGGTCCCGCCATCCTGCTCTCGCACGGTTACAGTGCGACATGCCGCATGTGGGACGGCCAGATCGAGGCGCTGCGCGACCGCTTCCAGGTGATCGTCTGGGACATGCGCGGCCACGGCCAGAGCGACTATCCGTCCGATCCCGCCGCCTATTCCGAGGCCGTCACGGTCGAGGACATGGCCGCCATCCTGCGCGACTGCAGCATCCAGCGCGCGGTGATCGGCGGGCTGTCGCTGGGCGGCTACATGTCGATGGCGTTCCATCGGGTCCATCCGGCGATGACGCGCGCGCTGATGATCTTCGACACCGGCCCCGGCTTCCGCAACGCCGAGGCACGCGAGGCCTGGAACCAGCGGGCGCGGCAGCGTGCCGATGATCTGGATGCACGCGGCTTCGCTGCACTCGGCTCCAGCGATGAGGTGCGCATGAGCCAGCACCGCAATGCGTCCGGACTTGCCGGTGCAGCGCGCGGCATGCTGACGCAGCACGACGATGCGGTGATCGGCTCGCTGGAAACGATCTCGGTGCCTAGTTTGGTGCTGGTCGGCAGCAAGGACACCAACTTCCTCGCCGCCACCGACTACATGGCGCGCAAGATCCCCGGCGCCGCCAAAGTGGTGATCGAGGGCGCCGGCCATGCCGCCAACCTGCACCAGCCGGCCGCCTTCAACCGCGCGGTGGAGGCATTCCTGGAAGGACTGCCGGCATGAACTTCGACTTCCCGAACGAGCTCAAGCAGCTGCGGGACGAAGCCCGACGATTCCTGACCGAGCGCTGCCCGACCTCCGTCCCACGGCGCATCCTGGAAGGGCCCGCGGCATACGATCGCGAACTGTGGCAGTCGATGGCCGAGATGGGCTGGACCGGTGCCGCGATCCCGGAGGAATTCGGCGGTGCCGGGCTCGGCCACCTCGCGGTCTGCGTGCTGGCGGAGGAGTTGGGCCACGCGGTGGCGCCGGTGCCGTTCGCATCGTCCGTGTACCTGGCCACGGAAGCGATCCAACTGTACGGCAGCGACACCCAGAAGCGGCACTACCTGCCGAAGCTCGCCGCCGGCGAACTGATCGGCACGCTGGCTCTGGCGGAGCGGCCGGGACCGATCGATCCCGGCAAGCTGACCACGCTGATCGCTGAAGGAAGGCTGACCGGCAGCAAGCTCGCAGTGCCGGACGGCGACGTGGCGGACTTCGCCGTTGTCGCAGTGAGCGCGGAGCGAGGCCCGGGCCTGGCCATGGTCGATCTGGCTGGTGCAGGCGTGATGCGGGAAACCGTCATCACGATCGATCCCACGCGATCGCATGCGCGGATTGTCTTCGACAACGCGCCGGCGGTTCCGCTGCCCGGCAGCGAGGGCGATGACGCGGCGCGCCATCTGTTGGACCGTGCGGCGGTGATGCTGGCGTTCGAGCAGGTCGGCTGCGCCCAGGCGGCACTGGAGATGGCACGCGACTACGCGCGCGAACGCTATGCCTTCGGTCGGCCGATCGGGTCGTTCCAGGCGATCAAGCACAAGCTGGCGGACATCTACATCGCGGTCGAGCTGGCACGGTCGAACGCGTACTATGGCGCCTGGGCGCTGCACACCGATGCGGCGGAACTGCCGATCGCCGCGTCGGTGGCGCGCATCTCCGCCTGCGATGCCGGCTGGCTGGCGTCGAAAGAGAACATCCAGACGCATGGCGGGATGGGATTCACCTGGCAGATGGACTGCCAGTTCTACTACCGCCGCGCCAAGCTGCACGCGCTGGCGCTCGGCGGCACACGCGAGTGGAAGCGCCGGCTGATCGCGGAACTGCGCAAGAGCAACACGCTCGCACTGCCGACGGACTGACGGAGGTACTGCAATGGATTTCGAGGACTCCCCGGAAGAGGCCGCATTCCGCGCCGAGGCCCGCGCCTTCCTGGAAGCCAATGCGGAACGTCGCAAGCCCGGCGCGGTGGAAGGCTACCGCCGTGGCCAGGATGCGCCGGGCGCCATGGAGCGGGCGAAAGTGTTCCAGCGCAGGAAAGCCGAGGCAGGCTTCGTCGGCATCCATTGGCCGAAGGAATGGGGCGGTCGTGGCGGCACGCAGATCCAGAACGTCATATACAACCAGGAAGAGGCACAGTTCGATGTGCTGAACAGCATCTTCGGCATCGGCATCTCGCTGGCCATGCCGACGATCTGCGTTTGCGGCTCACCGGAGCAGCGCGAACGCTTCGCCGTCCCGACGATGCGCGGCGACATCATCTGGTGCCAATTGTTCTCGGAACCATCCGGCGGGTCCGATCTTGCGTCGCTGCGCACCCGCGCCGAGCGCGACGGCGACGAGTGGATGATCAACGGCCAGAAGATCTGGAATTCCGGCGCCCACTACAGCGACTTCGGCATTCTGGTCGCGCGCAGCGATCCCAACGTGCCGAAGCACGCCGGCCTGACCTATTTCATCCTCGACATGAAGACCCCGGGTGTGGAGGTGCGGCCGATCCGCCAGCTCTCCGGCTCGGCGCATTTCAACGAGGTGTTCTTCACCGACGTGCGCATCCCCGATGTGATGCGCATCGGTCCGGTAGGCGGCGGGTGGCGCGTAGCACTGACCACGCTGATGAACGAGCGCCACGGCATGCGCGATTCGCCCGGCCCCGACTTCGCGGAACTGTTCCGTCTGGCCAATCAGCTCGAACTGGAGGACGGCCTGGCGATCGACGACGCCGCGGTGCAGGAAAGGCTCGCAGAATTCTACACCCGCTCGCAGGGCCTGAAATACACCAAGTATCGCGGCATGACGGCGCTGTCGCGGGGCGGCACGCCGGGACCGGAATCGTCGATCATCAAGGTGGTGGCGGCGAACAAGCTGCAGGATATCCTGTCGTATGGCCTCGACCTGATCGGCATGGCCGGTCCGGCGATGGGCGAGGACATGCCGGTGGCCGGCATCTTCGAGGAGGCGCTGCTCTACTCCCCTGCGTTGCGCATCGCCGGCGGCACCGACGAGATCATGCGCAACATCATCGCGGAGCGTGTACTCGGCCTGCCGCAGGACGTGCGGGTGGACAAGGACGTGCCGTTCCGTGAGATCCCGACCGGGAGCCGTGGATGAGCGAACACGCCCTGCAGAGCTTCTTCTGGCCACAGTCGATCGCGGTCCTGGGCGCCTCGCCGGACACGCATCGCATCCGCGGGCGTCTGTTGCACCAGTTGCGCGAGAATGGGTTTCCGGGCCGTATCCTGCCGATCAATCCGAGCTACCAGGAGATCGACGGCCTGCGCTGCTACGCCGCGATCGGCGAGGTGGGTCAGGCGGTCGACCTCGCGCTGGTGGCGATCCCTGCCGCAGGCGTGGCGCCCGCGCTGGAGGAATGCGCGCGCGCCGGGGTGAAGAACGCACTGATCATCAGCTCCGGCTTCGCCGAAGAAGGCGGCGCCGCAGGCGATATGCAGGCGGCACTGGTCGAGGTGACGCAGCGCACCGGTATCCGCGCCTGCGGCCCGAACTGCGAGGGCTATTTCAACGCGCTCGGCAAGGTCGCCACCACGTTCAGCCCGACCGTCGAGGTAAAGGAGGACGCAGGCCGGGTCCTGGTATCGGAACGCCGCATCGGCGTGATCGCGCAGTCGGGCGGCATCGGCTTCGCGCTGTTCAATCGCGGCAAGGCGGCCGGGATCGGCTTCTCCTATGTGATCACCACCGGCAACGAAGCCGATCTGAACACGGCAGACTTCCTTGACTACATGATCGAGGACAGCAACACGCACGCGGTGATGCTGTTCGTCGAGGCGGTGCGCAACGGCCCCGCATTCGTTGCCGCGCTGGCGAAGGCGCGGCGGCTGGGCAAGCCGATCATTGCGATCAAGATCGGCCGTTCCGACGCGGGGTCGCGCGCATCCGCATCGCACACGGCGTCGCTGTCCGGGTCCTACACCGCGTATCGCGCGGTGTTCGAGCGCTATGGCGTGATCGAAGCGGAGGACCCGGACGAGGCCGTGGCGATCGCCGGGGTGCTGTTGACCTGCCCGCTGCCGAAGGGCCGCCGCACCGGCATCATCACGCCATCGGGCGGCGGCGGCGCATGGATGGCGGACACGCTTTCGCTGCATGGGCTGATCGTGCCGCCGCTGTCGGCCGCCACGCAGGCTGCGCTGCGATCGGTGATGCCGTCCTATGGCGCTCCGGGCAATCCGGTCGATGTCACCGCGCAAGGTTCGACCACGGGTGCAGCGGTCATGACGGCGATGGAGACGCTCGCTCAATCGGACGAGATCGACATGCTGGTGCTGATCACGTCACTGACCAGCGAGACGCGCGTATCGCTCGATGCCGATCGGGTGCGCGCGACGGCGGCGCGTTGCGGCAAGCCGATGACGGTGTGGACCTATACGCTGCCCTCGGAATTCGGCCGCCTGACCGCGGCGCGGTGCGGGCTGTTCACGCACAGCGACCTGCGCAATGTCGGCGTGGCGATGAGCAGGCTTGCCGCCTACGCGGAGGCGCAGGCACGGCCCCTGCCCGCTTCACCCGAGGTTGTCGCCGCTGGGCCCCTGCCGGATGACCTGCCGAACGTGCTGACCGAGCATCGTGCAAAGGCGCTGCTGGCGCCTTATGGTTTGCCGGAATCACAGGAGCGGTTGGCGACTTCGGCGGCCGAGGCGGCGGAGGCAGCGAACGCACTGGGTTATCCGGTGGCGCTGAAGATCTCCTCGCCCGATCTGCCCCACAAGACCGAGGCGGGCGGCGTGGTGCTTGGTTTGCAAGGCCAGCATTCGGTGATCGCGGCGTACGAGCAGATCATCGCATCGGCGCAGCGCTACAAAGCGGATGCAAAGATCGAAGGCGTGCTGGTGCAGAAGATGGCACCGCGCGGACATGAACTGGTGATCGGCATGGTGAACGATCCGACGTTCGGCCCGATCATGATGGTGGGATTGGGTGGGATCATGGTGGAGCTGATGGGCGACGTGGTGCATCGCCCGGCGCCGGTCGATGTCGCGGAAGCAAAGGAGATGCTGCGCAGCCTGAAGTCAGCGAAGTTGTTGCAGGGCTTTCGCGGCGCCGAACAGGCGGACATCGCGCCGGCGGCCGAACTGATCGCCAACCTGTCGCAAGCGGCGATGGCGTATCGCGAGCGGATCATGGAATTGGAACTCAATCCGGTGATTCTGCACGCGGACGGATCGGGACTGACGATTGCCGATGCGTTGATCATGTTGAAGGAATAAGGCTGACCAACGGCGCGCCACGTCAGGCAGCCCTCATCACAAAATCGACATGCACCGCGTCGTACGGGAACACTACCCGTCCGTCGGGAGCATGATCCAACACGCCGGCCTTGAGGAGCGCGTGAATGTCCCCATGCACCGACTTCACGTCCCTCTCCACGCGTCTGGCGACCTCCCGAATCGCCAACGGACCGGCCCCGGTCATCACTCGCAGCAATTCCCATCGCTTCGGTGCAATGATCTTCCACAGCAGTTCCACAGTCTGAAAGCTGAGCAGTGCCCCCTGCGCCTTCCCCTGAAAGGCCCGAAGCATCCGCGCGCGGGTTTCAGCCTCCGAGGCAACGCCGATCGTCACGGTTGTCATTGAGACCTCCATCGCCTGACCGCATCCCAAAAATCATCGACCAGCTGCTGCAGGCTGACGAAACGATACGGCATTTCCCGCTCACCCATGTGATGGTGGTCCCCCTTGCCGGCTTCATTGTCGAATCGCAGCACGCAGACTTCGTCGACCACAAAGGCCAGACGGTACTTATAGCGATGCGGGCTTCCCGGCGCCGGCACTTGCCAGATCACGATGTCAGCGAACCGATCCTCGCCCAGGATCAGCTTCTCCCGCAGCAGCAATATTGCCCGCATGTTGGCTTTTACACCAACATCAAGCCGCACGGCAACACTTGACGACAATCCGGCAACACGCGATCCAGGCGGGTGCCAAAGGATCGCCCCATGTTCGAACTCTCCGAAGAACACCGCATGCTGCAGGACCTGGTCGCGAAGTTCATCGACCGGGACGTCATGCCGTTGGAAAAGGCGGTGCTGGCACGCGAGATGTCCGGGCAGAAGTCGTCACTGTCAGCCAAGGAGGAGGAAGTCCTGCTCGGCAAATGCCGCGAGCTCGGCCTGTGGGGCCTCGACGTGCCCGAGGAGTTCGGTGGCGCCAACCTGCCCACCGTTGCGCTGATCGGCGTGTATGAAGAACAGGGCCGCACCTGCGTGCCCTTCACCTTCCCGCCGGACAGCCCGAACCTGCACATGCTGATGGCGGTGTGCGATCCGGAACAACGCAGGAGATACCTGGAACCTTACGCACGCGGCGAGGCGCAGTCGGCGATCGCGATCTCCGAGCCCGGCGCCGGGGGCGATCCCGCCGGCATGATCACCCGCGCGGTGAAGGACGGCTCCGACTGGGTGATCAACGGCAGAAAAATCTGGGTCAGCCGCGTGCCGCAGGCCGACTTCACCATCGTCATGGCGCGCACCGGCGACGGCAAGCGCCACGAAGGCGTCACCGCATTCATCGTCGAGCGCGGCACCAAGGGCTTCAACATCGAACGCGAGATCCCGATGCTCGGCGGCCAGCGCACCTATGAACTGACCTTCGACGACTGCCGCATTCCGGAAGGGCAGGTGCTTGGCCAGGTCGGCAAAGGTTTCGCGCCGATGCAGTTGCGCCTGACGGTGCGCCGCCTGCAGATGGGCGCCTGGTGCGTCGGCATGACGCGCCGCGCGCTCGACATGATGATGGAGCATGCCAAGCAGCGCGTCACCTTCGGCCAGCGTCTGGCGGACCGGCAGGCGATTCAGTGGTGGATCGCCGAAGCCGCGATCAAGATCCACGCCTGCCGACTGATGGTATACGATGCCGCCACCAAGGCCGACGCCGGACGCGACGTGCGTACCGAGGCCTCGATGGTGAAGCTGTACGGCACCGAGATGGCCACTGAAACGATCGACCACGCGATGCAGACCTTCGGCGCGATGGGTGTGGCGAAGGAACTGCCGTTGCAGCTCATGGCACAGAAGGTGCGGACCATGCGCGTCTATGAGGGTCCGTCCGAGGTGCACCGCATGGTGATCGCGCGCCGGCTGCTACAGGATCGGAGATAGGACATGGGCATTCTCGACGGCAAGGTTGCCATCGTCACCGGCGCAAGCCGCGGCATCGGCCAGGCGATTGCCGAACTGTTCGCCGAGGAGGGCGCGAAAGTGGTGTGTGCCGCCCGCACGTTCAACGAGGGCGATCACCCGTTTTTGGAAGGCACGCTGAAACGAACCGTAGAGCTGATCCGCGCCAAGGGCGGCGAGGCAAAACCGATCACCGCCAATGTCTCGATCGAGGACGATTGCGTCGCACTGGTGCAGGCGGCGCGTGACTACGGGCCGGTCGATATCCTGGTGAACAACGCCGCACTCACCTACTACCAGCCGATCGCCGAGATGCAGACCAACCGCTGGGTCCGCGCCTTCGCGGTCGATGTGCATGGGCCATTCATGCTGGCGAAGGAAGTGCTGCAGGACATGATCCCTCGGCGCAGCGGCGCCATCATCAACATCAGTTCCGGCGCGGCAATCGGTCCGGGGCGCGGGCCGTATGCCGACAGGACGGTGCGCGGCGGCACCATGTACGGCGCGGTGAAGGCAGCGCTGGAGCGCTTCACGCAGGGGCTGGCACAGGAGGTCGCACAATACGACGGCATCACGGTCGCCGCCGTGTCGCCGTCGCGCGTGGTGCCGACACCGGGCACCGTGTACCACAAGCTGGTCTCGGGCATGGACGATCCTAGAGGCGAGCCGCCGACCGTAATGGCGCGCGCCGCACTGCTGCTCGCGAGCGAGCCGGCCGAAAAAGTGAACGGGCGGGTGACCTACAGTCAGCAGATACTCAAGGAGTTCGGCTGGATCGACAGCGGCGCGGGTCGCGGCGTTGACAGCCCCGGGTCAGGGTATTCGCAGATATGAGGTTTCCGTTGGACCTGCCGCCAACCTTCCGTTACTCGACTGTTGCAGGATGGACACGACAGCGGCCAGGCTGAAAAGGGAAGTCTCGATGTTTAGATTGGCAATCACTCTGACCATGACGGCCATGATCATGTGCGCCGGATTGGCGACCTGGAAGGCCGATGCCATGGTCGGGTCGGGAGCGGCGCAACTAAGCACGGCGGCCAGGGCTGCAGGTCCGATTGCCCCCGCGGCCTGCAGAGGATCAGGCGCGCACTGTCCGCCTGGGTACGTCTGGAACGGCAACAGATGCGTTCCTTGCTGATCCGCTTCGTGGCACTCGCATCGCTGGCCGTTCTCGCCGGCTGTGCTGATCAGTCCAGAGGCGCCGCCCTGAGCGAGTGTCGCCTGCAGTACTTCCTCGACAGCCCGGTTGCTCAAGCCGAAGCAATACCGACTTGCATGCAGGCGAAGTCGTTCCAGGTCAGAACCGCATGCGACGCGTCGACGGATGAGTACGAATGGGATTCCCAGGTGAAGACCTTCGCCTTCGATAATCCACGGTGCTATCGCCCGATTGGCACCGCTATCTGGACGGCCACCGTGCTGTCGCCGATGTGACTGTCCAAATCCTCGTCAATGCAGGTCATCGCAGCGCTACCACCTGCCCGGTCATTGCTGACTCCGTTGCCGCGTCGGCGAGCAGCAGCGCCGTCAGACCATCGTCTCCGTCCGGCTTCGCCGACTGACCCGAGGCCACCGCGGCGATGAACGCGGCAAGCTCCGCGCGATACGCTGCCGCGTAGCGCTCGAGGAAAAACGGCAGCACCGGATCCGTGACGAACCCGGCATCGGTCGCCAGCTCCACCGTCGTCGCGGTGACGTTGCCGGCGCGCAGCAAACCCTTCGACCCATGCGCTTCGATGCGCTGGTCGTAGCCGTAGCTGGCACGGCGCGAATTGGAGATCTGGCAGAGCTTGCCGCTCGCAGTGCGCAGCGTCACCACGGCGGTATCCACATCGCCGGCGGCGGCGATCGACGGATCGACCAGGCACGAGGCGGCAGCGTGCAGTTGCACCGGCTCCTCGCCCAGCAGAAAGCGCGCCATATCGAGGTCGTGGATCATCATGTCGCGGAACAACCCACCGGAGGTCGCGACATAGGCGGGTGGCGGCGGCGCGGGATCACGACTGATGATGGTCAGCAGCTCCAACGTGCCGATCTCTCCCGCGTCGATTCGCCGCTTCAGCGCGGCAAAGTGCGGATCGAACCGCCGGTTGAAGCCGACCATGAGCACGACGCCGGCGCGTCGCACCGCCGCGAGACACGCTCGCACGCGGTCCGCGGCGAGATCGATCGGCTTCTCGCAGAAGATCGCCCGCCCGGCGGCGGCGGCACGTTCGATGTAATCGGCGTGGGTGGGCGTGGGCGAACCGATCAGCACCGCTTCCGCCGCGAACGCCTCGTCCAACGGCAGCGCGCGGGCGCCGCATGCTTCGGCCAGACGTGCCGCCGCAGCCGCATCGACATCGGCCACGCCGGCCAGGCTTGCGCCTGGATGCGCGGCGATGTTGCGCGCGTGAATGCTGCCGATACGCCCGGCACCGATCACGGCAATGCTCAGCATCGCGACGCCCTCCCCTGACCGTCTTCGCCATGGAACAATAGCAACGACGAACGCCGGTTGGCAGGAGTGAGGAATGGCCACGATTCGATTGACCATGGCACAGGCGCTGGTGCGCTATCTGGCGGCGCAGCGCACCGAATACGACGGACGCGCGATGGCGCTGTTCGGCGGCGTGTGGGCGATCTTCGGGCACGGCAATGTGGCCGGCATCGGCGAGGCGCTGGCGGTGCATCGCGCCGACCTGCCGACCTGGCGTGCGCATAACGAGCAGGCGATGGCGCTGGCCGCGATCGGCTACGCCAAGGCGATGCACCGGCGGCGGATGATGGCCTGCACCACGTCGATCGGCCCCGGCGCCACCAACATGATCACCGCTGCGGCGGTGGCGCACGTCGATCGGCTGCCGGTGCTGTTGCTGCCAGGCGACGTGTTCGCCTCGCGCCGGCCCGACCCGGTGCTGCAACAGGTGGAGAGCTTTGGCGACGGCACGATATCGGCGAACGACTGTTTCCGCCCCGTGTCGCGCTACTTCGATCGCATCACGCGGCCGGAACAGATCCTCACCGCGCTGCCGCGCGCGCTGTCGGTACTGACCGATCCCGCGGAATGCGGGCCGGTGACGCTGGCGCTGTGTCAGGACGTGCAGGCCGAGGCGTTCGACTATCCCGAACAGTTCTTTGCCCCGCGTTTCTGGCAAGTCCGCCGCGTGCGCCCGGACGTCGGCGAATTGGCCGCAGTGGTGGAGCTGCTGCGCCACGCCAAGGCGCCGCTGCTGATTGCCGGTGGCGGGGTGCATTACTCGGAGGCGGCCGAGACGCTCGCTCACTTCGCGTCAGCGCACGGCTTTGCAGTCGCGGAGACGCAGGCGGGCAAGAGCGCGCTGCCGCACGATCATCCCTGCAATCTCGGCGCGATCGGCGTCACCGGCACAGCGGCGGCAAATCAGGCGGCGGGCGCGGCCGACGTCATTCTCGCGGTAGGCACGCGGCTGCAGGACTTCACCACTGGATCGTGGGCGCTGTTCCAAAATCCGGTCCGTCGGCTGATCGGTCTCAACGTGCAGGTGTTCGACGCAACCAAGCATCACATGCTGCCGCTGATAGCCGATGCGCGCGCCGGGCTGGCAGAACTGCACACCGCGCTCGCCGGTCACCGCGCGCCGAATGCCTGGCTGCAGCAGCTGACCGGTGCGGTCAGCACCTGGCACGAGCAGGCCAGCGCCGTCACCGCGCCATCCAATGCCGAACTGCCATCGGACGCGCAGGTGATCGGCGCGGTGCAGCGCGCGGCACCAGCGGATGCCATAGTCGTATGCGCGGCTGGTGGATTGCCGGGTGAATTGCACAAGCTGTGGCAGGCGCGGCAGGCCGGCACCTATCATTTGGAATACGGCTACTCGTGCATGGGCTACGAGATTGCCGGCGGTCTCGGCGTGAAGCTGGCGCGGCCCGGGCGTGAGGTCATCGTGATGGTCGGTGACGGCAGCTACCTGATGCTGAATTCCGAGATCGCCACGTCGGTGATGCTCGGCATCAGGCTTACCATCGTGGTGTTGGACAACGGCGGCTTCGGCTGCATCGACCGGCTGCAGCGCGCCACCGGCGGCGAGCCGTTCAACAACCTGCTGGCCGACTGCGGCACCCCGCCGGCGGTCGATTTCCGTGCGCATGCCGCTAGCCTGGGCGCGCTGGCGGAACAGGTGGACGGCATCGCGGGGCTGGAGGCTGCACTGCACCGCGCCTTCGCCGCCGACCGAACCAGCGTGGTGGTGATCCGCACCGATCCGAGCGTATCCACCGCCGCCGGTGGGCACTGGTGGGATGTCGGGGTGCCCGAGGTCTCGGCGCGGCCGCAGGTGAACGCCGCGCGCGCCGACTACGAGGTCAGCCGCGCCGCACAGCGACTGGCGGACTGAACCAGCGATTGCATCAGGCTGTCACGGAACACCGCTTCGGAATAGCGAGCGGCGGCGTAGTCCACCTGTGCTGCCGAGCGTTCGGCCCACGCGGTGCCGTCGGTCAGCAGCTTGCAGACCGCGTCGGCGAAGTCCCGTGGTCCGTCGCAAATCGAAGCCACCGAGCCCAGGCCCGGCAGGCCCTGCGCACCGATCGAGGTGGTGACCAGCGGCAGCCCCTCGCGCAGCGCCTCCACCACCTTCAACTTCACGCCGGCGCCGTAGCGCAGCGGCACGGCGGCGACGCGCGCGGTGCGATACAGTTCGCGGAGTTCGGCGTCGCTGACATTGGCATGCACGCTCACCGCATCGCCTGCCAATGCCTGCACGTCCGGCGGAGGATTCGAACCCCCGATGGCGAAGCGAGCGGCCGGTACACGCGCGCGGATCAGCGGCAGCACTTTGTCGACGAACCACAATACGCCATGGCGGTTCGGCGGATGTGCGAAACTGCCGACGAACAGGATGACCGGCTCGACGACAGGCGCCGCCGGCACGACGAAATCGGCGAAACTGTACGGCAGCAGCGTGCGCGCGACGACGTCCGGCTCGATGTCCGTCACGATCGTGGTCTCGTCGTACGACGGATACAGCACCACATCGACATCCCGCCAGACTGATCGCTCCAGTGTCTCCATGGCATCCGCCTGGCGCGCAATGCACCGATCACCCAGTTCCTTCGCCTCCTGGCGCATCCGGCTGAAGTGTAGATCGCCGCCATAGTAGAGCAGGCTGATCCCGGCGTGGCGCTTCAGTTCGGGCAGGAAGGCGGCGGCAACCTGCGGCCGGCACAGCAGCACATGGTCCAGGTCGTCGCCGTTGTCCGCGAGCCAATGGTGGAACGTGTCGGCGTCGCCGCCATACGCGACCTCCACGCCGATGTCCTGCAACGCCTCGGTGTATCCTGGACTGTAATGAAGATTGTGCGGCCAGAACTTCACCACCATGTCCGCCTTCAGCAAGGCGTGAATGATGCAGATCATGGTACGGGACCCGGCATCGCGGTCGGGCTCGGGCACGTAGTGATCGATCACCAGGATGACGCCGCGTTGCCGTGCGCGGTCGCGCGCGCGCAGGACATGCTCGCCATTCGGCAGATGCTGACGCGACAGGACCGGGAGCCAGCGCTCCCGAAACGTCTGCTGGTTACGGAGCTGGCAGGATTTGATGCGGCCGCATAGCGAACGGCCGTGACTGACCCCTTCGTGGTGCACGACACGCGAACGCGGCTGGTACAGCACCTTGAGGCCGCGTTCGCGCAGCCGGAAGGCGAGGTCGCTGTCTTCGCAGTAGGCGGGCGCATAGCGTTCGTCGAACCCGCCCATTCCGTTGAACAGGGCGCGCGGCACCAGCAACGAAGCCGCCGAGCAGTAGTCCACCTCGCGCAGATAGTTGTAAACGGACCGATCCGGCGTATCGAGCCGGCCAAAGTTCCAGCCCGAGCCGTCGTCCCACACGATGCAGCCCGCCTCCTGCAACCTGCCGTCAGGATACAGCAGCTTGGAACCGACCGCGCCGACATCGCTGCGCGATCGGAACGGCATCAGCAACGCATCCAGCCAGCCCGGCAGCACCTGCGTATCGTTGTTCAACAGCAGCAGGAACTCGCCCCCGGCGACGCGAGCGGCGGTGTTGCAGGAACGCAGATAGCCTAGGTTGGTCGGATTGATGATCAGCCGGATACCTGGCACCGAAGCCAGGCAGGCGGTCGAGCCGTCCGGCGTTGCGTCATCGACGACGATCACCTCGATGGCCGCTGCGGGCGGATGCGCCGCGATCGATGCCAGGCAGCTCAGCGTATACTCCACCTTGCCGTAGCAAGGAATGATAATGGAAACGATTGGATCGGCGCTGTACGGCACGCGGATGTGCCGCGGATCGGGTTCGTGGATCAGGATCGGCTGCTGTGCCGGCGTGATCGGCGCAAGCCGACGGATCTGTTTGGCGCGCCGCCACAGCACGAACCGCTGCCGCAATTGCAACGTGATGGCCCACCAGACCAGCAGGACCGCCCGACGCGCCAGACGCCGCAACCACGGCGGCAACACCGGCGCCCGCCCAAGCTCAATGCGTGCACTCATCACACGCAGGCGTAGGTGGAAGGTGTTAATATTCCCTTGAAGAAGTAAAGGTCAGCTTTCGAAGCGCCGTGCGTCGTACGGCGACGGGTCGATCCCAGGCGGCTGGCCGGTAATCAGACGAGCCAGCAGGCGACCGCTCGGCGGGCCGCCGCTCATGCCGAAATGGCCGTGGCCGAACGCGAGATACAGGCCCGGACGGCGCTGCACCGGTCCAAGGATCGGCAGGCTGTCGGGCGTCGACGGACGGAACCCCATCCAGTAACGCACCTCCCCGGCCTGCAGACCGGGGAACAGGCGGCGCGCATGCTCGACCAGTACCCGGGCACGCCGTTCATCGGGCGGAGCATCCAGCCCGGCGATCTCGACGGTGCCCGCCACGCGGAGCCCGTCCTCCATCGGCGTCATGAAGAAGGCGCGCGTCTTGCTGCTGATCGGGATCGGCGGGGTGACGCTGGGGGAGAACAGCATGGCGTGATAGCCGCGCTCGGTCTCCAGCGGCACGCGGATACCGAGCGGGGCGAGCAGTTGGGCGGACCAGGCACCGGCTGCGATCACCACGTGGTCGGCGTAGCGGTTGGCGATGTTGGTCATCGCCAGCCAGCCGCCGCCTTCATGCGGGATCAGCTTCATGGCCCGTTCCGCGATGATCGAGCCGCCCGCCGCGCGGAACAGCTCGGCCAGCGAGTGGACGATGCGCTGCGGGCTGACGGTGTACCCGTTCCCCGGCACGAACAGACCGCGCGTGATGTCGCGCGCGAGGCCCGGGAACATCTGGCGCAGCTCGTCGGCGTTCAGCCGCTGCGCGACGATGCCGTGGCGGTCGCGGATCTGCTGTTCGAGCGCCTCGGTCGGGCTGGTATCGTCGCCTTCCCAGACGCTCACCTGACCGGAGGGACGGATCAACTCGTGGTACAGCGCATCGCCAAGCAGTTCGCGCCAGCAGGTCAGCGTGTCACTGTGCAGCGCGCGCATCGCGTCGGATACCGCGAGGACGCGTTGCAGCTTGCCTGCCTTCACCCATTGCAGCAGCCATGGCAAGGCGCGCGGGAAATACGACGGACGGACCGCGAGCGGGCCGAGCGGATCGCGCAGCCAGCCAGGCACCTTGCGCAGCATGCCCGGCATCGCGATCGGCGTCGCGGTGTCGGGGCTGAGCATGCCGGCATTGCCGAACGAAGCGCCGCCGGCCGGCCCGAGCGGATCCAGGACCGCCACCTGCATCCCGGCACGTTGCAGATAGAGCGCGGTCGACAGGCCGACGACGCCGGCACCGATGACCAGAACAGGGTGTTGGGCTATTGTCATACGAGAATTGATGGGTTTCGCTGCGCTCAACCGATCCCACGTGGTTCCAAGTGTCAAGGAGACACGCATCGTGTATCGCTTCGACGCCAGCCGCCTCGACCTGGCACGCGAATACCAGGCCAGGCCGTTCGGCGAGCACAGCCCCGATCTGCAATACCTGCTCAACCTGATGCGCACCCGCGAGACCGATGCGCGCCACGTGCTGGTGATGACGCGGCCACACGCACAGTGGACGCTGGCGCGGCTGACGGATGGCAACCAGGGTCCGCCGCGACTGACCAACATGACGTTCGACAGCCTGGAAGCGGCCGAATGGGCGGTGTTCAAACTGCGCTGGGAGGAGATGGCGGGCGTGCCTCTGCCGATCGAATGACCACCCTGATGGCCTATGCGGACGCGATCAGCGTCCGCCCCGGCGATACCATCGGCTTCAAGGTGAGCTGCGATGGCGCCGCCCAGTACAACGCGCGAATCGTCCGGCTGCTGAGCCCCGAGGCAGGCCCCGACGCGCCGCCGTTCCGCACCGAGCCGGTCGATACGCGCGCCAACAGCGCCTATCCCGCGCGGACGCAGGCGTTGCGAGCGGGGTCGTGGGCGATGGTGCCCGCGCATCAGCTGATCGGTGCGTTGCGGAGCTTCTCGATCGCGGCGCTGGTCTGGCCGACGCTGCCCACGGATGGACGCCAGGCGATCGCCGGAACGTGGAGCGACAGCGCCGGTATTGGCTTCGGCCTGATGGTCAACGATGCGGGCGAGGCCGAATTTCGCCTCGGGCCGACGGTGCTGCGCAGTGGCCGGAAACTGCTGGCGCGCAAATGGTACTTCGTCGCCGCCAGCTATGATGCGGTAACCGGAACGATCACGCTGCACCAGGACCTGCTCGCCGACAAGACGATGACGGTGGCGTCAAGTGTCACACGTCAGGCCACGGCGACCGGCGGCACATCACGCGACGGGCCGATGTTGTTCGCGGCCTGGCACGTCG
>DASXNR010000282.1:0-19184 GCA_036494925.1 Acetobacteraceae bacterium
CTCCGCGGCAACCGCGGTGCGCGGCCTGCCGAGAAACGCGATGCCGTACGCCTTGACGAAGCAGGCGGCAGCGAGCGCGGCCGATAGTGCCAACAGCGCGCCGTCCGCCGGGATCATGATCTTCAAGCCCCATTGCGGCAGGTCGGGATGCAGCAGGATGGCCTGGAATGTCAGCCACTCGGAGACGAACCCGTTCAACGGTGGCAATGCGGAAATCGCCGCGCAGCCGACCAGGAAGGCAAATGCGGTCTTCGGCATGCGATGGATCAGGCCGCCGAGGTGATCCATGTCGCGCTCGCCGGTCGCGGTGAGCACGGCGCCGGTGCCGAAGAACAGCAGGCTCTTGAACACCGAGTGGTTGAACACGTGGAACAGCGCCGCGGTCAGTCCGAGTGCTGCGGCGGCGGGAAGCTGATTGGCGCCGAACGCCATCGCGAGACCCAGGCCGATGAAGATGATGCCGATGTTCTCCACCGTGTGGTAGGCGAGCAGTCGCTTCAGGTCGTGCTCCATCAGCGCATAGAGCACGCCGAGCACCGCGGTGATGCCGCCGATCGCCAGGACCAGGGTGCCGGACCACCAGGTTGGCGCACCCAGCAGGTCGAACGCGATGCGGACGAAGCCGTACACCGCGACCTTGGTCATCACCCCGCTCATCAGCGCGGAGACGTGGCTGGGTGCCGCGGGATGCGCCAGCGGCAACCAGGCGTGCAGCGGCACCACGCCGGCCTTGGATCCGGCACCGATCAACGCCAGCACCAGCGCCAGCGCGGCGATGCCGGATGACGGGTGGACGGCACGCATCGCGGTGAAGGTGTAGCTGCCGGTGGGACCGGCGAGCAGGCCGAAACACAGCAGCAACGCGAGGCCCGAGAAGCTCGCCATGATGATGTAGACGTAGCCGGCGTGCGCATTGCCGCTCTCGCGGTGATGCGACATGACCAGCGCCCAGGAGGCCAGCGACATCAGCTCCCAGGCGAACAGGAAGCTGAAGGCGTCATCGGCGATCACCACGAGGTTCAGTCCGGCAAGGAAGGCGGGATAGAACGGCAGCACGCGCTGCGGGTCGTGTTCGTGCCGGCCGTAGCCCAATGCGTAAAGACTGGCGCCGGCGCTGCCGAGCCCGACCACGACCAGGAAGAACGCGGCGAGCGGATCGAGGCGGAAATGCGCGCCGGTCCACGGCAGGCCGATCGGCAGCGTCACGATGGAAGGCGCCGCGGCGAGCGAGAACAGCGCGATCAGCAACGAGGCCGAGGAGATACACAAGCTGCCGCCATAGACGACAGTGCGCCCGGATCCCGCCTGGGCAGCGAACGCGCCGGCGACAGCAAGGCCCAGCAGCAGCACAACACAGGCGAGCGTCAGTGCGATCATGCGCGGCGCGACTGAACGCGGCGAGGTGTCGGCGTCATCAGGCGTACGCCCCGCCCTCCCTGGCTGCTGGTCGCGCCCTCGGGGATCAACTCGATACCGGCGGCCTGCAGCGCGCCGACCAGCTTCATCAGCGAGTCCACGTTGCCGCGCACCACCCCGTCGCTGCCTTCCATGCGCTGGATGGTCGGCACGGACAGGCCGGACAGGGCGGCCAGCGTACGCTGGTCGATCCCGAGCATGGCACGGGCGGCGCGCATCTGGGATGCAGTGATCACTCTCTGAGCGTGTCTATTGGTGGTCCAGACATGAAAACAGATGGTACAGCACGCTGTTCTCCCGTTCAAGGCTGCCGATCCGATTCCGGGGATGCATACCAAGGCGGGTTGCCGTCAATCTTTGGCTAGGGATTTGCTGCCTACAATCGCGCAGCCAAAGAAGCAGGATGACATGGGTCTGTCGCAGTCATCGTCGCGCAAAATGCGCTTGTTGCTCTCCTGGCCGCGGCTGGATGTCGCGCTGCCGTACGCCCTGCTCGTGCTCACCGGAGTGATGATCGCCGGGGCTGTATGGGCTGAGCGCTGGTCCACTGACCAGCAGATCGACCTGATGACGTCGCGGCTGGCAGCGGCAGCGGCGCAGGATATTGCAGGCAGCGTAGAGCAGTTCGATCGCTCCTTGCAGGCGGTGATCGGCAGGCACCATGCAGCGGACCTTCAGAGCCAGGACCCGCGGGCCCGTGATGCGCCGCTGTTCGAGCGTATCCAGCGCGAGCCGTATTTCAGCTTTGTCGACATACTGAGCGAGAAGGGCGATTCAATCGCCGGATTGCCGCAAAATACCAACAACTGGTCCGATCGCGACTATTTCAGGGCACTGCTGTATCACAATCTCGACGGCCCTTTCATGGGCGGACGGTTCTCGGTCGATAACGAGAAAAACGTGGGATTCACCGTCAGCCGTCGCATGAACGATACCGGTGGCAACTTTGCCGGTCTCGTGGTCATGGGCGTGCGTCTCGCGTATTTCCGCGATCTGCTCCAGCATCTTGAACTCGGATCGGGCGACTCGGTGATGCTGATGCGAGACGACGGCGTCGTCCTGATGCGGCTGCCGTTCGACTTGAACACCGTTGGTGACGTGATAGACAAAGCCACACCGTTCCGGGCGGCCATCGAGGCCAAAGCGGCGTTCGTCACGGCGCCCGATCCGATCGATCATATCGAGCGCAGGTTCGCGTTCCATCGGGTGGGGACATTGCCGCTGATCGTGAGTGTCGGCGTGGCGACCGAGGGAATGTCCGCCAGCCCGATGCTGTGGTGGTTCGTTTTGGCGGGCATCGCAGTGCTGGGTGCGGTGATCTATCTGTCTCGCCGCCTGTCGGACGAGAAGCAACGGCGCAAGGCGGCCAAGCGGGAAAGCCAGGAAAAGTCACAGTTCCTTACCACGCTGAGCCACGAATTGCGTACCCCGCTGCACGGTGTGCTCGGTTACGCCGATCGCTTGTCAAACGAAGGCGGGCTTGGCGAGGCGCAGCTACAGCAGGTTACAGAGATCATCCGCGCCAGCCGGCACATGCGCGATGTCGTCAACGTCGTGCTCGATTATGCGCGCATCGAGGCACTCGGCCCGGCACTCCACATGCGTCGTATCGACGTGCATGACCTTGCCGAGGAATGCATTGCCGTCATCGAACCTGGCGCGAGGGCGCGGGGGCTGGAGACGCGGATCATCATGGCTCCCGAAGCGCCCGCACAGTTTGTGACCGACGACATACAGCTGCGGCAGGTGCTGATAAACCTGTTGAGCAATGCGGTGAAATACACCCCGCTGGGCATGATCGAGCTGCGGCTGAAGGGCGACCAGGAGCACCTGACCATCGAGGTCGCTGATAGCGGCATCGGCATTCCCGAGGGCCGGCGCCACCTTCTGTTCAAGGAGTATGAGCGCTTCGGCGCGGAGCGCACCAGCATCGAGGGCACCGGACTTGGGCTGGCAATCGCACATCGGCTGACCCGTCGCATGGGCGGACACATGGGTCACCGCAACAACCCTGGCGGCGGGAGCGTGTTCTGGCTCGAGCTGCCCGCCGGCGCGGCAGATCAGGTGGAGGTCGCAGCCGGGGCAGCGAAACCGGAGGCGAATCGCCGGCTCAACGTGCTGGTCGTGGACGATTCCGAAGTCAATCGGAGTGTCGCTGCGGCGTATCTGCAAACGGCCGGACATCACGTGGTCGAGGCGGCGGATGGCGGCGAAGCTGTTCGGCTCGCCGGCGCGTATGACTTCGACGTGGTGTTGATGGACATGCGCATGGCTGGCATGGACGGCCTGGAAGCGACGCGACGTATCAGGGCGCTTGACGATCCGCGTGGTCAGGTTCCGATCATCGCGGTGACGGCAAACGCACTCGACCGGCACGCGGAAGAATGCCGGTGTGCCGGCATGTCAGAACACCTGGCGAAGCCCTTCACGCAGGCGGAGCTGACCGCCGTGGTCGCGCGCGCAGCAATGCAATGCCGATCGTGCGAGTCCCCCGCGATCGATCTCGAGGCCATGGCATCGATTACGTCGGCCATGGGCGAGGAGGGCGTCCAGCACCTGCTCGACTGTCTGGCCTTGCGGATCGAGTCACTGCTGCGCGCGCTCGAGGACCCGGCCGCCGCGCCGGACGAACTCGCTGCGCTGGCGCACGAACTGAAGGGAAGCGGCGGGACGCTTGGCTTTACCCGGCTTGCCTCAGTTGCCGCTCGCTTCGAGGGCGCGGTCGCAACGGGCTCGGCCGATGCAGACGAGATGCGTGGCGAAGCGGGGGTAGCATTGGCCGAACTGCGGCGCAGGCGGTCGCTGGAGGCGCTGCTGTCGGTTTGAACCGGTTCAGCGACGGCAGATGTTCAGCACCCGACGGCCCTTGGACAGTTCGATCGGCTCGCCGAACAGCGGCGGCGGTTCCTGCCGGCGCTTCCAGACCAATGCGACCGGCTCGGGTCCCGCTGCGCCTGCGGCGGGCGAAGACCCCAGCAGATCCGAGATGACGCGCAGCAGATCGACCGGCTTGAATGGCTTGGCAAGGAACGCCGTGACGCCTGCTTGTCGTGCCGCTGCGCGCGTTTCTTCGTCATCGAATGCCGTGAGGATGATGATCGGCGTGTCGGCATAGTCGGGCAGCCGGCGGATCTCGGCGCAGGCGCTGATGCCGTCCAGCCTGGGCATCTTGTAGTCCAGCATGACCAGACAGGCGTGCGTGCGTGTCGCGTAATCGATCGCCTCGAAGCCATCGATCGTCTGCAAGACGGTGAAGCCCTCATTCTCCAGGACCGAACGGAGGATTCCGCGGATGATATAATCGTTGTCCGCGATGATGACGTCTTTCACGCTGGCAGCGTCGGACATGGCTGACACCTTGCTGCTGTCGGCATCATCATGGGCGCGCCGGATTGCGGTGCGGTTAATCGGGCCCAATGCCCCAGAAATCAACGATACTTTCGGCGGCGCCCCGCGGCCAGTCGTGCGCAAGTTCAGGAATGCTCCATCGCTCGATAACCGGGTGTTGCGACACGCTCCATCGGTCCCGGCGCATGCCGAGAAGTTCCGCGGTTTCCGGCGCCGCCGGATCGAGACCGTTCAGCGCACACCATTGCACCGCGAGCAGATGCGCATTGGCAGGATCGACGACGCGATCCGCTTCGCCGTGCCAGATCGAGAGCCTTGGCCACGGCCCCGGATAGTCGGTCGGCGCGGCGTGGCGCACCTGTTCGGCCCAGGCGGCAGGGGATCGATCGGGGCCGGCTTCGGCCATCCGCCGCAACGCTTCGGAGACCCCGCCCGCGGCGCCGACGGGCAGGCCGGCGACCACGGCGCCTCCGGCGAACACGTCGGGATAAGCCGCGAGCAAAGCCGCCGTCATGGCGCCGCCGGCGGACAGGCCGGCAACAAAGACGCGACCGGGGTCGACGGCGAACCGCTCGACCGCGGTGGCGACCATTTGGCGGATTGACATGGCCTCACCAAGCCCACGGCCGGTGTGCGATGGTTGGAACCAGTTGAAGCATCGCCCGCGATTGTTCTCGTCCGACTGTTCGGGCAGCACCAGGACAACGCCGAGCCGGTCGGCGAGGTCGATCCATCCCGCATCGCGGGCAAATGCTGCTGCCGGCTGGCCGCAGCCGTGCAGCAACACGACCAGTGACTGGGCCGGCACCGGCGGATCGGCCGGCAGGTGGGCCAGCATCGCCAGTCGCCCGGGATTGCAGCCGAAGTCGGCGATCTTAACCAGGCTGGGGCGATGCGGGCTGGGCGTGGGAATCGCTCGCAGCGGTTCGGGCAGCTTCGCCCTGGCCGCGGCCATTACGGATGCCGCCTTGATGGCCGTGCGCAGGCTCCGGCGGGCAATGCGCAATTCGCGTGACCATTTCATGCTGGGTCAGCACTCCTGTCTTTCTGGCGTGACCCAATAAGGGGCTTGCTGCGGTGCAGCAAAGGCCTTGACTCGTAGGCTGGGCGACCAGTCGGTGTCACCTCACTGTGACGGGCCGTCGCCAACCCTGCGTCAGCCGGCAATTCCGCCGGAAGCCATCAGGGACATTTCGTACATGCTATCGCACTGCCCCGAGTACCCAGGCCAGCACGCCCTTCTGCGCATGCAGCCGATTCTCCGCCTCGTCGAACACCACGGACTGCGGGCCGTCGATCACCTCCGCGGCGACCTCCTCGCCGCGGTGCGCCGGCAGGCAGTGCATGAACAGCGCATCGGCCGCCGCCTTCGCCATCAGCGTGCCGGTGACGCGATACGGCGCCAGCATGTTGTGGCGGTTGGAATTGGGGTCGTCCGACATGGACACCCAGGTATCGGTCACCACGCAGCGGGCGCCGGCGACCGCCTTCTCGGGATCGTCGGTCAGCTCGATCTTCCCGCCCTGCGCGCGCGCCCATTCGACCAGCTCCGCCGGTGGGCGGAGCGCGTCCGGCGTCGCCAGCCGTAGCGTGAAACCGAACCGCACCGCCGCCTCGATCCAGCTTCGCGCGACGTTGTTGCCGTCGCCGCACCAGGCCACCACCTGACCGGCGATCGGTCCGCGATGCTCCTCGAACGTCAGCACATCCGCCATGAGCTGGCACGGGTGCGAAGTGTCGGTCAGTCCGTTGATCACCGGCACCGTGGCGAATTCCGCCAGCTGGTGCAGCTTCGTCACGTTGTCGGTGCGCAGCATGATCGCATCGACATAGCGCGACAGCACCCGCGCCGTGTCGGCCGGAGTCTCGCCGCGCCCGCTCTGCATATCGCGCGCGGACAGCACGATCACATCGCCGCCCAACTGCCGCATGCCGACTTCGAACGACACCCGCGTGCGGGTGCTGGGCTTCTCGAAGATCAGCGCCAGCGTCTTGCCGGCCAGCGGACGCGAAGACACGCCGCCGCGCTTGTAGTTGGCGGCGACCTCCAGCATCTGCCGCAACGTCGGCGTGTCGAAGTCGCGCAGGTCGAGGAAGTGACGCGGACCCGCGACGATATCGTCCGACCGCTCGGTCCGTCTGAGCGAAGCACTCATTTCGCGGCGGCTTTGGCCGTGGACGGCAGCACACGACGCGTCGCGCGGCGCAGCATGACCATCGCCTCGTCCAGGTCGGCGTCGGTCACCACCAACGGCGGCGCCAGGCGCAGCACGTTCTCGCCGGCGGTAATGGCCATCAAGCCTTCCGCGACGCAGGCCGCCTGCACCTCGCCCTGCGGCAGCACGCATTTCAGTCCCTGCAACAGACCCATGCCGCGCGCGTCCTCATAGACCTGCGGATATTCGCGGGCGATCTCGTCGAGTTCGGCGCGCATCCGGCGGCCCTTGCGCTCGACCTCGGCCAGGAACCCTGGCGCCAGGATGATGTCCAGCACCGCGTTGCCGGCGGCGCAGGCAAGCGGGTTGCCGCCGAACGTGGTGCCATGCGTGCCGGGCTTCAGCGCCTTGGCGAATTCTTCCTTCGCCAACACCGCACCGAGCGGGAACCCGCCACCGATGCCCTTCGCCGCCGACATGACGTCGGGCGTGATGCCCGCCCATTCATGCGCGAAAAGTTTGCCGGTGCGCCCCATGCCGGACTGCACCTCGTCCATGCCGAGGGCGATGCCGTACTCGTCGCACACCGCGCGCAGATCGCGCAGAAACTGCATGTCGGCAGGACGCACGCCGCCCTCACCTTGCACCGGCTCGACGATGATGCCGGCGGTGGCGGGTCCGACCGCGTTGCGCACCGCGTTCATGTTATTGAACGGCACCTGGTCGAAGCCTTCGACAACGGGGCCAAAGCCTTCCAGGTACTTGGCGTTGCCGGTGGCGGCCAGCGTCGCCAGCGTGCGGCCGTGGAATGCGCCCTCGAACACGATGAAGCGGAAGCGCTCCGGCTTGCCTGCGTCATACATCGCACGGCGCATCATCTTGATCATGCCCTCGTTCGCTTCGGCGCCCGAGTTGCAGAAGAACACGCTGTCCGCGAACGTCGCATCGACCAACCGCTGGGCAAGCCGTTCGGCCTGCGGGATGCGATACAGGTTGGAGACATGCATCACCTTGGCGGCCTGCTCGGCGATCGCGCCGGCCAGGTGCGGATGGCCGTGCCCGAGCGAGGCGGTAGCGATGCCGGAACCGAAATCGAGGAATCGTCGGCCGTCCACCGTCCACAACCAGGCGCCTTCGCCCCGCTCAAAGGCGAGGTCAGCACGGGCGTAGTTCGGCAGCAGCGCGGAAATCATGGGTATACAACCCTTCTTTTGGGTTCCTCCAATGGATCGCCCGCCCGCGACCTTTCGGGGCGGGTCCAGAGGAGGCGCGGATCATTGTCGGTTGTGCGGATCAGAGTCAAACCACTCGTCGCTGTCGCCGTCGCCGCCGGCACGCTAGACTGTCGGCGCAGGAAACCGACCGAGTGAGAACCATGGCGCAGCAGAATGCCGAATGGCTTGAGCTGAAGGACCGCGTGTGCGTCGTGACCGGCGCCGGTGGCGGCATCGGCCGCGCCGTTGCGCTTGGCATGGCGCAGGCCGGCGCGTCGGTGGTCCTGCTCGACAAGGATGAGGGCAATTGCCGGGCGACGGCGGAGGCACTGCGTCCGACCGGTGCCAGAACGCTTGCGTTTGCCTGCGACATCGCGAACCCGGACAGCGTCGCCGATGCGGAACGCGCATCCCGCGCCATCGGGCCATGCGAAATCCTGGTCAACAATGCCGGGATGCTGCTGCCCGGTTCGCTGGCGACCGTGCCACTGGACGAGTGGAACCGGCTGCTGTCGGTCAACCTGACCGGCTACCTGCTGTGCGCACAGGCGTTCGGCAAGGCGATGATCGAGCGCGGACGCGGCGCCATCGTGCACACGGCATCGATCGCCGGCAGCAACGCGCAGGCGTTCTCCGGCGCCTACAGCGTCAGCAAGGCCGGCGTGCTGATGCTCTCGCGTCAGCTTGCGGTGGAGTGGGGACCGCATGGCGTGCGCAGCAACGTACTCAGCCCCGGCCTCGTGCGTACACCGATGAGCGAGAGCTTCTATCAGGCACCTGGCGTCGCGGAGCGGAGGGCCGCGGCCATTCCGGTCGGGCGCATCGGCACGCCGGAGGACATGGCGCAGGTCGTGATGTTCCTGGCCAGCGAACGCGCCGGCTTCGTCAACGGGCAGGAGATCATCGTCGACGGCGGTTTCGAGCACATGCTGATGAGCCTGGTGCCGCGGCCGGGCTTCGAGCGGGGGAATTAGCGCTTGCCCCAACGTGTCTTTTCAACTGTTTCCTCTTCGATGACGTAGAACTGCTCGAGCCCTACGAGATCCTCGATCTGCTGGCGGGCGTCCAAGCACTCCTGGGCGCTGAGGCCGGCGAAGGTGCCGGTCTCACGAATCTCAATGAAGGCGCGTTTCATGGCGGTGAAGGCCACCACAAGGCTGGTCACCGCGTCGATGCAGGCCTTGTAGCCCATCGCTTCGATCTCACCGATGGTCGGCAGCGGGCGCTGGTCACGATTGCCGCGGCTCATCACATAGACCAGCGGTACTTTTGCCAGCTTCGGCGCCTGGCGCAGCTCCTCGTCGTTGCGTGGAAACACCAGTCCCATGTCGGCGCCGACATCGGCGGCTAGGTTGATCCGGTCAACCGCCTCCTGCAGCCCCTCGAAGCGACATGCGTCCGATCGCGCGATGATGACGAAGTCGGGGTCCGACTCGGCGCGTTGGCGACAGGCATAGTCGATCTTGGCGACGAACTCGTCGCGCGGCGTCACATGTGCCACGTATTTGTGGTAGTGCGCGCGCTTCGGGTAAAGCTGGTCTTCGATGTGGATGCCGGCGACTCCCGCGCGAATGAACTCGCGCACCGAGCGCATGGTGTGCAGCGGTTCGCCGAAACCGGCGCCGCCATCGGCAACCAGCGGCACCGTCACCGCGGCCGCCACGTCGCCGGCGACCCGTACCTGCTCATCCATGGTCAGCAGCGGCTCCGAGGTGCAACGCGAGCCACCGGTCACGAAGCCGCCGGTGTAGACGGCGGGAAACCCCAGGCTCGCGATCAGCCGGCCGCCGATCGCATCGTAGGCCGATGGCATGTTGATGAAGCTGCTGTTCGACAGCAATCCGCGCAGTGCGGTGGTGGAGCGTTGCATGGCCGATCCTCTCCCTATGTCGCAGGGTGGCTTACCTGCACGACAAGCTTGCCGGTGTTCTCGCCGCGGAACAGCATCCCGAGTGCGGCCGGCGCATGATGCAGCCCATCCAGGATATGGAGGCGCTGATGCAGCCGTCCCTCGTGATGACGCGCGGCGAGCCAGGCGCGGGCCTCCTCATACCGGTCATGGTAGCGGAACACCTGGAAGCCCTGCATCCGCCCACGCCGCGACAGCAGCTGTCCGAGATTGCGGATACCATATGGCGGATCGGCGGCAACCTGGGAGATGCGTCCGCACAGCACGACCCGCGCTGCCTCGCGCAAATGCAGCAGCGCCGCATCCAATGTGGGTCCGCCGACATTGTCGAAATAGAGATCGATGCCGTCGGGACAGGTTCGGCCGATGGAAGCCGCCAGATCGTTTTCCGCCTTATAGTCGATGACTGCATCCAGACGCAGTTCGTCGGACAGGAAGGCGCACTTCTCCGTCCCGCCGGCGATGCCGACCACATGGCAGGCCTCGATGCGCGCGATCTGTGCGGCGATCTGCCCGACGCCGCCGGCCGCCGCAGACACCAGAACCCGATCACCTGGTTTCACGGCGCCGATATCACGCATCCCGAAGTAGGCAGTCACCGCGCTGAGACCGAGCGGCCCGATCCAGGCCAGCGCATCGCCACGCGTCAGATCGACATTTTGCAGGTATTTCGCAGGCAAGGTGGGATGGGTCTGCCAGCCGAGCCGTGCCTGGACCAAATCGCCTGGTCGGAAGCCGTCGGCTCGGCTTTCGAGCACGCGCGCGATGCCGCCGCCGCGCATGACTTCGCCCGGTGCCACGCCCGCGGTCATCCACGACCGCATCGCCGGATCGATCGACAGAAAGATCGTCTCCAGCAACACCTCGTTCGCCGCGGGCGCGCGCACCGGGACGCTGTCCGCAATGAAGTTGTCCGGCGCCGGGATCCCCGTGGGCCGCGCACGCAACAGAACGCGGTGGTTGATCGCGGTCATCGCCGGCGCACCATCTCGGCGATGCGTTCGGCGATCATAATGGTGGGGATGTTGGTGTTGGTGCGCGAGACCTCCGGCATCACCGACGCATCGGCGATGAACAGGTTCTCCGCCCCCACGACCTTGCCGGCCGGATCGACCACGGTGCGTGGATCCGCCGGATCGCCCATGCGGCAGGTGCAGGAAGCGTGCCAAGCGGACTGCACGTTGTCGCGCACATGACGCTCCAATGCGGCGGGATCGGTGAGCAGTTCCGGCAGCGGACGGGAATCGCTTATCACCTTGTCGAACAGGAATTTCCGCAGGCTGGCCGACGAGTCCATCATCACTGCGGCCATGTTGGTGATCACCATGTTGCGGAAGTTCTTTAAGCTGACGTTGCGCACGCGCTGGGAGAATTTGGAAGCGAACAGGTTCGACATGTACTGCGGCACCGGATCGCTGACCAGGATGCTTGCCATGCGACGGAACGCATCCATCATCCGGTCCAGATCGCGGCGGTCGCTCAACCAGTTGAAGTCAACATACGGCTCGTCGTCCGGATCGGACGAGGCAAGCCGCACCTCGCCGGTCGAGTACGATCGGCCGATATAGGACGACAGCGTGCCGATGCGCACACCGATCGCATGCCACGCGGAGCGGCAGACCGCCATCATCACCATGTCCGCCTCCGGCACGTCCTGCAGTCCGGAGGACCAGCGCAGATAGGTATAGTTCCGCCGCCGCACCATCTTGTGCCGGGCCACCGGCGGCAGGTAGCCGGAGATGTGGATTGCCGGGTGATCCATCAGATTGCTGCCCACGCCAAGCCGGTCCAACAGTACCGCGATGCCGTGCTGGCGCAGATGCTCCCCCGGACCGATGCCCGACAGCATAAGCAGCCACGGTGTGTGCAGCGCGCCGGCGGAGACGACGACATTGTCGGCGGTAATGGTCTCGATTGCGCCGTTGCGCCGCACCTCGGCGCCGTTGGCATGGCCGCTGGCAAACAAGATCCGCCGCACCTGCGTTTCGCCAAGGATCTGCAGGTTGGGACGGCGACGCGCTGCTGCATCCAGATAACCCACCGCCGCGGAACGCCGTGCGGTGCCATCGTTGGACAGCGGCAGCGGTGAGTAGCCTTCGCCGAATTCGCCGTTCATGTCGGGGCGCAGGCGATAGCCGAGGTCGTTCCACACCTTGGTGACGGACAGTGTGAAGTCGTCCCACTGTTCCATCGGCATGCGACGGACGGTGATAGGCCCCTGTGCGCCGTGCAGTTGGTCGGTGTAATCGAGGTCGGTTTCCAGACGTCGGAAATAGGGCAGCACCGAGTTCCAGTCCCAGCCCTTGGCACCGATCGTGTTCCAGTGGTCGTAGTCCTCCGGCGCCCCGCGCAGCGCCACCTGGCCGTTGACGGACGACCCGCCGCCGAGCACACGGCCCTGCTCGTAATAGAACGGGTCGGCATCCGCTCTGCGGCGCACCTTCAGGTGCTTCCAGAAGTATCCGGGATTCATCAGCGCGCTGCCCGAGTAGGTGTCTCGGATGTCCTCGGGCGTCCGGTCCGGCGGATAGTCGCGTCCGGCCTCCAGCAGCACCACGTGGTTGCCCGGCGCCTCCGACAGGCGCGCCGCCATCACGCAGCCGGCCGAACCGCCGCCGATCACCAGGTGCGTGGCATGCATCGTGTTGCTTCCCCCCTCGTTCGTCGCCGGGTTGCCGTTCAAGCCAGAAATAGCAGAACATCCACATTGGAGTCGCCCGGCCGATCGTGCCCTGGCTCCGCCAGCGGGGACACGTCACGGAGCACCAGCCGTTTATGCCACACAATTGGGACATCGAAGCCGATGTCGTCGTCGTCGGATTTGGCGCCGCGGGCATGGCCGCTTCCGTCACCGCCCACGATCTCGGAGCCAAGGTCGTGATCCTGGAGAAAGCACCGGAAGGTCAGGAAGGCGGCAACACGCGCGTCGCGGGCCAGGGTTATCTGAATACCTCGTCGGTCGAAAAGGCCATCGCCTATCTCACGGCCCTGTGTGGGCCCTACACTGTGCCGGAAGCCATGGTGCAGGTGTGGGCGCAGGAGATGTGCCAGAACAATGCATGGCTTCAGAGTCTCGGCGGCGACCCGCAGGAGCATCAGCATCCGCCGGTCGGGATCGAGTTCCCGGATCTGCCCGGCGCGGACTGCGTGCACAAGTTCCACGACGGACCGACCTATGGCTATTCGTACACCTGGCAGCTGTTCGAGCGCCTGGTCAGACAACGCCCGATCTCTATCCGGTATGAAACGCCGGGGCGGGAACTGATCCAGCATGACATCACCAAGGAAATCCTCGGGGTGCGAGCCCAGACGCGGAATCGATCGATCGCCGTCAAGGCAGCAAAGGCGGTGGTGCTGACCTGTGGAGGTTTCGAAAACAACCAACAGATGATTCGCGATTACCTTCCGGGTGTGCCCTATTGCTACACCTCCGGCACGCCGTACAACGAAGGCGATGGCATCACGATGGCGACGTCTGTCGGAGCCGACCTCTGGCACATGAACAACTACGCTGGCCCCTCCATGGCCCTGAAGGTCCCGGAAATCCGCACCACATTCTCGATGCAGGCGTTGCATTACAGCAAGGAGATGCCGGGCGGCATGATCGTGGTGGGTCCGGACGCCAGGCGATTCACCGACGAAAAGTTCAAGACCCGCCATGGGAAGATCCCGGTGAACGGCCGTTGGCTGCCCTTGTCCACCCCGTGCCCGATGTTTCTGATCTTCGATCACACGCTGTTTTCCGCTGGCCCACTCTATGACAAGCACCCGAGCCACGGCTGGACCCAGATCATCGAGCGCTACCCGTGGAGTGAGGACAACAGCGCCGAATTGGCGAAGGGTTGGATCAGCACCTCCGATACCCTGGCGGCTCTCGCCACGGCGGTGGGACTCGACCCCGACACGCTGGCGGACACCGTCAACCGGTGGAACCGCCACTGCGATGCGAGATACGATCCGGATTTCGGTCGGACCCTGATGCTGGCGCCCATTGGCTCGGGGCCATTCTATGCGGTCGAACTTTCGCCTTCCATGCTCAATACCCAGGGCGGCCCGCGCCGTAATGAGAAGGCGCAGATTGTGCGACCCGATGGCACGCCCATCGCAAGGCTGTACAGCGCGGGCGAACTTGGTTCGATCTATAGCTATCTGTATCAGGGCACCGGGAACATCGGGGAATGCCTCGCGTTCGGCCGTGTTTCGGGGCGGAATGCCGCAGCAGAGACGCCCTGGGAGTAAGATTGGGCAACGGCAACGGAGAGTGACGATGACCTTACGCGTGCCGATGGTATCGCTGGAGCGCGCCCGCGAGCTGGGTGATGCGATGGGGATGCCCGCGCGGCGTACCCAGAGCGAAGCGTTTCGCGTCGTGGCCAACAACCCCGGCGTGGCCAGGGTGGCGTTCGGCCAACTGATGCAGCTGCTGGAGAACAACAAGTTCGACACGCGCCTGCGCGAACTGATGATCATGCGCATCGCCTGGGTTACCGGCTCGGCGTACGAGTGGACGCAACACTGGCGGGTGGCGACCGCGGCGGGCATCCCGCCCGACGATATTCTGGCAGTGCGCGACTGGCCGAGTTCGGCGCGCTTGACGCCGGCGGACCAGGCGATCCTTGCCGCCACCGATGAATGTCTTGCCGGCAAATCGATTTCGGATGCTGCGTGGGCCGAGGTGGTGAAGCATGTCACCGACCCGGGACAGCAGGTGGAATTCATCATCGCGATGGGGAACTGGATGTCGTTCTCCATGTTGTTTCGCAATCTGCGCATTCCGCTGGCGGACGGGATCGCGGTCTGGCCGCCCGACGGTCTGGCGTCGCCGGCCGCGGGCGCATAATGATCGTCCATGAAGGAGACATCGATGTCCGAGCAACCAAGCATCAAGCTGCTGGATCATGAACTCGCAGAGGATGAACTGGCGTGGATGAAAGCAGTCTATCGCGACTTCAGCAAAATCCGTACCGAGTTCTCCGGGCGCGAACAAGACTTCAACCCGAAGGAGGCGCTGCGTGAAGTCCTCGGCCGCGAAGAGCACAGGCTGACAAGCCAGGTGGACCTGTCAGGATCCGGTCCCTGGCGCCTGGGCCAGAACCGCCACGGCCGCGGCGTCGCCGCTGTGTTCCTGCCGAAGGTGGAACTGCATAAGCACGCGTACAGCAGAACCGACCAGTTTCCCATGTATGTGGTCGGTGAGGCGGATGCGTTTTCGACCGATGAGGATGGGCTGCCCCTCCTGACGCCCGTGACCGGCGGCGATCATTTTCACAATGCGCCAGGCGCGCCGCATGCGTTCCTGCCGAGAGTGGGAAAGCCGATCCCCGAGAGCTGGGAAATCGCTTTCATCGCCATCACGCCGCGCAATTTGCGCGACGACACGCAGGAGGTCTCCGACGAGGTCCGCGCGGTCTATCAGCGCGTTGTCGGGATGGATGCGCCATCAGGCGCGTAAGCGGCTTCGGCGGGAGGGACCAATGGACGCGATGACCGACGACACGCGGCTACCGGTCGATATCGACGCGCAACCCGTGGTGCGGGCGGCGGCCGCGCTGCAGCCGATGCTCCGTCGTTATCATGATGAGATCGAACGCGAGCAACGTCTGTCGCCGGCGTTGGTGGAGCAACTGCACGCTGCCGGCTGCTACCGAATGGTGATCCCACGCGCACTGGGCGGCCTGCAGGTTGATCCGCTGACCTATCTGCGGGTGGTGGAACTGCTGGCCGAGGGCGCTGGCTCGGTCGGCTGGAACGTCTGCAACAACAGCATCGGGCAACTGGTCACGCTTGGGTTGCCCGACGAGGGCGTGCACGAGATCTACCCGTCCGGGCATGCCACCGTCATTGCCGGCACCGCGGTGCAGGGTGGCGGCCAGGCGGTGCCTGTGGCGGGCGGCTACCGCATCAGCGGACGCTGGACCTTCGGGACCGGCTGCCAGGAGTCGACCTGGATGCTGGGCAGCTTCCAGATCCTCGATAATGGAATACCGCGCCGCCGACCGGACGGCGGCTCGCTGTATTGGCGGGCGGTATTCCCGCGCGCGGAAGCGGAGATCGTGCCCGGCAGTTGGGATGTGACCGGCTTGCGCGGAACCGGCAGCTTCGACTGGGCGGTCAAGGACGTGTTCCTTCCGGAGCGCCGCGCGATGGTTCACGCCGGCATGCCGCTGGACAACCAATGGTCGCGCTGGCCAGGCATCACGTACGCCTTGCCGAGTGTGTGCTGGGTCGGTCCGCACCACAGCTCGGTGATCACCGGCATCGCGCGCGCCGGCATCGACGCGCTGATCGCGTTGGCCGTGGACAAAACACCGCGCGGCCGGACCGGTCTGCTGTCCGAGAACCCCCAGGTGCAGGATGCCGTCGGTCGCGCCGATGCGGTGCTGAACGCGGGGCGCACCTACCGTAGCGCGATGATCGCCGAGCTGTGGAACACGATCGCGGCCGGCAAGGAGACCACGCTCGAGCAAAGGGCGCGCTGCCGGTTGGCCTCGACCTATGCCGCCGACAGCGCGCGCGAGGCAATGGACCTGGTATACCGGCACGGCGGCAGCACGTCGTTCAAACGCGAGAGCCGCCTGGCCGAGTGCTGGCGTGATCTGCACGTCGTCGGCCAGACGGCCACGGTCGCGCCGGAGTGGTACCCGATCGGCGGCCGGGTTTACCTGGGAATGGATCCGGGCTCGCGCCTGCGGTGATACGGCACGCTGTGCGAACCGACGAACACGAACGAGGAGGACCATGATGGCGCTCAAGATCGAACGGTATCAGCCGGAGGGGATGAACGTAAGGATGTCCAACGGGCGGCCTTCCTATTCGCACGTCGTGGCGGTGAGCGGCACCGGCAGGCTCGTCTACACGGCCGGCCAGCTGGCCCGCGATATCGACGGCAATTGCGTGGGCAAGGGCGATATGCGTGCCCAAATGGAACAGACATTTCAAAACCTCGAACTATGCCTCAAGGCGGCCGGCGCGACATGGGCCGACGTCGTCAAGACCAACACGTTTGTCACCGACTTCGACGAATTCCAGAAATGCGGCGATGTGCGCATGCGCTATCTTGGCGTGGCGACACCCACCAGCACGACGGTCGGCGTCACCCGGTTGGCGAGTCCTGATTTCATGGTCGAAATCGAGGCTGTTGCTGTCGTCCACGAGTAAGATGGATGCGGAGCGATTACTTGAAGGCCGACGACGACCGGCAGGCTTCAAGCAAGCAAGAATAACACGGAGGCCACGGATAAGAAGCGTAAGCCACTGATTAGACGGATAAGAAAGATTTGGCGCTTCGCGCGGCTAAATTGCGCGGCATCGCGCGAAACGCATTGAATACCTTTCCGTGTAATCCGTGGCTTACGCTTCTTATCCGTGGCCTCCGTGTTATGCTTGCTTGCTTTCTTGCTTTCGCTGAATGCCGGTATTGCACCTCAGCAAAAAAAAATGCGGTATTGCCAGCACAGCTGCCGGGGGAACGAAACAATGGAAGCACAGACGTTCGACTACATCGTGGTGGGCGCCGGATCGGCCGGGTCGGTTCTGGCCAACCGGCTCAGCGCCAACCCCAGGCACCGCGTGCTGGTGCTGGAAGCCGGCCGCGAAAGCCACCCCCTGGTCGCGCATCCCGGTCGGCTTCGCCAAGCTGATCGAGAACCCCGCCGCCAACTGGCTGTATTCGTCGGAACCGGACGAGGGCACCGGCAACCGTCGCATTCCCATCCCGCGCGGCAAGCTGCTCGGCGGTTCGTCCTCGATCAACGGCATGGTGTTCGTGCGCGGCCAGTCGCAGGACTACGACCAATGGGCGCAGCTCGGCAATCGCGGCTGGAGCTATCGCGAGGTATTGCCGATCTTCCGCGACATGGAAAGCTATCAGGGCGACGCGGACGACGAATACCGCGGCCGCAACGGTCCGCTGAAGGTCACGGAAAGCTTCGAGACCGGACCGATCTACGACGCGCTGATCAAGGCCGCCGGCGAGGTCGGAATCAAATATACCAAGGACTACAATGGGGCGCAGCAGGACGGCATCGGCATGACCCAGGCGACGATCCGCAACGGTCGCCGGATGAGCACCGCCTTCTGCTATCTCGACCCCGCGCGCGGCCGGTCCAACCTGACGATCCAGGCAAATGCGCTGACCGAATGCCTGCTGCTCGATGGCAAGCGCTGCATCGGTGTCCGCTACACCGTCAACGGCCAGCAGCACGAAGCGCGCGCCGGCAAGGAAGTCGTCGTCAGCGCCGGTTCGATCAACTCACCGCAGCTACTGGAGCTGTCCGGCATCGGCCAGCCCGATCTGCTGACCGGCCTCGGCATCGAGGTTCGCCATGAACTGAAAGGCGTCGGCGAGAACCTGCGCGATCACTATTCGCCGCGCATGAAGTGGACGGTCCCGTCCTCACTCGGCATGACCTACAACGACAAGGGACGCGGTCTTGGCCTGGTCTGGCAGGCGCTGAAATACGCGCTCAGCCACAAGGGGTTGCTCGGTCTGCCGGCGGCGCCGATACGGGCGTATATTCGCACCCGCGCCGGGCTGGATGCGCCGGATGCCGCGATCTCATGGGTCCCCTTCCTGGCCGACACCAATTTCAAGCTCGCGAAAAGTTCTGGCGTCACCGCGATCACCAACATCCTGCGCTCGGAAAGCACCGGCAGCATTCATCTGACCTCGAAGTCGCCAAACCAGCAGCCGGCGGTGCGCTTCAATTTTCTGACCGCCCAGCTCGACCGCGACGTGACACTCGAGGCGATGCGCATCACGCGGCGCATCATGACCGCGCCAGCCATGCAGGGCATCGCCACCGACGAGATGGCGCCCGGCGCGAACATCCAGTCCGACGACGAACTGCTCGACTGGGTGAAAAAGCACGCCGAGACCACCTATCATCCGGTCGGCACCTGCAAGATGGGCTCGGACCCGATGGCGGTGGTGGACGACCAGCTTCGCGTCCATGGCATGCAAGGGCTGCGGGTCGCCGATGCCTCGATCATGCCGACGCTCACCTCGGGCAACACCAACGCGCCGTCGATCATGATCGGCGAAAAGGCATCCCGGATGATGCTGGCGGCGGCGTAGACATACGGTACTAGCATCCGACCTTTCGGCTGCTCTGGAACCTTCCCAGCCTTCTATCGAAGCCA
>DASXNR010000283.1:0-1927 GCA_036494925.1 Acetobacteraceae bacterium
GCCGGCGCGTGTGGAAGTCGGTGTCGCGCTGATACGCGTCCGCCACCTTCAGCACGCGCTCTTCGGCAAACGGGCGAGCCGCGATCTGCAATCCGATCGGACAGCCGTTTGGATCGAAGCCGCAGTTCACGCTGACCGCGGGCAGGCCGAGGTAGTTGAACGGCCGCGTATTGGACGATACCGCCATGAACGTATGTTCGGTGCCGGGCGGGCCGTGATCGATGTCGGTCTCGGCCAGCGTCGGCAGGCAGGTCCGTATCGTCGGCGTGATCAGCACGTCGACTTTCGCGAACACCTCCTTGGCGAATGCCTTCAGGATCGGCCCGCGCCGGCTGAGTGCCTCGACGTAATAGGTCGCTGGGATCGCGTAGCCGCCGTACATCCGGCCGCTGATGTGGATGCCGTACTCACCGGCACGTTCGCGCATCCATTGCGCGTGGATCGTCGCGGCCTCGACGCGTGACACGATGCCGCCATAGGTGGTCACTGCGTCCATCAACGGCAGCGCGATCTGCTGCACTGTTGCGCCACGCGCGACCAGCACCGCAACGGCGTGTTCCAGCGCCTCGAGCACCGGCTGGTCGACCTCGTCGAAGAACCAGGTCGATGGCAATCCGATGCGCAAGCCCCGCACGTCGCCATCGAGCGCTGCCTCATAGTCCGGCACCGGTTCGTGCGAACTGGTCGGGTCCCGAGGATCGCGTCCCGCGATCAGCGTCATGACGCGGGCGCAGTCCCGCGCGGTGCGTGTCAGTGGCCCCACATTGTCGGCGCTGAACGACAGCGGCATCACACCGTAGCGCGACACGCGGGTCTGGGTCGGCTTGATGCCGGTGACGCCGCACGCCACGGCGGGGAGGCGGATCGAACCGCCGGTGTCGGAACCCAGCCCCATGTAGTTGAAGCGCGCTGCCACCGACGCACCCGAACCGGACGACGAACCGCCGGTGATATACGGCAGGTTCCATGGATTGTGGCAGTCGCCGAACGCGCGATTGTGACCGGTCGGGTTCTGCGCGAACTCCGCCATGTTGAGGCCGCCGAACACATACGCCCCGGCAGCGGCCAGCTTCTCGATCACGGTCGCGGTGATCGTCGGCCGGAAATCCTTGCGCAGCGCCGAACCGCAGGTCGAGAGTTTGCCGGCCTGGTAGTACATGTCCTTGTGCATCATCGGCACGCCGTGCAGCGGTCCGAGCCACGCCTTCTCGCGCACCGCCCGGTCCGCCGCGTGCGCAGCGCGTTCGGCCTCCCCCCGGTCCAGCCAGATCGTCGCATTCAGCTTTGGGTTGGCGGCTTCCATGTTGCGCCAGCACGCGTTCAGCAGCTCCAGTGAGGTGGCTTCGCCGGTGCGAACCGCCTCGGCTGCCTCGACCATCGAGAGATCGGCCAGATCGGTCATGGCGGCTACTCCTTCGACTCGATCAGCGCGGCCTCGAAGCTGGATGGTTCGTCCTCGAACACCAGAGTGCCGCGCAGGGCCTCGAACGCGCGGATGGTGGAGATCAGGTCGGCCGCCATGCGCCGCGCGGGATCGTTTGGCGCGCTGATGCCGTGCCATCGCGCAATTGTTGCCTCAACCTCGGCTTCGAAGTCGTCCATGTTCAGTCTCCCCGGCGTTATCACCCCAGTATGCCAGGGCGGGGGACCAAGCGACATGCCGGAAAGCGAGGCAAGACCGGTGCCGGGCACACAAAGCCCCCTCTCCCGTGCGGCTGGGGAGGTTGGGGAGGGAGACGTTGGGGCCGACAGACCCCCTCCCCATCCCTCCTCCGCTTTGGGGGAGAGAGGGGTGTTCGCGACCGACGTGCCGGCGCGGCTCGACCGGCTGCCGTGGAGCGGGTTTCACTGGCTGGTGATCACGGCGCTCGGCATCGCGTGGGTGCTGGATGGGCTGGAGGTCACCATCGTCGGCTCGCTGTCCGGC
>DASXNR010000284.1:0-1944 GCA_036494925.1 Acetobacteraceae bacterium
GTGCACGAACTTACGGACGGCGAATTCGTCACCGTCCTGCTGGAGGGAGTGGAGCCTGTCGAGGTATTGGCGATCCCGCGCTCTGCGGTGCTGTCCGATCAACAGGGCGACTACGTTCTCACGGTCAGTGCGAGCAACAAGGCGGAACAGCACCGCATCCAGGTCGGACAGTCGACACCTACGGTTGCCGCTGTCATCAGCGGCATTGCGGCCGGCGACAAGGTGATCGTCGAGGGTCTGCAGCGGGTTCGGCCCGGCCTGTCCGTTTCGCCAGGACCGGCGAGCCCGCTGATCCAGGCAAGCATGAAGGCGGCTGCAACTGACGCGGTTACCCCAGCAGACCATGGCGGCTCCGGCGGGCCGCCTGCGGCGGACAGCAAGCCATGATATCCGCCATCTTCATTGATCGCCCTCGCCTCGCAATGGTGATTGCATTTGTCATCACGATCGCCGGCGCGCTTGCGCTGATGCAGATTCCGGTGGCGCAATTTCCCGACATCGTGCCGCCGCAGGTCACGGTCAACGCCACCTTCCCCGGCGCCTCCGCGGAGGTCGTGGAGACCAGTGTCGCCCAGCCGCTTGAGGCGCAGGTGATCGGCGTGGACCGCGCGCTCTACATGAAATCGACCAGCGGCAATGACGGCAGCTACACACTTACTGTCTCGTTCTCTCTCGGCACCAATCCCGACATCAATACTGTCAACGTCAACAACCGTGTTCAGAGCGCACTCTCGCAAATGCCCACGGAAGTGCAGCAACAGGGACTGACCGTTCAGAAGAAGTCGTCGGCCGTCCTGCAATTTCTCGTACTGTATAGCGCCAATGGCGAGCAGGACCCGCTGTTCATCACCAACTACGCCATCATCAACGTACTGGACGCGATCGCCAGCACCCCAGGCGTCGGCCAAGCCCGTCTTTTCGCGAAAATGAACTACTCGATGCGGATCTGGTTTGACACGCAGCGTCTCACCAGTCTCAATCTGACACCGTCGGACGTCATTACCGCCATCCGGAACCAAAGCGTGCAGGCGCCGGTGGGCCGCATCGGCGCGCGGCCGATCAGCGACCAGCAGCAGTTCCAGTTCAATGTGCAGACCCTGGGCAGATTGGCCACAGTGGATCAGTTCGCCAATATCGTGTTGCGCGCGAATCCGGACGGTTCATCGCTGTTGGTCAAGGATGTCGCCCGCGTCGAGATGGGCGCGCAAAATCTCGACAGTGAAGCCCGGATTGATGGGCGCGCCGCGGTGCCGGTAGGCATCTATCTGGCGCCAGGCGCCAATGCCGTGACGACTGCGGGAGCCGTCCAGGCAACCATGCAGAGGCTGGCGAGTCGGTTCCCGACCGGTCTGACCTATCTCGTGCAATACGACTCCACGAGCTTCGTGCGGGAGACAATCACGGAAGTGCTGAGGACGCTGGGCGAGGCCTTTGTCCTGGTGGTTATCGTCGTGTACCTGTTCCTCGGCAGCCTCCGCGCCACCATCATTCCGGCGGTTGCAGTTCCGGTGAGCCTGATCGGCACCTTCGCCGTTCTGCTGGTGCTGGGCTATTCGGCCAACACGGTATCGCTGCTCGCGATGGTACTCGCGATCGGCATCGTGGTCGATGACGCCATCGTCGTGGTAGAGAATGTCGAGCGTGTGATGGAGGAGGAACCTGATCTTTCTCCGGTCCAGGCCGCCAAGAAGGCCATGACCCAGATCACGGCGCCGATCATTGCGATCACGCTGGTGCTGTTGTCCGTGTTTGTGCCGATCGCGTTCATTCCCGGCGTATCCGGTACGCTGTTTCGCCAGTTCGCGGTAACGATCAGCGCCGCGATGATGATTTCGGCATTGAACGCACTGACGCTTTCGCCGGCCCTGTGTGCGCTGTTCCTGCGTCACACCGGGCCGCGGCGCGGCATCATGGGACACGTGCTCGGCGGCATCGACTGGTTGC
>DASXNR010000285.1:0-5101 GCA_036494925.1 Acetobacteraceae bacterium
CTCGTTCTTGATCTTGATCAGCGCGTCGAGGACCATCGGCCCGCAGGCATCCAGGTCCACCTCATACGTGTCGGTGCGCGGGTTCTGGCTGTCGTCAGGGTTCCAGCGATAGATGCGGAACTCGCGCACGCGCTTGGCGCCGGAGGGCGCCCGGTAGCTCTTGCCGCGTCCGATGCGGCTGTTGGCGGGAAGGGTGAATGTGGCCATGTGCCAAGCTATCCCAGGTCGATGCGTTTACGTTTCATAAGCTTTTAACACGGAGGAAGAGCGAGGGCCACGGAGGGCCACGGAGTCCGTCGTTATGCTTGTCGCTGAGAGCCTGATCGAGCGAATTATCGGGCTTGCCATCGAAGTCCATCGGAATACCGGGCGAGGTTTGCTCGAATCGGTCTACGAGCAGCGCCTTTGCTTTGAATTTGGACAGGCCGGCATCCCCTATGAGCGACAGGTCGGCATTCCGGTCACCTACAAGGGAATGACAATGGACGAGGGCTTTCGCGCAGACATCGTCGTGGATCGGCGGGTCATCTTGGAGATCAAGGCAGTCGCCGCGATCGTGCCGACGCATGAAGCTCAACTCCAGACCTACTTGCGCATGAGCGGCATCCCGATTGGCCTGATATTCAACTTCAACGCCTCCCGCTTGACCGAAAGCATCCGGCGCTTCGTGGTTTAAAAAGGACTCCGTGGCCCTCCGTGGCCCTCGCCCTTTCTCCGTGTTGAAAATCACTTAGTACACCCGCGCCTTCGGCGGGAACGACGCCACCTCGTTGGTCAGCGTCTGCAGCTTCACCGGCCGGTAGTCCAGCCGCACCGCGCCGTTCTCGTCGCACCAGGCCAGCGTATGCTTCATCCAGTTCGCATCGTCGCGCTCCGGATAGTCGTCGTGCGCATGCGCGCCGCGGCTTTCGTGCCGGGCGTCGGCGCCGACCATCGCGGTCATCGCGTTGCCCATCAGGTTCTGCAGCTCCAGCGCCTCCATCAGGTCGCTGTTCCAGATCAGGCTGCGGTCCGACACCGACATGTCCGACATGCCCTGCCACACCGCGTGCATCTTCGCCACGCCCTCAGCCAGCATCCTGCTGTTGCGGAACACCGCCGCGTGGGTCTGCATCGTGCGCTGCATGTCCAGCCGCAGATCGGCGACGCGCGTGCCGCCCTTGGCGTGCCGCGTCCCGTCGAGCCGGTCGAGCGAGCGTTCGCCCGCCTTCGGCGGCAACGGCGGCTGGCTGCCATTCGGCCGCACCACCTCGGCGCCACGATGGGCCGCGGCCCGGCCGAACACCAGCAGATCGATCAGCGAATTGGTGCCCAGCCGGTTGGCACCATGCACGGAGACGCACGCCGCCTCGCCCACCGCCATCAACCCGTGCGCGACCGCATCAGGATCGCCAGGCGTCGGCCGCAGCACCTCGCCGTGATAATTGGTCGGGATGCCACCCATGTTGTAGTGCACGGTCGGCTGCACCGGGATCGGTTGCCTGGTCACATCGACGCCCGCGAACACCCGCGAGGTCTCGGAAATGCCCGGCAGGCGTTCATGCAGGATGTCGGCGCCGAGATGCTCCAGATGCAGCAGGATGTGGTCCTTGTTCGGCCCGCAGCCGCGCCCCTCGTTGATCTCGACGATCATCGAGCGTGACACCACGTCGCGGCTGGCGAGGTCCTTGGCACTCGGCGCATAGCGCTCCATGAAGCGCTCGCCCTCGGAGTTGGTCAGATAGCCGCCTTCGCCGCGGGCGCCCTCGGTGATCAGACAGCCCGCCGGGAATATACCGGTTGGATGGAACTGCACGAATTCCATGTCCTGGCAGGGCAGGCCGGCGCGCAGCACCATGCCGTTGCCGTCGCCGGTGCAGATATGCGCCGAGGTGCAGACCTGATAGACGCGACCATAGCCGCCGGTGGCGATCACCACCATCTGCGCGCGGAACCGGTGGATGCTGCCGTCCTCCAGGCACCATGCCATGACGCCGCGACACACGCCTTCATCGTCCATGATCAGGTCGAGCGCGAAGTATTCGACGAAGAATTCCACGTCGTTGCGCAGGCTCTGCTGATACAGCGTGTGCAGCATGGCATGCCCGGTGCGGTCGGCCGCGGCACAGGCGCGCAGCGCGGGCGCACCATCGCCGAACTTCGTCATGTGGCCGCCGAACGGACGCTGATAGATACGCCCATCCTCGGTGCGGCTGAACGGCATGCCGTAATGTTCGAGCTCGTACACCGCGGGAATTGCTTCGCGGCAGAGGTACTCGATCGCGTCCTGGTCGCCGAGCCAGTCCGAGCCCTTGACGGTGTCGTACATGTGCCAGCGCCAGTCGTCGTCGCCCATGTTGCCGAGTGCAGCGCCGATGCCGCCCTGCGCCGCCACGGTGTGGCTGCGGGTCGGGAACACCTTGGTGATGCAGGCGGTCTTCAGACCGGCCGCACCCATGCCGAAGGTGGCGCGCAGGCCGGACCCGCCGGCGCCGACCACCACCACATCATAGGTGTGATCGACGATGTTGTAGGCGCGCGACGAAGGCAGCGTGATCGCGTTCATCGGTGTCCCTTCCGCCTAAAGTCCGAGCCGCAGCGCGGAGACGATGCAGGCCAGTGCCAGCAGCACTGCGATGGCCTTCACCAGCAGCACCCCGCCGACCCGCAGCGCATCGTTCTCGACATAGTCCTCGATCACCACCTGCAGCCCGAGTTGCAGGTGGTGGAAGGTGGCGATCACCAGCGCGATCATCAACACGAGCGGAAGCGGACCAGCCATCCAGGAAACAACGTCGTCGCGGGTCGCGCCGATCAGGCGGACCGCGGCGCAGAGGAACCACAGCGTCAGCGGCAGCAGCGCCAGGGCGGTGAGGCGCTGTGCCCACCAATGGGCCGCACCCGCCTTCGCCGACCCGAGGCCGCGCGCGCGGCCGAGCGGCGAGCGCATGATGCCGACCTTGGGGGTCTTCGATGTGCCGGACATGGCGCGCCTCACCACACCGCCAGGCCGACGATCCACAGCAGCAGCGTCGCCGCGCCGGTCGCGATCACCACCGCCCAGGCGGAGCGGTCGTACCAGGGCTTCTCGAAGCCGAAGCCGGCGTCCCAGACCAGATGGCGGATGCCGGAGAAGAAGTGGAAGAACAGCGCCAGCGTCCAGCCGAACAGCAGCAGCAGACCGATCGGGGTGGCGAGGAACCACTGCACCGAATCGAACGCATCATCCGAGACCGCGGCGGCCACCAGCCACCACGTCAGCAGCAGCGCGCCGATCCCCAGGCCGACGCCGGTGACCCGGTGCGCGATGGACATCGCCATGCTGATCGGCCAGCGATACACCTGGAGATGCGGGGAGAGCGGGCGGCGGATCAGCTTGCCGTCGGAGTTGCGCGCCACCATCAGCGCGTCGCGTACGTCTCGCAATGGATCGCTCCATCATGCCGGCTGGCCGACTGGCCGCAAGCCGTTGCGATTGCTTACGCTTCCAAGGAGGAGGGGTCAACGCGACGGCGACCGCCAGGCGGTCGCGCGCAATGGCCTGACGGAGTCGGCCGAATTTGGCCTTCCTCGCCGGGTCACCCGCTTCTTAGCTGTGGCCGGCATACCAGAAGGAGCAGGACATGTTTCGTGAACGTCTGGCAGCGTTCAAGCTTGCACCGGGCGCGTACGAGGCCGTACGTGGCGTCGAGACCTATATCCGTGGCTGCGGTCTGGAGCAGTCGCTGATCGAACTGGTCGACATGCGTGCGTCGCAGATCAACGGCTGCGCCTTTTGTCTCGACATGCACAGCAAGGATGCACGCCGCGGCGGCGAGACCGAGCAGCGCCTGTATCTGCTGAACGCGTGGCGCGACTCACCGCTGTACACCGACCGCGAACGCGCCGCCCTGGCGTGGACCGAGGCGCTGACCCTGGTGGCCGAGACGCACGCGCCCGACGCTGTATAGGATCAGGTGCGAGCGCAGTTCGGCGAGGCGGAGCTGGTGAACCTGACGACCCTGATCGGCCTGATCAACCTGTGGAACCGCCTAATGATCGGGTTCCGATCGCAGCACCCGGTCACCGTCAGGGCGGCATGACCACCATCCTGTATGTCGCGGTCAGTCCGCGAGGGCCGGGATCGTGGTCGCGCCGGCTGGGCGCGGAGCTGCTGGCGCGACTGGAGCGCCGGCATCCGGGCGCCAGGGTGGTGCGCCGCGATCTGGCCGCCGACCCGCCGCCGGCGATCGACGCAGCCTTCGCCGATGCGATCCTGCTGCGGCCGGAGGAGTGGGATGCCGCCGACCGCGATGCGCTGGGCTATTCCGAGCAGGTGATCGGCGAGCTGGAGGTTGCCGATGTGGTGGCGATCGCCACGCCGATGAACAACTACACCGTGCCGGCGACGCTGAAGACCTGGATCGACCATGTGGTGCGCATCCGCCGCACCTTCGCCGGCACGCCGCAGGGGAAGGTGGGCCTGCTGCGCGACCGGCCGACCTACGTGGTGACGGTCGCCGGCGGCTACCACGCCGGCGACGCGGCGGTGCTGCAGCCCGACTTCCTGACGCCCTATCTGCGCGCGGTCCTGGCCACGATCGGCATCCACGATGTGCGGTTCCTCACCGCACAGGGGGTGACCCGCGGCCCGGACGCGGTGGCGCTCGCCGGCGCGGCCGCGCGCGCCACCATGGATGAATGGTTGCCGGACCCACCGGGCGCGCCCTAATGAGCGGCATGGGCGGCGGTATCGTCACGCTGCAGGAGCGCAAGGCGGCGGAGGTGGCGCGCGGCGCCACTGCGCGGTGGCCGAACTCCGCGCCGCACTGGCGGCCTACGCACGCGAGCACGGCGGCCGTTACCTGCTGTTCGGCTCGGCCGCGCGCGGCGAGATGCGCTACGACAGCGACGTCGACATCCTGGTCGACTTTACGCGGCCTGGAACTTCGCCGAGCGGGCCTGCTGGGACCGCAAGCTTGAGCCGGATATTTTCCCGTTCGCGTGGTGCAAGGGCCGGTTCCGCGACCGCATCACGCCCGACCTTCAGATGGTGGCGTGAGCGACGGGCGTTGCCCCCGCCCCCAGCAAAGGCGTAGCCTTTGCAATCCGTCTGTTTAAGTGAAGGGTTCCGGGGCAGAGC
>DASXNR010000286.1:0-10387 GCA_036494925.1 Acetobacteraceae bacterium
CGCGTGGCTGGAGAACGAGCGCATTTCGCCGGATCGCCGCCGCTTCGCCCATGTGATCGATGCGCGCTACCAGGGGCAGAATCACGAGGTGCAAGTACGGCTCGGCGAAGACTCGCTGCAGTTCGGCGAGTTCGTCGCCGGTTTCGCGGAGGCGCATCGCCGGGAATACGGTTACGCCATCCCGGAACGCGCGATCGAGGTGGTTAACTGCCGGCTCAAGGCGATCGGCCTGATCGACCGGCCGGCACCGCACTTCATCGGCGTCGCGGGTGCGCCGCAAGCAAAGACGACCCGTCAGGTGCACTTCGACGCCGGCTGGGCCGCAACACCGATATTCGACCGCGCCGGGCTCGCCACTGGCACGCACCTGGTGGGCCCGGCCGTCATCGATGAAATGAGCGCCATCACACTGGTGCCGCCCGGCTGCGCGCTCAGCGTCGATCGCTGCGGCAATCTGCTGCTGGAGATCGCAACATGACCGATCCGATCGCCATGGAGGTGTTCAGCAACCGCCTGCTGTCGATCACCGAGGACATGGGCAGCACGCTGATCCGTTCGTCGTTCTCGACCAACATCAAGGAACGCAAGGATTGCTCGGTCGGTCTGTTCGACGCCTCCGGCCGGCTGATCGCGCAAGCCTCGCACATACCGCTGCATCTCGGCTCGCTGCTCGGCAGCGTGCAGGCGGTGCTGGCGCGCCACGACATCGGTCAGATGCGCGACGGCGATGCCTTCGTGCTGAACGATCCATATCTCGCCGGCGGCACCCACATGCCGGACATCTCGATCGTCACGCCGGTGTTCATCGACGGCGCGGTGCGCGCATTCGCCGCCAATGTCGGCCATCACTCGGACGTCGGCGGTCCGGTCCCGGGTTCGATCTCCGGCCGCGCGCGATCGGTGTTCGAGGAGGGCCTGCGCCTGCCGGTGATCCGCCTGGTGCGCGGCGGCGAACTGGACGAGGATTTGCTGGCGCTGATCGCGCACAACTCGCGCGACCCGGACGAACGGTCGCTCGACCTCAAGGTGCAGGTTGCCGCCAATGCGCGCGGCGTGTCGCTGACGCGTGATCTGGTCGGTCGCATGGGCCTCGCCGCCGTCACCGAGGCGTTGGACGATCTGCTCGCCTACACCGCGCGGCGGCTGCGCAACCGCATCCGCGACCTGGCCGACGGCGAGGCATGCTGCACCGCGTATCTGGACGATGACGGGATCGGCGGCGATCCGGTGCCGATCCGCGCCAGCGTGGTGGTGCACGGCGATACGCTGACGGTGGATTTTGCCGGCACCGCGGGTGAGACGCGCGGCGCGTTCAACGTCCCGGAAAGCGCGTTGCGCGCCACCGTGTACTACGCCGTGAAGACGCTGCTCGATCCCGATCTGCTGCCGAACAGCGGCATGTTCGAATGCATCGACATCCGCGCGGAAGCCGGCACACTGGTCAACCCGCGATTTCCCGCCGCGGTCGGCGCGCGCAGCATCACCTGCAACAAGATCGCCCGCGCGCTGTTCGGCGCCTTCGCCCAACTGCTGCCGGCCGACCGCGCCATGGCGTCGTCGCACGACAGCGTGCCGGCGATCATCTTCTCCGGCCCGCGCCGCACCGGCGACGGCAGCTTCGTCTATCTCGAAACCATCGGCGGTGGCATGGGCGCGCGGTGCGATGCCGACGGGATGGAGGCGATCCACGTGCACCTCACCAACACCTCCAATCTGCCGGCCGAAGCGCTGGAGAACGAATACGCGCTGCTGGTCGACGAATACGCGCTGGTGCCGGATTCGGGCGGGGCCGGCCGCCATCGCGGCGGGCTTGGCATCGCGCGGCAGATCCGGGCCATGCGTGACGGCATCGTGTTCTCGGTGCGCTCGGACGGCCACGTTCTCGGCGCACCCGGTCTTGCCGGCGGCGAGTCGGGCGGCACCGCGCGGCTGGTGCGCGACATCGGCACGCCGCGGGAGGAGGAACTGTCCTCCAAGACGGCCAGTATCGTGCTCGCGGCCGGCGAGACGGTCAGGATCGAGACCGGGGGCGGGGGCGGTTACGGCGATCCGGCGGCGCGCGATCCGGCGGCGCTGGTGGCGGACCTGCGCCGCGGCAAGCTCTCGCGGGACCGATCGGAAAAAGCATAAACCGTTGACGCACTTCACAGATTTTGCGTCCGCCGCGCTGGTAGTCTAAGTTACCACTGAACCCAGGAAACACCCGCGGAGCGGCCGATGCAGGCAGAGCGCGAAGTCGTTCGGTTCCTGTCCGCCTATCAGACGATCTGGCATGCCCATTTCCCCAGCCTGTTCCGGCGGGCGCAGTGGCACATCGTCACGCATCTCTGCGCCAGCGGGCGTGAGGGGGCCGCCGTCGGCGAGCTGTACGGCCTGGTCAAGCAGGTGTTCCTGCTCGACGATTCAACCGTCAAGGAGCGCATCCTCGAGATCAAGGAGGAACAGCTCTGCGTGGTCGATCCGCCGAACGCGGCGCTCTCGGCGCGCTCCGTCATCGTGCCGACGCCGGCGCTGCTCGACCTGTTCGATCGCCATCTGCTGGCGCTGGCGAAGGAGCTGTGTGCCACCGCCGCCGCGCTCGATCCGGCGACGCGCGTCGCACCGCCGCGCAGGATCGATGCCGAGACGCAGCGCAACATCATACTGCAATCGCTCGCCCGCTGTCGCGAGACGTGGCGGCACGCTTTGGACCGAATCTTCGACGCCATCAACCTGTCGCGCGCGCGCCGCGTGGAGGCGATCCGCCATCTCAGCTCGCTGTCGCACTGGACGCTGCTGCACATGGCGGTCGAGCTGCACTATGGCACATCCGCCTTCGGCAGTGGCGAGCCCGGCATCCTGGCCGACCAGATGGCGGCAAGCCTGCTCAACCTGACCGGGCAGAATTTCCAGACCACGCGCGATCACATCGCCTATCTGATCGCGCTCGGCCTGCTGGAACGCCAGCACGGCAAGTCGCTGCGCGTCGCGCTGTCGGAACAGGCGGTGGCGGAGTTCCATCAGGCGCTCGGAGAGGCGGCCGCTGCCTTGCCGGAGGTCGCCCGCCAGCTTGCCGCCGCCTCGCCGGAACCGGCCGAGGAACCGGCTCCCGAGGCGACGCTGAACATTCGTTCGGCGCAGGCCAGGGAACTGCTGTCGGCCACGGAGCCGCAACATCATCTGGTGATCGTGCAGCCGGAATCGGCGGTGCGCCGGGTGGCGCTGCCGCCGGGTTCGCTCACCATCGGCCGTGCCCCACCCAGTACGCTGCTGCTCGAGGCGGCCGAGGTGTCGCGCGCGCATTGCCGGATCGATGTCGCCGGCGACGAGGTCAGTGTCACCGACCTCAATTCCACCAACGGCACATTCGTGGACAACAAGCGCCTGTCCGGCACCGTGGCGCTGCCGCATGGCACGCTGCTGCGGATCGGCAGCTATGTGATGACCTGCGAGTACCAGACCGTGTTGCAGGCCGAGGAGGCTGACAGCACGCAGAAGGGCTCGTTTGCCGGTGTGACGGTCCTGCGGCCGCGGCGCAGCAGGTCGTCATAGCGAACAAACCAGAAAAGTCGGGGCAAAGCACCCGACAATTTTCCCGAGGAATACCAGTCGCGCGCCGCCGACTTTCAGACTGATTTTCCGCCGGAACAGGCGGGGTATCCTTCCCATTTCGCGATCGAACGCGCGTGCATAGATAACTTGTGCGGCACGAGAGAGTGTCGGCCGCAAACGCCACAACGGCTCGTGGCATTACTGCAGGCGCCACCAGTGCCGATCAGATCCGTGATACGTCCTCCCCGAATTCGTATCATCGGTCCCCACTGGTCTGCACGGCGTCGGTAGGAGCAGGCATGCAGGTTACCCCGACCTCATGCCTGCTCATTTTTTTGCGCTTAACCGCACTCAGATCAACGATCGGTGCGGCTCTGTGGTGTACCGCGCAAGCAGCGGCACAAACACAATGATGAAGGCAGTGAAGCCAGCCGACACCACGATCAGCGGTGCCAGCACCTGGTGGAACACGTGCTGATACAGGAATGCGCCGATCGTGTCGGACAGCGGCGTCGAGAGATTGATCACCGACATCAACGCGGCGAATGCGAAGCCCTCTGAACGCTCCGGGCAGTGATTGGCGGCGAGCGACAGCGTGGCAACGATGGCGATCATGCCTGCGACGCCGTTGATGAAGTACACCGCGACCGCGGTGGTCGCATCGACCATGCCGAGAAACGCCAAGGTCGCCAGCGTGCCGGCCACGATGCTGAGGTTGAGCAGCGCACGCGTCGTCATGCCGCGCAGGGCATAGCGGTAGAGCAGTCCTCCGGCGATCCAACCGACCGCGCTCACCGATGACAGCACGCCGATCAGACCCTGCGAGAAGCGCAGATGGTCGGTCATGTAGAAATACAACGGCGTGCCGAAGCCCGGGCTGAAATAGTAGCAGAACAGGAAGGCGGCGATCAGCCACAACGTGCGCGAGCGGAATGTGGCGAGGAAGCCGCGCAGGGCGCGACGCAGCTCGGCCACGTTCATTGGAGCGTGCTGTTCGTCGACCAGCGCAATGCTGCTTGCGACCACCGCGAGGGGTGCGACGGCGGCGATCGCAGCGGCGGCGTGGAAGGCTCCCGCGGGCGACAGGAACTCGATCAGCTGACCACCGGCGACCGAGGCCACCATCACCGCGACGTTGAACCACAGCCACTGCTGATTGATGAACGCCGCGCTCGCGCGATGCCGCTGGCCGTTCTCCACCAGCAGCGCGCCGCACACCGTGCTGGAGACGGCCATCGCGATAGCGGTCAGCAGCAATGCGAACACGATCGCTGTCGGGGCCAGTACCTGCGTGGTCCACAGGAAGGCCACCACGGCACCGATGTTCGCCAGCAGCAGATAGGAGCGGCGGCGGTAGCCGAACAGCGGCAGGAAGTCCGAAACCATGCCGTAGAGCGGCTTCACCACCCACGGCACATCCAGCACCGCGAGCGACGCGGCGATCTGCACAGCGTCCCACCCCTGGGTCTGCTTCAGGTAGTGCGTGAGCGGCTGCCAGACGATGCCGATCTTGGCCTGGCAGAAGCCTTCCACCGTATAGACGATGGCGAAGAACAGCATCAGGCGGGAGACAGGGCTGGGCTCGCGGCGCAGGGGGGACATGTAATGCTTTATAGCGAAGCGCGGATTGCTTGCTTACCGCATAGGCAAGATACCGAGACAGGCTGATCGGAAACTCGCGCGATCATTTGGCTCGATGGGATGCCACTTTCCCTGAAACCGCCCTAGATCCGCCGCGACCGATGATGCCGCTTCCCGCGTGAGGCTGCACCGGGCGGCGTGTGCTCCTCGACGAGGTCCTTGAACAGAGCCGGGAGGCGCGCCAATGGCTCGTCCGAGCCGAGGCCCTGTGCAGCAACGCGGGCGCCTTCGCATAACAGGAACACCTGGCTGGCGACCGCCTCGGGATCGCGCAAACCGGCATCACGGCATAGCCTGGCGAGCCGCTCGCGCACCGAGGACTTGTGCTCTCGGATGACCTGACGCGCGGGATGGTCCTGATCCGGCAGTTCGACCGCGGCATTCGCAAGCGCACACCCCCGGCCGGATTCGCGGATGAACCATTGGCCAATATGCTGCAACCACGCCGTCAGTTCACCGTTCGGGTCGCCAGGGTGCGCGGCGGCAATCGCGTCCCATTCCGCGTCGATCTCGGCCGCGAGCTGCCGCAGGCATGCCGCCACCAGCTCGTCCTTGGAGGCGAAGTGCCGGTAGAGCGTCATCTTGTTGGTGCCTGCCGCGTCGGCGATCGCGTCAACGCCGATGCCATGGATGCCGCGGTGGTAGAACAGCTCGCGCGCGACCGCCAGGATGCGCGCGCGTGGCGGCGGCACTGGCGCGGGCGAAGCGGCGGCGGACGCGGCGCCTGGCGCGGCCATGGCGATGTGCTCCCGACTATGTTACTGACCAGTCACACCTTAACGGGGTGTGACTGGTCAGTACGCCCATATAGGGCCAAGCCAGATTGATTGCCACCCCGTTCGCAAGGGCATGCCCAAATGGTGAACTTCTTCATTCACCGGCCGATTTTCGCGGCTTCCATCGCCATCCTCATGGTGCTCGCGGGGGTGGTCGCGTTCCGGTTCCTGCCGGTCGCGCAGCTTCCCGAGGTCACGCCGCCGCAGGTGGTGGTCACCACGACCTACCCGGGCGCCAGCGCCGAGGTCGTCGCCAACACCGTCACCACGCCGCTGGAACAGCAGATCAACGGTATCGAGGGCATGGCCTATATGTCGTCGGTCAGCGCTGACGATGGCAGCTCCAACATCACCATCACGTTCAATGTCGGCTACCCGATCGATATCGCCGCGGTGGACGTGCAGAACCGCGTCGCCCAGGCGCAGGGCTCCCTGCCGGCAATCGTCAATCAGGCGGGCGTCACCATCAGCAAGAAGAACCCGAACATCCTGCTGGGCGTGACGCTGTATTCGCCGGACAATTCCATCGATCTCGTCGACATCAGCAACTATGCGTATTTGCAGCTTGTGGACCCGCTCAAGCGGCTGCCTGGCGTGGGCGACGTAAACATATTCGGCGAGCGCCGGTATTCGATGCGGGTGTGGCTCGACCCCGACAAGCTGGCCAAGCTCGGCATCACCGCGACCGACGTGCAGAGCGCGGTTGCCGAGCAGAACGTGCAGGTTGTCGCGGGCAAGCTTGGACAATCGCCCGCGCCGGCCGGCACCGCGTTCGAATATCAGGTGAACGCGACCGGCCGACTGAGCGATCCCGCGCAGTTCGGCGATATCGTCGTCCGCGCCGGGACCGGAAGCGAAGCAGTGGTCCACCTGCGCGACGTCGCGCGCGTCGAGCTCGGGGCTTTGCAGTACACGTCGGGCGCGCGCCTGAACGATCGGCCCACCGTGTTCGTCGCCGTCTATCAGACGCCTGGATCGAACTCCCTGCAGGTCGAGCGCGAGGTGAAGGCCGAGATGGCGCAGCTCGGCCAGCGCTTTCCCCGGGGCCTCGCGTGGCGGATCCCTTATGACACGACGATGTTCGTTTCTGCCTCGATGCACGACGTGATGGTGACGCTGGCCGAGGCGCTCGCGCTGGTCATCGCGGTTGTGTTTCTGTTCCTGCAGAGCTGGCGCACCACGGTGATTCCCGCGATCGCCATCCCGGTCTCGCTGATCTTCACGCTGGCCGTGATGCTGGCAGCCGGTTTTTCGCTCAACATCGTGAGCATGCTCGGCATGGTGCTGGCGATCGGGCTGGTCGTCGACGATGCGATCGTCGTGGTCGAGAATGTGGAACGCCAGCTTGAACGCGGGCTTTCGCCGGTGCAGGCAGCGGCGACCGCGATGAAGGAGGTCACCGGTCCGATCATCGCGACAACGGCTGTGCTGATGGCAGTGTTTGTCCCGGTCGCCTTTCTGCCGGGCGTCACCGGCCGGCTCTATAATCAATTTGCCCTGACGATCGCGATCTCGGTCGCGATCTCCGCCTTCAATTCGCTGACGCTCAGCCCGGCCCTCGCCGCGGTGCTCCTGCGCCATCGTCCGGACTCGCGCTTCTTCCTGTTCCGCGCTTTCAATGCCGGCTTCACGCGCGCCGCGGAGGCTTATGCGCGGGGCGTCCGCTGGGTGATCGCGGCGCGGTGGGGTGCGCTTGCCCTGTTCGCCGGCGCGCTGGTGATCAGCTATGGCCTCTACTCGCGCATCCCCGCGGGATTCCTGCCGGTCGAGGACCAGGGCTATTTCTTCGCGGTCATCCAGCTCCCCGACGGCGCGTCGCTGCAGCGGACCGAGCAGGTGGCGGAGCAGGTGCGGAAGATCCTGTCCGCGCAGCCGGGGGTGCAGGATGTGGTGCCGGTCACCGGAACGAATTTCCTGACCGGCGCCAGCCAGTCGAACTCCGGGGTGGAATTCGCCATTCTGAAGCCGTGGAGCGAGCGCGGCGCCAAACTCGACGCCGCACACATTCTCGAAACCGTGCGCCCGAAACTGCTGGCGATCTCCGATGCGATCAGCCTGAGTTTCGATCCGCCGTCGATCCCCGGCATTTCCACCACCGGCGGCTTCGAATTCGAAGTCGAGGACCTGACCGGGCACGGCCCGCAGGCGTTGAACGATGCGACCCAGGCGCTGCTGGCGAAAGCGCGCCAACAGCCCGAGCTCGATCCGCATCAGCTCTTCACCACCTTCGGCACCTCGACGCCCGAGTACAAGTACGACCTCGATCGGACCAAGGTGAAGCTTCTGGGGCTCAATCTGTCGGACGTGTTCAACACGCTGCAGATCTATCTGGGCTCGCTCTACGTGAACGACTTCAATCTGTTCGGCCGGACTTTCCGGGTGACGATGCAGGCCGAGCGCGATGCGCGCGCCAACACCACGGATCTATCGCGTCTCTATGTGCGCAACGCGGGCGGGCAGATGATTCCGCTCAATACGCTCGGCACGCTGCATCCGACGGTCGGGCCGGAATATGTGTCGCACTATAACGTCTATGGGTCCGCTCTGATCAATGGCGCACCCGCGGCGGGCTATAGTTCGGCACAGGCGATTGCCGCCATGCAGCGGGCAGCACAACAGGCGCTGCCGGCCGATTTCGGTTACGAATGGACCGGCATCGCGTACCAGGAACTCAAAGCGGGCTCGACCGCGGCGATCGTGTTCGGCCTCGCCCTGGTGTTCGTGTTCCTGGTGCTGGCGGCGCAGTACGAAAGCTGGTCGATGCCGTTCATGGTGATCCTGTCGGTGCCGCTGGCGCTGTTCGGCGCGGTGCTGGCGCTGTGGCTCCGCGGCATGCAGCTCGACGTGTATTCGGAAATCGGTCTCGTCATGCTGATCGGGCTGGCCGCGAAGAATGCGATCCTAATCGTGGAGTTCGCCAAGCAACTGCGCGAGGGCGGCAAGGGCATCGTGGAAGCGGCGATGGAGGCAGGGCGGCTGCGGCTGCGGCCGATCCTGATGACGGCCTTCGCCTTCATTCTCGGCACCGTGCCGCTGATGGTGGCCTCGGGTGCCGGGGCAGGCAGCCGGCAGTCCATCGGCACCACCGTCGTTGGCGGCATGTTGGCGGCGACGATTTTCGGGCTTGCCCTGGTGCCGGTGTTCTACGCGGTGATCGAACGGCTGCGCGAAGGCGGGACTTCGAAGCATGAAGCATCCGCCGGCCAGCGCCGTCTCGAAGGCGCTGCCGGTGATTGACCCCTGGAGGACGATGTCATGAGCTTTTCCCTGAAGAATATCGGACTGGGGACCGGCGCCGTCGCTCTGGTCGCCATCGGGGTCGCGCTGCTGGCCAGTTCCAATCATGGCGTCGCTCGAGCCCCGGCGATGGCGAGCCCGCCTCCTCTGCCGGTTCCGGTGGCCGCGGTGGACCGGCGGACGGTGCCCGTCTATCTCGACTTCGTGGCCACGACGGAGGCGATTCGCAACGTCACGCTGGAAGCGAAAGTCACGGGTTACCTTGCCTCCCGGCCGGTGGGCGACGGTGTGGACGTGCCGCCGGGCCAACTGCTGTACCAGATCGACCCGCGCGACTATCAGGCGGCACTCGATCAGGCGAGCGCGCAATCACGCCGCGACGCTGCCGCCTACGATTATTCGCGCGTCTCGCAACACCGCACCGCGGTGCTGAGCAAGGACGGATGGGCGACGCAGGACGCGTTTGATCAGACGACGAGTGCGCTCAATCAATCGCAGGCGACAGTCGCCGCCGATGCGGCGGCGGTTGAGGCGGCGAAGCTCAACCTGGGGTACACCGAGATCACGGCGCCGTTCGCGGGCCGCCTCGGGCGCAGCCTGGTGCACGAGGGCACGCTGATCAATGCCGCGGGTACCCAGCTGAACACGCTCGTGCAGCTCGATCCGATCTACGTCACGTTCAATCCGAGCGAGACCGACCTCGGCCGCCTCGGCGACTACCGGGCGAAGACGATCCCGGCGGAGGTGACGATTCCGGACCAGGACGGGAAGCGATACGAGGGTACCCTGACCTTCCTGGACAACACCGTGGACCGGAACACCGGCACCATCGTGGCGCGGGCGACCATCGCCAATCCGGACCACAGAATGCTGCCCGGCGAGTTCGTGCATGTGCGCCTGCACGTGGCGGATCGGCCCGACACGCTGCTGGTGCCGCAGGTGGCCCTGGGTTCGAGCCAGCTCGGCAAGTATGTCTATGTCGCGGATAACGGCAAGGCAGAGCAACGGATGGTTTCGATCGGAACGACCTATGGTGATCGCATTGTTATCACCAAGGGCGTCACGGCGGGTGACGCGGTGATTGTCGGCAACCTGCAGAAGATTGCTCCGGGCGCCCCGGTGCGGCCCATCGCCGGTTCGCGGCAGGCGTTCAGCGGAATATCGGCTGGCGCCGACCCGGGTTGAGATTCGTCTATCGCAGA
>DASXNR010000287.1:0-5164 GCA_036494925.1 Acetobacteraceae bacterium
CGAACACCATGGTGCCGGTCCCGCGGGACGGCACGACGATGGGCGAACTGATGATGCGCGGCAACACCGTGATGAAGGGCTACCTCGGAAACCCCGACGCGACCGGCAGGGCGTTGGTCGGCGACTGGTACTGCTCGGGCGACCTGGCGGTGTGGCATCCCGATGGCTACATCGAGATCAAGGACCGGTCGAAAGACATCATCATCTCCGGTGGCGAGAACATCTCCAGCCTGGAAGTGGAGGAGGTGTTGTCGCAGCACCCCGCGGTACTGCTGGCTGCCGTGGTGGCCAGACCGGATGCGACCTGGGGCGAAACCCCCTGCGCGTTCCTGGAGCTGAAGCCCGATGCGCAGGATGTGGACGAGGCCGGGATCATCCAGTTCTGCCGGCAGAGGATGGCGCGCTTCAAGGTGCCGAAGCGGGTGGTGTTCGAGATCCTGCCGAAGACCAATACCGGAAAGGTCCAGAAGTTCACGCTGCGCGAGCAGGCCAAAGAGTTATGAGCGAGCGCCGCCGCAGGATGGGTTCGCTGCAGCGAAACCCATCCTGCGAGCCGCCCTACGAATGCAGCAGCGAGCGGTCCTGCACTGTGGTGTCCTGCCCTGCCACCGGATCGCCGATCGCCGCTTCCAGGCTGGCGGCACCCTTCCACTCTTCGGGCGGGCGCACCTTGCGGTCGCTGCCGACCTGGTCGATGTCCCAGTAGATTTCCAGATTGTGGCCGTCCGGATCGGTGAACTCGATGGCGAGCTGGCAACCGGCGCGGCGGCGGCCCTCGAAGTGAATGGGCACGTCGTGGCGGCGCAGATGTTCGCGCGCGCGCAGCACCTCGTCCAGCGTGGAGACCTCGAACGCCATGTGGTGGAACGCGCCATGCGCCGGCTGGCCCTCGGGCAGTGGGAACAGCGCCACGCCGTGATGATCGGCGCTGCAGCGCAGGAACACCGCGCCTCCCGCCCCAGGCATGTTGCTGCCATACGCGTCTGACACCGAGAACCCCATCACCTCGGTGTAGAATTTCGCCGAGGCGAACGGATCCTTCACGTACAGCGCGACGTGGCCGATCTTGTTGCACCGGAACGGCATGCCCTGCGGGCGATGCATCTTGGCGACTGCCTGGGCGTCCATGGTTGCACCTGTCTGGTTGGCGGTTGGTCAAAGCGGAGGTTATTCCGTTCGCCGACGAGGCGGAAGCGCTGCACCCGTCACACGGCAACAGCGGCCATTTCGCGCCCTGCAGGGCTCGTCACACGACGGAGGCCGAAATGGTCGCGCAGGGTGGTTCCTTCGTATCCGCAGCGGAACAGGCCGCGGCGCTGCAGTTCCGGCACGACGCGATCGACGAAATCGGTGAAGCCGCCGGGAAAATGCGCCGGCAGGATATTGAACCCATCAGCCGCGCGCTCGACGAACCACTGCTCCAGTGTGTCGGCGATTCCACGCGGGGTGCCGCAAATCACCCAATGACCCCGTGCCGCCGCGGTCAGGTTGTACAGATCGCGCAGCGTCATGTTCTCGCGCTTCGCCATCTCATACAGCACGAAGGGAAACGTCTGGCTGTTCAGCGCCGCGGGCGGTGGCGGGACCGGCCCGTCGAGCGGATGACCGGAAACGTCGTAGCCGATCCGGCTGGCGACCAGCGTCGTGGCGTTGGTCGGCGTGATCCAGCTTTGCAGCTTCGCCAGCTTCTCCCGCGCCTCGGCATCGCTGTCGCCGACGATCGGCATCACTCCGGGGAGAACCGCGAGCTCGTCCGCGGCGCGGCCGTATTTCGCCATCCGCCCTTTCAGATCGGCATACGCCGCCTTCGCGGGCTCCAGTTCCTGCACCACCGAGAACACCACGTCCGCGGTGCGTGCCGCCAGCTCCAGCCCCGAGGGCGACCCGCCGGCCTGGATGATGACCGGGTGGCCCTGCGGGCAGCGCGCCATGTTGACCGGCCCGCGCACCTTGAAGAACCGGCCCTTGTGGTTGAGCGGGTGCACCTTGTCGGCGTCGACGTACCGGCCGCTGGTTTTGTCGGCTATGATCGCGCCGTCCTCCCAGCAATCCCACAGCCCGCGCACGACATCGACGAATTCGTTGGCACGCGCGTAGCGCAGCTCGTGCTCGATGTGCTCGTCCAGATTGAAGTTGAGCGCCGCCTTGGCATTGGAACTGGTGACGACGTTCCATGCGGCACGACCGCCGCTGATGTGGTCGATCGAGCCGAACACGCGGGCGACGTTGAACGGCTCCGAAAAGCTGGTCGAGACCGTTGCGCCCAGCCCGATATGCGTGGTGCAGGCGGCGAGCACGGTGATCAGGGTGGTCGGCTCGAACCGGCACAGGAACGAGGGATGGTCGGTGGGATCCATCGCCATCGAATCGGAGATGAACAGCAGGTCGAATTTGCCCCGTTCCGCGATGCGGGCGATCTCCTGCATCACCGGCAATTCCATGTGGGAGGTGAAGGCGCCCTCATGACGCCAGCCGGCGCTATGATTGCCGGTGCCGAGAACGAAGACCCCCAGATGCATCCGGCGGCCGGTTGCTGTCATGGTGCTTTGGTCTCCTGTCGGCAGTGACAAAATCTGTCGGTCGGATGCTGCACCGGCAACTCGCACGTGGAAAGGCCCCTGATGTCAGCCTTCCGAACTGCCGATCCGCCGGAGCGTACCCGGTTCGGCCGCCACATGCCTGCCGCTTCACTGTTCTGGCTGACGCTCGCGCTTACCGTCGCGGTCGGGATCCTGCTTCGGCTCGACGGCATCTGGTCGCTATCGCTGAACTTCGATGAGGGCGCGACCTACTACTTCGCCCACCTGCCGCTGGCCGATCTGTGGGGAGCGCCGGCATGGCTCGAAACCAATCCTCCTTTGTACTATACCACTGAACACGGCATGGTGGCGCTGTTCGGCGACGGTGCGGCAGCGCTTCGCCTCGCCGGGGTGGCCGCCGGCGTCCTGTGCATCCCGATTGCTGCACTCATTGCGTTCCGGGCAGGAGGGGCTGCGGCAGGATTGGCCACTGCGGCGCTGGTAGCCACGTCCGCCTCATGCGTCCAGGCCAGCCAGGATGCCCGCACGTACTCGGCGCTGACCCTGGCGGCCCTGGTCGCGATCGCCGCGGAGTTCTCGCTGCTGCGGATATATCGCGGACCGGTCACGGATGGTCGGCGGGTGCCGATCGCGGCATGGGTCAGCTACGTCGTGGCAGGCATAGCGTCGCTCTATCTGCACAACACCGCGGCCCTGATGATCCTGGCGCTGAACCTCGTCGCAGCACTGTGCTGGCTCAGCGTGCCCGACATGCAGCGCCGCTTCGCGACGCATTGGATCGTGGCCAATGCGATCATTGTTGCCGTCTACGCCGCGTGGCTGCCGGTCGTGGCCTATCAGTCCGCCAACACCTTGGCGAATTTCTGGATTCCCATGCCGACGCTAGCGGATCTGCGCTACGCGATGATGAAGACGTTCGCCCAGCCGCTCCTGCACGTGCTGCAACCGGTGCCGGATCTGCTGTTTGTCCTCACCGGCCTTGCCGGCGTTGTGCTGTATCGCTCGAACCGTGGGCTGTTGGGACTGGCGGTGTTCGTCCTGCTTGGGGTGCCGGTGCTGACCTGGGTGATCAGCCAATGGCGGCCGCTCACCAACGGCAAGACACTGCTCTGGCTGGTCCCGGTGTTCCTGATCTTCGTGGCCCTCGGATGCACCTGGCATCGTCGCCTCGCCGCACCGCTCACTGCTGCACTCGTCGCGGTGCAACTCGTGGCGTGCTTCAGCTATTTTCAGACGCGCCAGGACGATGCCTTTCCCGAGATGGCGGCGCTGCTGCGCACGTTCGCCGAGGACGGCGACGTCATTTACCTTCACGTGCCGGCGGATGAAATTCTGCTGAACCAGTACGGCTGGCCGCGGGATCGGCTGCGGGTCTACGCACCGGGTCCGGTGGGCTGGTTCCGCGCGTTCGACGGCACCCCGCTGTCGATCGCCGAGTTCGGGCAGACAACGCCTGCTGGCCGGGTGTGGGTCTTCACACGCAACAACCCTGCCCTCCATCGGTCGCTGGCTGCCCGTCTGGGCAACGGTATGACCGAAACATTCGCGCGCAGTTCGGGCGGCCTCGAGCTGTCGCTGTTTGCTCCACAGCCGGAGCAGGCACCGCACAATTGAGGATCGGGTGACCGGTCAGTGCCCGACGTGCGCGCCAAGCACACCTGCGAACCGCCGCAGCCCGGCCCATTGCTGGCGCAGATACGACCCGCTCGCCAGCGCCTCCTCGCCGGTCGGATCGCCGGTCGCCACATAGTCGCGGCGGAAATCGGCGGTGCCGAACAGCATGTCCCACCACGGCAGCACCGCGCCGTAGTTGCAGCTTCGCTGCCCCGCCGCCAGCAGCCCGTGATGCGCGCGATGGAACCGCGGCGAGATCAGCAGCCGTTCGCCCAGCCGCCCGAACGACACCCGCGCATTGGCGTGCGACAGGCTTTCGAGGAACCGCAGCACCAGCACCAGCAGCGGGAACTGCAGCGGCGGCACGCCGATCGCCAGCGCGATCACCCCGAACCACAGCGCACTGATCAGGTCGTCCAGCACGTGGTTGCGGTCATCCGACCAGAATGTCATCTGCCGCTGCGCATGGTGCAGCGAGTGCAGCGCCCACCACCAGCCGAACCGGTGCGACAGCCGGTGCCTCCAGTAATCGGCGCAGTCCAGGATGATCGCGTAGAGCACGAAGGTCAGCACCGGCTGGCCGAGCAGGAACGGCACCAGCCGCTCCAGCGTCGGCGGCACCCAGCCGTGGTCCGCCAAAAACCCGTTCAGCGCCACCTGGGCACGGTAGAACAGCACGAAGGTGAACAGCGGCAGCACGCCGACACGCGAGACGATGGTGTACAGCACGTCCACCGTGACGGCGCGCGCATCGGGCCAATGCTCGACCGGGCGCCAGCGCTCCAGCGGCACGCAGACCGCGAAGGTGATGGCAACCTGGCAGGCGCCGTACACCGCGAACAGCGCCCAGCCGTACGACACGTCCTCCCACTGCATCAGGCCGAGCGCGTAGAGCAGCGGGAGCAGCAGATGCTCCTGCAGCCAGCCGGCGGCGAGGTCGAACGGATCGGGCATGGCTCAGCGCGCGGCGACGCTCGCGGCCGTGCTGCCCTGCGGATTGAGGAACAGCC
>DASXNR010000288.1:0-13816 GCA_036494925.1 Acetobacteraceae bacterium
GCGACAGGATGATGGGTTTCACTGCCGCTCTACCCATCCTACGGCAACCCGTGTTCGCCGGTTCGCCAATTCGTAGGATGGGTAGAGCGGCAGTGAAACCCATCGCGCCCAGTGATCACATGAGTGCCCGGCCGGAACCCCAAGGGCTGCGGACGAATCAGCACGGCGGGGCCGGCCGATGGCTGGTCCCGTTGGTCTGGCTCCGGAGCGACGCGTTCAGGGCGGGCCGGTGGACGCAGGTTCCAGGGCTGGCGGCGGGGCCGGCGCCGGCGTGGCGTAAAGCGCGCTCATGCGCTCATGGCGGGCATCACGCGATCGCTTGAACATGTCATCGAGGAAGCGGGCGAGGTTGCCGCCGTGCAGCATGATCGCCAGGTGCAGTTCCCGCCACAGCGGATGGTTCGCCATGATGCCGAGGTCGCGGCAGATGTCGGCGATGACGGCGCCCACCGGCCGGCGGCGGATCTCGGCGGCGATCTGCTCCACCGTCGGCAGGGGGGCGAGGCGGGGATCGGCCGCGGCCGGTTCCCGCGGTGCCTGCGGTACGCGCGCTGCACGCGGCGATGGCGCGCGCGGCGGCCGGGGTTTCGGGTCCGGACGGGCGGCGCTGCGCAGCAGCCTGGCCTCGAGCGCAGTGGCGCGCTGCAGGGCCAGGGTGATGCGCGACAGGATCAGTGCGATGTCGCTGGTGCCGAAGCAGCAGCCGGCGAGGGCGGGGTCAATCGGGAGGCTGCGCTGCCCGACCGCGGCGGCCAGATGTTTGCCGTGGTCGATGAGCTTGCGGACCAGGCCGAGCAGGCGCGCGAGGCAGCCGCGCCGGTCTGCGAGCAACGGCCAGCGGGCGGGCTGGGTGATTGGACCGGGTGCGGTGGCCGCGGCGGACATGAACGGAACAAGAACACGACGACGCCGCGGATGTCAAGGAAAATATTCCGACACATCCGCCGTCATGATCTATCGACGCCGATCGTTGCGGTGGGCTTTAATTAATCCGGAGCGCTTCGATGGACGCAACCTGGCGCTGCGGCTCGTGGCACTCGGCTACACCGATGCCTGCTGGTATCGCGGCGGGCGCAAGGCTTGTGAGGTGAGCGGCCTGTCTGAGACCGAAGCTGATGTGCAGGAGTGGTAGTCTCGCCTGGCCGGCTGGAATCCCAACCGGCTTCGCGACATTCTGGCGCCCGCAACCCATCTGAGCACCCGCCATGTCAAACGGCCCGCTTGGTCTCGAACACCCGCTGGTCGTCTCGGACGACGTCGATGCGCTGGCCGAGCGCTACCGCGCCCTGGGGTTCGCGCCGACGCGCAAGGGCTACAATCCCTGGGGCACCGGCACGCAGCTGGTGCTGTTTCCGGACAACTTCATCGAGCTGATGGGCATCGACGACCGCCGCCTGATCGATGTGCCGAGCGAGACCGGGTTCCGGTTCGGCCGCTTCATCGCCGACCAGCTCGAGCGCCGCGAGGGCATCGCGATGATAGCGCTGCACAGCGACGATGCCGCGGCCGACGTGGCGGCAGTGACCGCGCGCGGTGTGGCGCCCGACGGCCTGGTGAAATTCCGCCGCGAGGTCACGCTGCCCGACGGCGGCAAGAACACGGCGGTGGTGTCGTTGGCGATGCTGATCGACTGGCAGCAGCCGCAGCTCTCGCATTTCATCTGCCAGCAGCTTCGGCCGGAGTTCGTCTGGGTGCCGGAATGGATGCAGCACCCGAACGGCGCCCAGGCGATCGTGCAGGTGGTGTATGCCGCGGCCGAGCCGAAGTCGCACCGGCAGCGCTTCGCGGGCATCTGGGGCGAAGCTGCGCTGCACGACCAGGACAGCGGCTTCAGCGTCGCCACCGCCGGCGGCGAAATGCTGGTGTTGGATCGCCCTACCGCCGAGGCCCGCTTCGCCCCGGTCGAGATGCCCTATGGCTGGCGCGACGCCCCCTGCGCGGTCGCGATCACCGTGCGCGTCACCGACATCAACCGCGCGCACCTGCTGATGATGCAGAACCGGATCCCGCACCTGCGCACGGCAGAGCTCGTGCGCATCCCTCCGTCGCACGCCGGCAATGTGATCCTGGAGTTCGCGCCGTAGTCGCTACAGCAGGAAGATCGCCATCCCGACCAGCAACAGCACGAGGAAGATCACCGTCCCAAGAGTGAACTTCGTGAACCCGTTCCAGAAATTCTGCCGGTCGGCGAGGAAGGCTTCCGGCGTCTCGGCCCCCATCGGCGGACTGGCGGCGTGGCTGTGGTCGGACATGCGGCCTCGGCTGGGAAGATTGGTCAGCGTTCTATGGCAGCGAGGGCGCGGCGGGCAACCCCTCTAACCGGCGGTTAACCCGCCGCGGCGATAGTCCGGCCCCATGTGGCGGCTGCTCAATCGGATCAGCATCCGAACCAAGTTCATCGCCGGTTTCGCGCTGGCATTCGTCTGGACCGTGGGGCTCGGCGGCTTCGCCGTGGATCGGCTCAACGCAGTCGAGCACGCAGCAGCGGAACTGCGTGACGGCGCGTTGCAGGCCACCGTTGCGCTGTCGCGCATCGGCCAGGCGGCGGAACGGCTGCGCTCGGTCCAGGAGCTGCTGGTCACCGCCGTCGCCGAGGAGCGCCGCAACACGCTGATGGCGGACCACGCAACGCGGGCCAAGGATGTCCAGGCGGCGATCGAGCTGTATCTGCCGACGGTCACCGATGGCGAGGAGCACGGCCTTGCCGACAGGCTTGTCGCTACCTGGGCGGCATATGGGAAACTGAGCAGCCAGCTCGTGGCGATGACCGGGCAGGTGCAGCCCGACATCCAGACCGGCCTGCTCAATGGCCGAATGCTGCAGGCAATGAACCAGTTCCGCGACGCACAGCATGCCGCGATCGATGTCGGGATGGCGACAGGCCGGCAGGCGGCCGATCGGGGCGAGGCGCTTGGCCGTGTCGCGCGCCGCTGGATCCTGGCCGCGCTCGGCGTGAGCCTGGCGATGTGTCTGTGCGGCGGATGGCTGATCATCGGCGATATGGCGCGCCCGATTGCCGCCATGAGCACCGCGATGCGCCGGCTGGCACAGCACGATACCAATGCTGCTGTCGTTGGGCTCGGGCGCGGCGACGAGATCGGCATGATGGCCGACTCGGTGGAGCAGTTCCGGCGAGGGATCATCGAGGCCGATCGGGTGGCGGCGGAGCGGGCGGCGGAGCAGCTCGCGAAGGCAGGGCATGCCGAGGCGCTGGAGACGCTGGTGCATGGGTTCGAGCAGCAGATCGGCGAGTTGGCCGGCCATCTCGCCGGGGCGGCGTGCACGTTGCAGACCACCGCCGGCTCGATGTCGCGGTCGGTCGGCGAAGCGAGCCGAGAGACCGCCTCGGTGGCGGCCGCGGCCGAACAGGCGCGCGCCAACGTGCAGGCGGTGGCGGACGCAACCGACACACTGGCATCAGCCATCGCGGAGATCGGCCGCCAGGGCACGGAATCGGCACGCATCGCCGGCCAGGCGGTGGCGGACGTGCAGCGGACCGATCGCGTGGTGCAGGCGCTCGCCGCTGCGGCGCGCAAGATCGACGAGGTGCTGAAGCTGATCGGCGACATCGCCGCACAGACCAACCTGCTGGCGCTGAACGCGACGATCGAGGCGGCGCGCGCCGGCGAGGCCGGCAAGGGCTTCGCCGTGGTGGCCTCCGAGGTTAAGAGTCTCGCTGGTCAGACCGCCAGGGCGACCGAGGAAATCGCCGGTCAGGTGCGGCAGATCCAGCACACCACCGCCGAGACGGTGGCAGCGGTGCAGGGAATCGGTGCAGTGGTCGAACACGTCGGCGCGATCGCCGCCAGCATCGCCGCGGCGGTGGAGGAGCAGAGCGCCGCCACCGTCGAGATCGCACGCAACGTGCAGCAGGCCGCGTCCGGCACCAGCGAGGTCAGTGCCAGCATCGACCAGGTCAGCCGCACGGCAGCGACCGCCGGCGCGTCGGCCGAGCAGGTGCTCGCGGCGGCATCGCAGGTCGCCGGGCAGGCAGACGCGCTGTCGGAGGAAATGGGCCAGTTCGGCGCGCGGTTCCGCGCGGCGTAGCCTCCCGACGCCGCTCAGCGGGGATACATGCGCACGCTGCTCGCCACCTCGTCGGCGATGTGCTCCTTGGTGACGACGCCGACCACATTGTCGCGCCGCGGCCGTCCCGCGCCGTCGAACACCACGCCCATCACCGCGCGCCGTCGCCACAGCCGGGCGATCACGTCGAACACCACGGCGTTCTTCCGCACGATCGTGAAATTGCGTTGCGCCAATGCCCCCATCGGCACGCTGGCACCGGCCGCGCTCACCGTCTGGCGCAGGCTGGTGTTGACCCGCAACGCGCCCACGATGAGGTCGCCGCGCGTCACCACGACGTGGCGCATGCCTCCCGGTGCGCCTGCCAGGCGGAGGAACTCCGCGAAGCTTTGGTTCTCGTCGGCCAGCAGGAAGTCGCGATCCATCACATCGGCGGCGCTGCGGACCAGGAACATGTTCGCGTGCAGCGCCTTGGGGATCGGATGGCCGCGGCGGACCAGCTTCATGGTGTAGATGTTCTCACGCGACAGCAGCCGCCGCACGCCGAGACCGACGGCGACCGCCAGCACCATCGGCAGCACGATGTCGTAGTCACGCGTCATCTCGAACACCATGGCGACCGCGGTCATTGCGGCGCCGGTGCCGCTGCCGACCATGGTGCCCATGCCGACCATGGCAAACGCGGGCACACTGATGCCCAGACCGGGAAACAGCGTGTTGGCCAGGCCGGCGAAGGCGCCGCCCAGTGTCGCGCCCATGAACAGCGACGGCGAGAAGATGCCGCCCGATGAGCCGGAACCGAGGCTTACGGAGGTCGCCAACAGCTTGCAGAGGTACAGCAGCAGCAGAAACCACGCCCCGTCGAGCTGGCTGGCCAGCGTCGCCTGAATCGTGGCGTAGCCGACGCCTTCGACGTAGTAATGACCGCCCCAGTGCATCAAGGCGTAGATCAGTATTCCGACCAGCAGCATGCCGAGTGCGTGGCGCAGGTAACGGCCGGGTATCCGGTCGAACAGGTCCTCCACCCAGTGCAGGCCTCTGACGAACAAGGCCGCGGCCACGCCGATCACGGCACCCAGCACCACATACAGCAACAGGATCAGCGCGCTCTTCGGTTCGGCAGGCAGCGGCGCGAGGCTGGCGGGAACATCGAACGCGGGTCTGGCACCGAAGAACAGGCGGCCGATGAAGGTTGCGGTACCGGTCGCGATCGCCACCGGAAGAAACGTGTTGACGCTGATCTCCGGCATCATCAGTTCGGTGGCAAACAGCACGCCGCCGATCGGCGTGTTGAACGTCGCGGCGATGCCGGCGCCGGCGCCCGCCGCGACCAGGATGATACGCTGGCCCATCGACATGCGTATCAGCTGCCCGAAGGTCGAGCCGAGCGCCGCTCCGATCTGGATGATCGGTCCTTCGCGTCCTACCGCCGCGCCGGTGCCGATCGCCACCGCGGACGCGAGCGACTTCGCCACGGCTACGACAGGTCTGATCACGCCTCGGTTGTAGTAGATCGCGTCCATTACTTCCGGAACGCCGTGGCCCTTCGCTTCGGGTGCGAAGTTCGACACGATATAGGTCACGGCGATGGCACCGAGTACCGGAACCAGGATGACGAACGCACCCCACGGCGGGGGCGCCGTGAATATGCTGGAATCGTAATCGAACGAGAGCCGGCCCAGAAACATCACATTGTGCACCAGGCCGATCAGCCCGCGGAACACCACCGCACCGAGGCCGGTAACGATGCCCACCGTCAACGCGAGCAGGCACAGGTACAGCAACGGCATCGGGCGGGTGTGTTCGATTGCCGTCGAGCCCGCACTGTCCAGATGATCGAGCTGTCCGGGCTGCGGAATATCGTTGGCCATCGGCTAATCCGCTGAATTGAGCGTCAGCCGCTGTTTACACTCGCTGCCGGAATCCACAACCTCCGCTGGACGCACGTACCTCGCGAGCGATCAGGCATGCATGCGGGACAGCTCCAGCAGCACAGAGGCTTCCAGCTCCTTCTCGTCGAGCCGATGCTTCACCAGGTCGCCGATGCTGACGATGCCTTTAAGATCGCCGAGATCGATCACGGGTACGTGTCTGACCTTCGCCAGCGTCATCGTCGCAAGCACCGCGTCGATCCGTTCGGACGAACGGCAACTGATGATCGGCGACGACATGATCTGGCTCACCGGCAAGCCCAGCACGGCAGCGCCGTCCCGCGCGACCGCATCGACGAAGTCGCGCTCGGAGAAGATGCCGACCGGCTTCATCCATTGGTCCTCGACGAGGACCGCACCGATGCGGTGCTCGGCGAGTTTTCCCACTGCAGCCGCCACGGTGTCGGTCGGCCGCACCATCACGACGTTGTGACCCTTGGTTCTCAACACATCGGAGATGAGCATCTGCATTATCCTTCGCGCCATCCATCGCATGGGCACGAACGTGCGTTCCGCGTCGCCGCCCAACGAGGGCATCGTCTTGCAAACCTGACATAGGTTGGCGGCGGTACGATCCCAGCCCAGCTCGGCTTAGACTTTGTTCATCTCGGCGACCGCTACATCTGCACCACCGAGCCGAGAGCAAAAGTGGCCCCGCTTGGATTTTCGCCGATCCGCAGCACGTGCTCGCTGGGATAGTGATAGGGCGGCACCGGCAGATTGTAGGGCGCCGGCACACCCGTATAGACGCGACCTGCCAGATCGTATTTCGAGCCGTGGCATGGGCAGAAATATCCGCCGGGCCAATTCGCGACCGGATCCGTGGCGCTTGGATTGGGAAAGTAGGACGGCAGGCAACCCAAATGCGTGCAGACGCCGACCAACACCGCGAATTCCGGCTTGATCGACCGGTGCCAGTTTTCGGCATAGCCGGGTTGCTGCATCACGGTTGAGTTCGGATCGCTCAGGCGCGCGATGAGGCTCGGCTGTTGCAGGGTTCGCAGCGCATCCGGCGTTCGATTGACCACCAGGATCGGACTGCCACGCCACAGAATGACGATCTGCTGACCGGGGGTCAGCTTGCTCAGATCGACATCGATCGGTGCGCCTGCCGCGATCACGTCCGCGGCCGGATTCATCGAGTCGATGAATGCCCATACGACCGCGGCGCCGCCGATCGCGGCGGTGGACATCGTGACCAGCTTGAGGAAGTCACGACGCGAGGGTTCGGTTGCCGGCCCTCCGCCACTGATGGCGGACACCTCTGCGGTCACGGCGCATCTCCGCGGTCGAGGTCCACATGATATATCCGCCCGGTTCGCCAGCTTCAGTCCGCGGCATGTAAACCCCGTCATGCGGCCACGGGGTTGATCAGCGCCGCATTCCCGGATGGCGACGCGCCGTCGGTGCGCGCTGCAAAGCACCGCAGCGCCAGCGGATAGATCCGGTGCTCTTGCACCAGCACTCGGTCAGCCAGCGTCTCTGCCGTGTCGTCCGGCAGCACCGGCACCGCCGCCTGTGCCAGGATCGGCCCATCGTCCATGGTCTGCGTCACCAGATGCACGGTGCAGCCGTGCAGCTTCACCCCCGCGGCCAGCGCGCGCGCGTGCGTGTCCAGTCCAGGGAACGCCGGCAGCAGGCTCGGATGGATGTTCAGCATCCGCCCCCGCCATGCATCCACCAGGAACGGCGTCAGCAGCCGCATGTAGCCGGCGAGGCAGACAATCTCGACGCTGGCCTGCCGCAGTGCCACGTCGATCGCCGCCTCGTGCGCGGCCCGATCGCCTTGGAACCGCCGATGGTCGATCGCCACCGCCGCAATCCCTGCGTCCCGCGCCAGGGCCAGACCTGCGGCATCGGGCCGGTTCGAAACTACCAGGACGATATCCGCCGGATACGTCGGGTCGTTTGCCGCCGCGATCAGCGCGGCCATGTTGGAGCCGCGGCCGCTGATCAGGATCGCAGTGCGCGTCCTTGTGCCGGCTATCACCCCGGCCAGCCGGGCGGCAGGTCGATGCGCACCTCGGGCGGGCCGCTGCCGGCATCGATGCGGCCGATCCGTCCGACGCTCTCGCCCTGGTCGCGCAGTAGTTCCGTCGCGGCGTCCGGATCGGCCACCACCACCGCCATGCCGATCCCGCAGTTGAACACCCGCAGCATTTCCGCCGGCGCGATCCCGCCGGTGCGCGCCAGCCAGGCGAACACTGGCGGGGCCGACCAATAGGGTTCCAGCACGGCCAGCGTATCGTCCGGCAGCACCCGTGGCAGGTTGCCGGGCAGCCCGCCGCCGGTGACGTGAGCCGCCGCCTTCAGCAGCCCCGCCCGATGCAGCGCCAGCAATGCCGGCACGTAGATGCGCGTCGGCGTCATCAGCGCCTGTCCGAGGGTCACCTCCGGGTCGAACGGTGCGGGCGCGGTCCACGGCAGGCGGCTCAACTCCACCACGCGACGCACCAGCGAGAACGCATTGGAATGCACGCCCGAACTTGCCAGTCCCAGCACAGTATCGCCCGGCACCACGCCGCGCGGCAGCAGATGTCCGCGCTCCGCCGCGCCGACCGCGAAGCCGGCGAGATCGTAGTCGCCCTCGCGGTACAGCCCGGGCATCTCGGCCGTCTCACCGCCGACCAGGGCGCAGCCGGCCTCGTTGCAGCCCGAGGCGATGCCGGCGATCACCTCGCGCGCCTGCCGCGGGTCCAGCCTGCCGGTGGCGAAGTAGTCGAGGAAAAACAGCGGTTCGGCGCCCTGCACCACGATGTCGTTGACGCACATCGCCACCAGATCGATGCCGACCGTATCGTGGATGCCGGTCTCGATCGCGACCTTGAGCTTGGTGCCCACGCCGTCGGTGCCGGACACCAGCACGGGATCGACGAATCCGGCCGCCTTGAGATCGAACAACGCGCCGAAGCCGCCCAGACCGCCCATCACGCCGCGCCGATTCGTCGCGCGGGCGAGCGGCTTGATCGTCTCCACCAACGCATCGGCCGCTGCGATGTCGACGCCGGCCGCGCGATAGGTCAGGCCATTGCCGGCCGATGGTTCCGGTTCGCGATCACCACTGGTCATGCCGGCCCCCGATAAGCTACTGCCTTGGTCCGCCGAACCGGACGATGACGGACACAACCATGAGCCTGCGGTCCGGCGCAACGTGGCGGCGCGCAAGTGGGGGATTGCCGGCGGATGCCTGACGGATCGCAAGTCGGCCGAAGCACATCGACGGTACTGCTGACGCTGCCCAACGTGATCACGTTCGGCCGGCTGTGCGTCGTGCCGCTGGCGGTCTGGCTGGTGATGGAACGCCGGTTCGAGGCCGCGTTCTTCCTGTTCCTCGCGGCCGGGCTCTCCGACGCGGTCGACGGCTGGCTGGCGCGGCGCAACGGCGGCGGCAACTCCGTCGGAGCGCTGCTCGATCCGGTCGCCGACAAGGCGCTGCTGGTATCGATGTATGTGACGTTGGCGGCGGTAGCGGTGCTGCCGGACTGGCTGGCCATTCTGGTGGTGTTCCGTGACGCGGTCATCGTGGGCGGTATCGCGGTGCTCTCCCTGCTCGGTCAAACCGTGCTGATCCGCCCGCTCTACGTCTCCAAGCTTAACACGGCATTGCAGATCGTGCTGGTCGCGGTGGCGCTGCTGCTGTCCGGTTTCGAGCTCGACGCCCCGGTCGTGCTGACCGCGCTGGTCTGGCTGGTCGCCGCCTCAACGCTTGGCTCCGGCGGAGCCTATGTCTGGATCACGGCCCGCCGCCGATGACCGATGCCGACGACGAGCGCCCGCCGCCGGAGCCACGGACCTGGTTTGCCGAGGCGCGACCGGTGCCCGGCCAGGCGACCCGCGGCCAGCGGGTTGCGCTGGTGGTGGGATTGCTGGTGGTGGCGTGGCTAGCGCTGCAGCTGTTCGCCTCGGTGCTGGCGCCGTTCGTCGCCGCCGCCGGCATCGCCTATGTGCTCGACCCGCCCACCACGCGGCTGACCCGCCTCGGTGTCGGACGCGGCCTGGCGGCGCTGCTGATGATCCTGGCGCTGCTCGCCGGCGTGCTGCTGTTCGCCCTGCTGCTCTATCCGCTGATCCTGCAGCAGATCGGCCTGCTGTTGGGGCGCATCCCGCAATACGTGCAATTGCTGCAGCGTTGGGCGAGCGAGGTCCTCACCGACCTGCAGCAGAACTTCGGCTCCGACGTGGTGAACGACAAGCTGCGGGACCTGGTCAGCAGTCAGGCCGGCAGCATGCTGACCTTCATCGCCTCCTCGCTGACCAGCGTGACCGGCGCCGGCTTCGCGATCTTCAACGTGCTGACGCTTGCCGTGGTGACCCCGGTGGTTGGGTTCTATCTGCTGCGCGACTGGCAGCGCGTGATCGCCATGGTCGATTCGTGGCTGCCGCACCGCTACGCCGATGTGATCCGGGCCCAGGCCCGCGAGGTCGACCGCATCCTGTCGGCATGGGTGCGCGGCCAGGCGCTGTGCTGCATCATCCTGGCGGTCTACTACGCACTGGCGCTGACCGTGGCCGGCCTGGACCTCGGGCTGATCGTCGGCATGGCGGCGGGGCTGCTGTCGTTCATCCCCTATGTCGGTTCGATCACCGGCGGCATCACGGCGCTGGGTCTGGCGATGGCGCAGTTCCCGCTCTGGCGCGGCGTGATCGGGGTGGGAGGCGTGCTGGTGGTGGGCCAGATCCTGGAAGGCTATGTGATCTATCCGCGCTTCCTCGGTGACCGGGTGGAGCTGCCTGCGGTGTGGGTGATCTTCGCCCTGTTCGCCGGCGCGGCCGCGTTCGGCTTCGTCGGCGTTATGCTGGCGGTCCCGGTGGCCGCCACGATCGGCGTGCTGTGCCGTTTCTGGCTGCGCCGCTACCTGGCCAGCCCGCTTTATCTGGACCCGCCCACCAAACGGTAGCGGATTGTTGGCGCCCGCTTGGCGTCTTTCAATCGACGAAGCAGATTTCCCATCTCGGCAGAGGAGGTTTCATGTCAGGCGTCGCGACCATGAGGACGGAATGGGAACCGCGCATTCTCAGCATCGTGCGGATCATGGTGGGTCTGCTGTTTCTGGAGCATGGCACCTCCAAGATGCTGGGCTTTCCCCCGGGCACGGCGGCACCGGCGATGTTCGGACTGATCTGGTTCTCCGGGCTGATCGAGCTGGTCGGCGGGGCGCTGGTGGCGGTCGGCCTGTTCACCCGGATCGCCGCGTTCATCGTCTCCGGCGAGATGGCCTTCGCGTATTTCCTTTCGCACGCGCCACACGGGTTCTTTCCGCTGTTGAACCGTGGCGAGGCCGCGGTGCTCTACTGCTTCATCTTCCTGTATTTCGCCGTCGCAGGAGGCGGCTGCTGGAGCCTCGATCGGCTGCTGTCGCGAGACCTGTGAGCCGCTGCCCGGCCTACTTCGCGGACTTTGCCTTCACCGAGAAGTTGAACGGACTATCGAGCAGGCTCTGCTCGGGTGGCGTGAATGGTGTGTGGTCGATGTTGTAGGCCCGGATCTGCACCCGGGAACGTGCCTCCATGGCCTCATCCCTGATCACGTCCTGCGCGAGCTCCTGCCGCAGCGCGGCCTGGGCCTGCTCGAACGTAGGGACCGGCGCCGTTCGACGCGCCTCGAGCCGGAAAATGTCCCACGCATCGTTGTTCGCAACCGGTTCAGGTGTCACTTCGCCAACGGCAAGTCTGGAGACCGCGGCGGCGACCGGGAACGGCAGCTGCCTGGGTTGCACAAAGCCGATATCCCCGCCGTTGACTCCGCTGGGATCGATGCTCCGCTGCTTCGCCAGTGTGGCGAAATCAGCCCCCTTGGCGAGCTCGGCGACGACCTGCCGCGCCTCCTCCACTGTCTTGGCCGCGATGAGGCTCAGGTGAGCCTCGTCCACCCCGGTCTGTCCCGCGTAGCGCTGTTCATAGCGAGCGCGAACCGCCTGGTCGGTGACCTTTGCCGCGATGGCTTTGCCCAGCAGCTCGTTCACCAGTACCTGCTCCATGGCCCTGACCATGCGGCGACGCGTGCCCGGATCGTCATCCAGGTGCTGCCCCTGCGCCTCAACCACGAGCGCCGACAGGTTGACCAGCCCCTCCAGGAGGGTCGGATACAACAGATCGAACGGCTGCTTCTGCTGTGCTTCCGGGAGTTCCCTGAAGACGTCACCCACCGAGGACAGATAGATATTCCGGCCCTCGACGGTGGCGACGATCTGGTCCTTGGCATCGCGCAAGGCATCGCCGGGCTGATAAAGATGGTAGCGCGACAGGGGGTTGTCGATGTCGGACCCGGCACCGGGCATTGCCCCGCTTCCCGACAGGCTGGTTCCCGAACCGGGTGCGCCGTCACCGGGCATAGCACTGCCGGGTGGGGGATCGACGTTGCCACGGATGATCCCAGGAGGCGGTGGGACGGCATCCGGCTGTCCGCCGATGGCGGGCGCCGTCACCGCAGCCGCCACGGCCAGCAGTGAGCCGGCGATAACCGGACGCAGCGGAAAGTTCGAACTCACGGGCTTTGCCTTGTTTGCCGGGATCCGGAATCCCGCATGCCGTACGGGCCGCCGACGTTATCGACGCTGCGGCCCCCGCAGGCTGCGTACAACACCCAGACCCGCGAGTGCAACCGCGAACAACCCGAATGCCGCAGGCTCCGGCACCGCCGCGTGAGTGGCGGCAACGTTGCCATTCTTCATTGTGTGCAAGGTGTTCACTATGGCGGCGGTCACGTAGGTCGTGCCGTTGGACACGATATTGGTGGGCGCCAGCATGCCGGTCGCAACCGACGCAGTGAACGTCAGCGGGCCGGAGAATGAGCTTGCTGTCGTCGTGAGGGTGTACGGGAGCGTGCCATGGCCAGTGACGTTATGGCTGCCAGCCGACGTCAGGGTTATCGCGGTGCCGTTATCCTTGAAGTTGCCGAAGGTGACACCGGAAACATTGATGTCAACCGCGAACACCGGCGAGCCTGCAAGCCCAGAGCTCCAGAATTCGAACGGCGCGTTGAGCAACACTGTGAAATCGATGATTTGGCTGCTGCTGACGTCCTGAGTGACCTTGACGGTCCCCCACGGATCCGATCCGCAATTGTTCCCGCCACAGCCGCTGATGCTGTCGAGGGCAAAGGTGAGGGTCGCGTGCGCCGCGCCGCCACACGCCAGGAACGCAGCCGTCACGAGAGTCAGGCACGCCAGTCGCAATGACTGTCCGCCGCCCCGCTCTGCCGGTGATTTTAAAATGGCCACGTCGGGCGAAGTCCCAATGCTGTGCTTAATCCGAGGCTGACGGCTGAATTAATACTCGCAACTTCTGGGCCACACAATCAAAATCGAAGCGACCGACCCTAACTGCCTGAAACGCCGAACGTATTGCGTCGGCACATGCAACGGTGTGCAGCCCTCAACGGAGAAGTGTAAAGAATTCCGACTCCGGAATCTCCACTGTCCCGCGTGGCTCCCAACGAGAGTCCATATTTGTCAGAGGCTTACCGTTTTTGGCCTGCTGCCAAGGGCATTGATGGTTCGTAAAGGAATCCGACACCGCTGTCGGTAGCGGCACCGACCACACGATAATCTCCAGGGTCATCGGCAGGAAGCCGCTCACGGATAACAACTGTCGGTTGCTCTCCGGACCTCGGCATTGCACCTTGACGAACCGCGTCATCCAGGCCCGCAGTGTTCAGGTGCACCCTACCGGTCAACTGCCGCTGCCGATCTTCCCAGGCCCACGCTACGCCGAAACGGACTTCCGCGAGGCGGAGTCGAACGCGGGCGGATGCCTCTGGCTGCGCCGCACCGGCGACTGGCCGAACCAGCGGCTGGCGCTGTGGGGTGAGGCGGGGCGCGGCAAGACCCACCTGCTGCACATCTGGGCGGCACGCACAC
>DASXNR010000289.1:0-4265 GCA_036494925.1 Acetobacteraceae bacterium
AGGTTCTCCAGGATGGGATTGGTGTCGGCCGGCAACAGCAGCGGCTTCGGCTTCTGGTAGTATGACATCAGCACCGTCTGAAACACGTGCGCTGGATCAGGCGGATCAGGAATATTTGGATGCGGCAGGAACTCGATGCAGTCAGCGACCAGGCGATAGGCGTAGCACGGCGAGGCCGGATTGATCTGCCAGTAGACGCTGGGGTAAGTGCCGCTATAGACCGCATACGGCGCCTGCCAGCCGCCGCCCTTGGGTGACCATTCGTCCTTGAGTTCGAGGTTGGCGCCGCTGGTGTTGTCACGGATCGCGGCCATCGTCGCAAAGTCTGACGGCAGCGCGATGTAGGTCGCGTCAATCGCCTGGATCGCCGAGACCATCTGACAGCGTGCCCGCAGGGTCTCGGCGATCTCCGTTTCAACGGCGAGCGTCCAGCCGGGCAGCAGGCCGATGCAATCGCGACGATTGAGCCACGAGAGCACGTCGTCCTGAAGCTGCTGCAGGCTCGCCACGGCTGGCTACGCGCCCGGCGGCCGGGTTGCCTGCTGGCGCTGCCACGCTGCCACCTGCTCGGGCGTCCACTGGGTGCCGGGCGGTGCTGGCGGCGGCTGTGGCTGCCCCTGCTGCGGAACCCACACGGCACCGACGGCGGCCGGTGGAGGCACCGCTGGCCGCGGCGGTGGCGCCACGCCGGGTGACTGCGCAGGCGGCGGCTCCTGGCCCTCCTGGCCGCTTACCGGCACCTGCTGCGAGGCGACCACATCGGGTGCCGCAGCGTATGCCGCCTGCCCCGCCTTCATGGCCTCGGCGCGCAGCGCTGCCATCGCGCCCGGCTCCTGCATCTGGCCGTAGAGCCGGACCAGCCGCACTGGATCGATGTCATCGAACAGCACCGGCTGGGTGAAGCTCTCCACCTCGTGCTCGGGCGTGACGCCGGGTGTCGGCTTCATCTGGGCGAGCGGCGGCGTGCCGGCCGGGTGTGTGCCTTGGGCCATCATAGTTTCCTTCCATCATCGCAGCGAAACAACCGGCATTCCCGGCTATCGAGCCACTTGTTGAACGCGACGGGATCTTTTGTGATGCCGAGCATCTGGAGCCGCTGGTAGACGACCATCGGGATGCGGGCGACGTGCGTGATGTCTCGGCGTATGTGCGGATCGAAGCTGCCGGCGATTGCCTTGGCGCTCTCCACGATCGGCTTGGTGTTCTGCGATTTGACGAACACCGGCAGGCCGGTCTCGCCATCGGTGAACACCTCGGTCGAGCGCTGCGTCTCGGGATCCCAGCGCTCGTATAGCGGCGTATCGGTCACTGGTTGAGTGCGCCGATGTAGGCATGCGACAGCGGCGCGGTCGGGCGAACGCATCCCTCGAACACGACACCGCCCTGGCTATTATCGCCGGTTTGTGCGTAATCTTGCTGTATCATATCGCGCTCAGGTAGTGGTGCGAGCTCGATGTAGTCGGTGGTGACCAGCAGGATCTGATGCGGTGGACAGAACCGGTCGGGTGCCAACTGAACCGTCCCGAAGTCCGTCCTGAACACGTCGACCGCGCCCTGGATCGTCATGGTGTCGCGCGGTGATGCCGTGACGATGTTCTGCGCCACGATCGGGTTGCCGGTGCCGCCCTGCGACAGCGTGGCAAAGTAGAGCTTCACCGAGCCGGACATGATGGCGAGATCGGGCTTACCGCCGGCCTGCCAGGCTTGCTGCATGGCGGTCTGGAAGGCGATCAGGGTGAGGTCGTATGCGGTGCCGAGGGTGCCGGCGTTGGAGCCGTCGCCGACCGGCATGGTGCCGCCGGCGCCGAGCGTGCCGTTGGCGCAGTAGCACGGCAGTCCGGACATATGCCTCGGGTCGGTGGTGGTGCGAACGAGTGGCGAGGTGATGGCGAGTTCGAGGTCGCGTTTGCACTCCATGCCGCGCAGGATCATCTGGCGGTTGTATTCATCTTCCCCACCCGCAACGTCCACGACACGCAGGGTGTTGGACACGCCGACGGTGTGGGCGATGATCTGGCAGACATTATTTAATCTGACCGGTTTCAGGACGGCCTGCATGACGGCGGTGAAGCCTTCGGGCTGGAAGTTGTCGTATGCCGGATTGAGGGTTTGCACCAACCATTCAGTCAGGGTCTGCGAACTTCCGACACGAGAGCACGCAGAAACTAATGGTGTCTCATCCGGATCGATACGGTAAATGATGTTGGCGAGATCTTCCCGTACTCCGACGGCGCCGGTTTCGATGTAGGTTCCTGCGGGGGCACTCCCCATCGCTGCGAGAGCCATTGAGCCACTCCATTGCATGCGCGAGCGCGGTGCGCTTCAGCGCGGTGAAACCAGTTGGTTTCGCAATGGTCGTGACTGTCGGTCTGTTCAGCCCGTCACTCGGGACATGGCGTTGGCCACTCCGAGGCGTCTGATGACCGGCGACATCAGGCCAGCGACGGCACGAGGCGCGCGGCGGGACATGAACCGGGAGGTGCCCCTGCGGGAGGGCAATGCGACGCACTCCGCCGCGCGTCGGTTGTGGCTCTACAACCTGCTCCGAAGTCGCGTCAACGGCGCATCCAGGTGATCGTGCAGGCGGCCTCGTGGTCGGCCAGCTGCGCCACCTGCGTGCCGCTCACCCGCCCGCTGGCCAGATAGTCGCGCCACGCCTCGCGCGCCCGCATGATGATCTGCTGCTCCATGTCCAAACTCAGGTTGCGGCGCTCATGCCACTTGTCGGTGCGCAGATACTCCGGATCGGGCGCTACGTCGTAGAAGCCGCTCATCGCCGTGCGGCGGCGCGCTGTGCGGTGAGCAGGTTGGCGGCGTTCCTGATATTCGGGCGCTGCTGGAACGCAGCCTCGGCGCTGGAGACGGCGGCGGCGGGTGCTGGCGGTGGTGCGGAGCCGCGCGCCGGACGCGTGGTGGCGGGTGCCCTGGTGACGGCGCCTTCCTTCAGCGCATCGAACATCATGGCCTTCATCATCACCTTGAGTTGCCGGTGATCGGACAGCCGCGCGAGTTCCTGCTTCTGAAAGCCGGCCTGGTCCATCGCCCATGTCGCGATGCGCTGCTGCCAGTCGGAGCGCTTCTGCGGATCGCCCCAGTCGGGAAACTCCTTGGCCAGCGCCTCGTTGCTGCGGCTCACCTGCTCCGACAGCGCGCGCTCCATCGCCTGCTGCTGGAGCTGCGTGAGCGTGCCCATGCGGCCCTGCTCGTCGGCCGCGGCTTCGTAGGCGGCGCGCTGGCGCAGGTATTCCTGCGGGTTGGTGTCGATCAGCGTGGGGTCCGGTCGCGCCACACCCTGGAGTTGCTGCTGGACGCGGGCGAGCTCGGGCTGGATGTAGGGCAGCACGGTGGCGAGCGCTTCCTGCTGCTGCTGGAGTGCCTGACGCTCGCGCGCCAATGCCTGGGTCTTCTGCGTGTAGTCCTGCGCTGCGGCCATCGCGCGGCGCACTTCGTCGTGGCTGACGCGTCGGCCGTCGATCTCGATGGCTGGGCCGGATGCGGGCGTGGACTCTGCTGGCGGCGCGACGCCTTCCGGCAGCCCGAGCGCGCGCGCCATGGTGTCGAGTGCGGGATCGCCGGTCGGTGCTGCGGGCGTGGCCGCTGGCGCCTCTGTGGGCGCTGCTGGCGGCGCCTGCTGCGTCCGTGGAGCCTCTATGCGCGCAGGCGGCGGCTCGGCGCGCTGCGGCGTGCCCTGCTGCTCGCGGCGGCGCTGGTTGAGCAGCCGCCCGGCTTCGCTGATGCTGAGCCCCGGTTGCTCGCGTGCCGGCGGCAGCGCTGTGCCGGTGTCAGTGCCACCCCCGCCTGGGATGACGGCGGGCGCTGGTGCCGGCGTGTTGGCCGGCGTGGAGATTGAGTCGCTCATGGTCGTTACTCGCTAGCCATTGCTCGTTGTCGGGCGTGTTCCGCCACCAGCACGTTGTCGATGCGGTCTTGGATTTCCTGGCGCAGACTGCGGATTGCCAGCGCCAGATAGCGGCCACGCTCGCGGGTGGCGGGGTCGAAGTCGGTGACGCACACGCTGACCGCATGCGCCTCCAGGTCGCGCAGGATGGTCTGCAGCGCGGGGTCCTCGCGCAGCCGCGCTGCATCTGCGGCCGCCATGCGCACGTCACGGTCGGACACGACGCCTACTTCGACTTCCGTGTGACGTTGCCGGGCGTGGTCTTGGCTGTGGTCGCCAGGTTGGCTGCACCACGCGCGCCACCGGCACCTGATGCGCCGCCGACCGGCTTGTTCTGCCCGCCTGTGCTCTTAATCGTCACGGGCCT
>DASXNR010000290.1:0-10182 GCA_036494925.1 Acetobacteraceae bacterium
TCCTGGTTCCCGATGCTGCTGCTGATCGGCGTATGGGTGTTCTTCATGCGGCAGATGCAGGCCGGCGGCGGCCGCGCCATGGGGTTCGGCAAGTCGCGTGCGCGGATGCTGACCGAGAAGCAGGGGCGGGTGACGTTCGACGATGTCGCCGGCATCGACGAGGCGAAGGGGGAGCTGCAGGAGATCGTCGAGTTCCTGAAGGACCCGCAGAAATTCCAGCGGTTGGGGGGCAAGATCCCCAAAGGCGTGCTGCTGGTCGGCCCGCCCGGCACCGGCAAGACGCTGCTGGCGCGCGCCATCGCCGGCGAGGCTAATGTGCCGTTCTTCACCATCTCGGGGTCCGACTTTGTCGAGATGTTCGTCGGCGTCGGCGCCTCCCGGGTGCGCGACATGTTCGAGCAGGGCAAGAAGAACGCGCCCTGCATCATCTTCATCGATGAAATCGACGCCGTGGGTCGTCATCGAGGCGCCGGTCTCGGCGGCGGCAATGACGAACGCGAGCAGACGCTGAACCAGATGCTGGTCGAGATGGACGGCTTCGAAAGCAACGAGGGCGTCATCCTGATCGCCGCCACCAACCGGCCGGACGTCCTGGACCCCGCGCTACTGCGGCCGGGCCGGTTCGATCGGCAGGTCGTGGTTCCCAATCCGGACGTGAACGGGCGCGAGAAGATCCTCCGGGTGCACATGCGCAAGGTGCCGCTGGCATCCGACGTCGATCCGAAGGTGATCGCACGCGGCACGCCAGGCTTCTCGGGCGCCGACCTGGCCAACCTGGTGAACGAGGCGGCGCTGCTGGCGGCGCGCATCGGCAAGCGGGTGGTGGCGATGGCCGAGTTCGAGCACGCCAAGGACAAGGTGATGATGGGCACCGAACGGCGCTCACTCGTGATGTCCGAGGCCGAGAAGCGGATGACCGCCTATCACGAAGGCGGCCACGCGCTGTGCGCGATGCACGAGCCGGAATGCGACCCGGTTCACAAAGCAACGATCATTCCGCGCGGCCGGGCGCTGGGGCTGGTGATGAGCCTGCCCGAGGGCGACCGATACTCGAAGAGCAAGTCCAAGCTGCTGGCCGAGCTGACGATGGCGATGGGTGGCCGCGCGGCGGAGGAGATCATCTTCGGTCCGGACAAGGTGTCCAATGGCGCCGCCGGCGACATCAAGATGGCGACCGACCAGGCACGGCGGATGATCACCGAGTGGGGCATGAGCGACAAGCTCGGCATGATCGCCTACGGCGACAACAGCCAGGAGGTATTCCTGGGCCACTCGGTGACACAGAACAAGAACGTGTCGGAGGCTACGGCGCGCGAGATCGACGGCGAGATCAAGGACATCATCGACCGCGCCTATGCCAAGGCGAAGCGGATCCTCACCGAGAACGTCGAGGAACTGCACCGCCTGGCGCGCGGCCTGTTGGAGCACGAGACATTGTCCGGTGACGAGATCCGCACGGTGCTGCGCGGCGAGCCGGTGATCCGCAAGGTGGTCGACGAACCGGCACCGGAGAGCCGGCGTGCCTCGGTGCCTACCGCGGGGCGGCCGGCCACCCCGACGCCGCCGGCTGGAGGTTTGGGCCCCGCGCCGCAGCCAGGTTGATGACTGCTCCGACTCCCCCTCCCGCTAGGGGAGGGGGGGATTCGTTTGATGTTTGGGCCGGCCTCCGCCTCGATCGCCCGCGAGTCATGGGTGTTCTCAACGTAACGCCCGACAGTTTCAGCGATGGCGGTGCCTTCCTTGATAGCGACGCAGCCATTGAGGCTGGCCGCGCAATGGCCGCGGCGGGCGCGGATATCGTCGATGTGGGCGGCGAGAGTACCCGGCCGCAGTCGTCGCCAACGCCACAGGCCGAAGAACAGAGGCGTATCCTGCCGGTGATACGTGCTCTTGCGGCGGCGGGCCTGCGCGTCTCCGTGGATACCCGCCACGCCTCCACCATGGCGGCAGCGCTCGATGCAGGGGCCACCATTGTCAACGACGTCTATGCTCTTGCCTACGATCCGCAGGCGGCGGCGCTGGTCGCTTCGCGGGGCTGTCCGGTCGTTCTCATGCACACGCGTGGTACGCCGGCCGACATGTATGCCCTGGCTCGCTACGAAGACGTTGCCGCCGACGTGATGCGCGAGCTCGGCCAAAGGATCGCAGCTGCCGAACGCGCCGGGATAGCCCCGGACAGGATTGTGATCGATCCCGGCATCGGCTTCGCCAAGACCGCGGAGCAGTCCATGGAGTTGCTGCGCCGGCTGCCTGAGCTTGGCGCGCTCGGCCGCCCCATCCTGGTGGGCGTATCCAGAAAATCGTTCCTCGGAACGGTTTCCGGGGTGCAGGACCCACGTAACCGCCTGCCAGGCTCCCTGGCCGCCGGCCTGTTCGCTCTGACACGGGGTGCCAGCATCCTGCGCGTGCACGACGTTCCAGAAACCATCCAGGCAATCAGAATCTGGCAGGCGCTGGTACCCTGAAAAGCTTCCATTGCCTACGCAGAACAGGCTACATCCCACCGCAAACAGGCAGGACGGGCAGCCGATGACACGCGCGAGACACCTGTTCGGAACCGATGGCATTCGCGGCACCGCGAACACCGATCCGATGACCGCCGAGACTGCGCTGCGGCTGGGTCAGGCAGCCGGGTTCCTATTCACCCGCGGCAGCCACCGCCACCGCGTGGTGATCGGTAAGGACACACGATTGTCCGGCTACATGGTGGAGCCGGCGCTCACCGCCGGCTTCATCGGCGCCGGCATGGACGTGACGCTGGTCGGGCCACTCCCGACGCCGGCGATTGCCATGCTGACCCGCAGCCTGCGCGCCGATCTCGGCGTGATGATTTCGGCGTCGCATAACCCGTTCGAGGACAACGGCATCAAGCTGTTCGGCCCGGACGGCTTCAAGCTCGACGATGCGACCGAGATCGAGATCGAGGCGCTGATGGCAAGCGACATGCGTAACCGCCTTGCCGCGCCCGCGTCGCTCGGCCGCGCCGCGCGCCTGGAAGACGCCGGCGGCCGCTATATCGAGGCGGCCAAGGCCAGCTTCCCACGCGGCCTGCGGCTGGACGATCTGAAGATCGTGGTCGATTGCGCGCACGGCGCGGCATATCGCGTGGCACCGACCGTGCTGTGGGAACTCGGCGCCACGGTTGTCCCCGTCGGCGTGTCGCCCGACGGCTTCAATATAAACCGCGGCTGCGGCTCGACCGTGCCGGAGCATCTCTGCGCCAAGGTGATCGAACATGGCGCGCATCTCGGCATCGCGCTGGACGGTGACGCCGACCGGCTGTTGATGGCTGACGAAAATGGCGACCTGATCGACGGCGACCAGATCCTTGCCCTGATCGCGCAGTCCTGGGCCGCCGGCGGCCGGCTGCGCGGCGGCGGGATCGTCGCCACGGTGATGTCAAATCTCGGGCTTGAACGCTTCCTCACCGACCAGGGGCTTGCCATGCACCGCACCCAGGTTGGCGACCGCTATGTCGCCGCCCGGATGCGGGAACTCGGGATGAACCTGGGCGGCGAGCAGTCGGGGCACCTAATCCTGTCGGATTTCGCCACCACCGGCGACGGGCTGCTGGCCGCGCTCCAGGTGCTTGCCGTGATCGTCGAACAGCGGCGTTCGGCGCGCGAGGTCTGCCGCGTGTTCACGCCAATGCCGCAATTGCTGAAGAACGTACCGTTCGCCGGCGTCTCGCCATTGCGCGACCGGCGCATCCAGCACGCCATCGCTGCGGCGGAAGCGGAGCTGAACGGCTCCGGCCGTCTGCTGATCCGCGAAAGCGGCACCGAGCCGCTGATCCGGGTGATGGCGGAAGGCGAGGATGAGGCGCTGATCGGACGCATGGTCGATGAGCTGTGCGAGACGATCGCGGCCGCTTGCTAGGCGGCGTCCTTCAGCAGATCGCTCACCACCCGCTCCAGGTGCCGCAGCGTGTTGCACACCGTGACCACGTTGCAGTAGGGCCGGTAGCGGAACATATCGGAATCGCCGGTGCCCCAGGCGGAGCGGAACTCCGGATTGAGCCAGATGATCCGCTTCGCCCGCTGTGACAGGCGCTGCATGATCTCGGTGCGCGGATCGGTGCGGTTGCCCCGCGCATCACCCAGGATGATTATGGTGGTCTTGTTGGATACGTTGCGCATCCAGCCATCCTCGAAATCGGCGAGCGAGTTGCCGTAGTTCGATGAGCCGAAGCCGATCGCCTGCATGATCTTCGCGATCGCGGCCTCGATCGGCTCCTTCTCCAGGATGTCGCTGACCTCGATCAGGCTGCCGGCGAAGGCGAACGAGCGGATGTCCTTCAGCGCCTCGTTCAGCGCGTAGAGGAACATCAGCAGGAACTGCGCCATCGCCGCGACCGAGCCGGACACGTCGCACAGCACCATCACGCGCGGCTTCTCGATCCGCTTCTGCTTCCAGACGGTGACGAACGGAATCCCGCCCCAGCCCATGTTGCGCCGCAGTGTCCGCCGCGCGTCGAGATGGCCGCGCAGGTGGCGGCGCCGTGTCTTGGCGTAGCGTGCGGCCAACCGTTTCGCCATCGCGCGTACCAACACGCGCATCCGTTCCAGGTCGCGGCGCTCGAGGTTCGACAGGCGCGCGGACTTCAGTAGTTCCTCGCGAAACTTTTCGGTCTCGCCGCGGGCGAACAGCAGCAGGTTGCGTTCGACCAGGTCGCGCGCCTGGTCGCGCAGCGCCTCGATGCGGTTCTCCAGCCTATCGGCGGTGGCCTGCTGGTCGTCTTTGCGCAGCGCCTCCATGTCGCGCTCGACCTGGCGCAGGCCCATGCGGTCGAGAATGCGGCGGGCGTAGAGGTTCTTCTGGGTGAAGAAGCGGATGTTCTGGATGCCGGACTCGCGTGCCGCCTCTTCCATCGCGGTGGCGAGTGCGGCGCGGTCGTCGTCCAGCAGCAGCTGCGACAGCGAACGGCCACTGCCGCCGCCCATGCCTTCGCCACCGAAGCCGCCTTGCGCGATCGGGGTCTGGAGGTCGGTGTCGGCCTCGTCGTCCTGCGCCAGGCTGTCGCGGCGGAAGTAGAGGTCAAAGCATTCGTCGAACAGGTTCTTCTCGTCCGGGGTCTTCGCCAGCACCAGCGACAGCGAGTCCTTCAGCACCATGCGGTCCGAGAGCCCTACCACCTGGACCGTGCGGGCTGCATCGATACCTTCCGCGGCGGAGACGCGGATGCCGGCGCTGCGGGCGGCCTGGAGGAATTGGCGCAGCGGTTCGGAGGCGAGGCCCGGCCCCCTCCTCCCATCCCCCTCCCGCAAGGGGAGGGGGAGTGCTGGGCCCGAACTCCCCCTCCCCTTGCGGGAGGGAGTTGGGGGCAGGGGGCGGCTGTCCAGACTCATACCGGCAGCCCCGCCTCCTGGCGTGCCTTCTGCGTCAACGTGGCGATCTGCTTGTTCGCCACCTCGATGTCCGCCTCGAACTTCAACAGCACATTCAGCGTGTCCTGCACCATCTCGGTGTCCAGCGCCGCCGCGTGCAGCAGCACCAGCACGCGCGCCCAGTCGATCGTCTCGCTGACCGAGGGCACCTTCTTCAGGTCCAACGTGCGCAACTGCTGTACGAACGCCACCAGTTCGCGTCGCAGGTTTTTCTCAATTCCCGGCACACGGGATTCGATGATCCTCCCCTCCAGCTTCGCATCGGGAAACCCGATATGCAGATGCAGGCAGCGCCGCTTCAGCGCATCCCCCAGATCGCGCGTACTGTTCGAGGTCAGCAGCACGATCGGGGTCTCCACCGCATGCACGCTGCCGATCTCCGGAATCGTCACCTGATAGTCCGACAGGATCTCCAGCAGGAACGCCTCGAACTCCTGGTCCGACTTGTCGATCTCGTCGATCAGCAGCACCGCGCCGCCGGGCTGCTGCAGCGCGCGCAACAGCGGGCGTGGCTCCAGGAACTGGTGCGAGAAGAAGATGTCGCCGAACGCATGCAGCTTGTCGAGCGCCGCAGGCAGCGTGTCGGTCGCGCCGATCACGTCGCCGATCTTGTCCTTCAGGATCTGGGTATAGAGCAGCTGCTTGCCGTACTTCCACTCATACAGCGCCTTCGCCTCGTCCAGCCCCTCGTAGCACTGCATGCGGATCAGCGTGAGGTCGAGGAACGCCGCCACCGACTTCGCCAGCTCGGTCTTGCCGACGCCCGCCGGCCCTTCGACCAGGATCGGCTTCTGCAGATGCTGGGCGAGATAGACGGCGGTGGAGATCTGCCGGTTCGGAATATAGCCGACCGAGGCGAGCCCGTGTTCCACCGCCTCGATCGAGGCCAATTTGCGCGCGACCGCCCCGGCCGGCGCCACTCCTGCGTCTGGCATTCACGTTCCAATCACTGGTGCTACCGATGGGTAGCACTACCCCACGGCCGTTGCCAAACGGGGACGACGAGGCGGAAGATCGGTACGCTTATGCAGCCAAGCCGAGCCGGGAGCTAACCTCGATGACCATCACCAACACGTTTCGCTGGAACGGCAAACTCGGTTCGGACTGGGTTGCCGAGGTGCCCAATCCACCCGGGCCTAACAAGACCAACTGGGACAACATCAGCGACCCCAGCGCGGACCCAAGATACCCGTCGGGTGCCGGCGATCTCGCGGTTATCGACCTCGGTGGGGCCATCGACATCACCGCCAGCCACCCCGGCAGCGCCGAAGAAGTTCAGATCGTCAATGGGTCAACCGTCACCTTCAGCTCGGGGCACTTCGGCGCCGGCAACGATAGCCAGGGTGGGATGCTGATCGATGAGGATGCCGAACTCATCATCGCCAGCAGCGGGACGATGGCGAATAGCGGCTCCCTGGATATCATCGGGCTGACCGGCAACGGTTCGCTGGAAGTCCAGGCCGACGCCGGTTTCGACGACCTCGGCATGATCGTCGGTGCCGATGCGGACGCGCACGGTGAGGTCACGGTCGACGCAGCCTTTGGCTTCCTGGTGGCACAGTCCGCGCCAGGCACCACCGACGGCGTGCTGGTCGTCGGTGAGGATGGCGACGGCACGGTCGATGTTTCCGACACCAGCGCCTTCTACAGCTCCACCGCCATTCTGGGCGAGAACGACGGCTCGACCGGCGAGGTGGACCTCAACAATGCGATCTGGGCCGGCAGCAACCTGACGATCGGGCCGGCTGGCAACGGTGTCGCCAATATCGGGTCGGGTTCGGAGGTTGTCTTCACCAACGTCCTCGTCGGACCGAATGGTCTGCTGAATGTAACCGGAGCTGCCGCCACTCCCGGCACTGTTTTAGCGCCCATTCTCACGCTCGCCTTCGGCACCATCGATGTCACCGGTGGCGGCGAGGTGCAGGTTGGTGCTGCCGCCGGCTCGATTGGTGCGGTCAGCATCGCTGGTACCAGCCTGACCGCGCTAGGCGCAATTGAAGGCAACGTGGTGGTGGGCGACGGTGGCGTCGTGCAGGCCACGGGGTCAGCGCCTGGCGCGCTGCTGATCGACGGCAACGTCCACGGCACCGGTACGATCGAGCCGCTGATGACCCTCGAGGTGAATGGCGGAATTGACGCCGGTGTCGATATTGCATTCAGCCCGTCCATCGGCGCGCAGGTCGGCGACCTCGTCCTCGATGTCCCGGGCGCCAACCTCGGCACCATCGTCGGGTTCGGCGGTGGCAACACGATCGACGTCGAGGGCTCGCTGTTTACCGACGCGGTGTTCACTCAGGGCACGTCGGGGGCGGCCGGAACGCTGACCTTGTCGGGCGCCGGCTTCACGCCGCTGTCGATGGCGGTCGAGGGCAGCTACGCGTCCGATAGTTTTGTCGCCACACCAGGCACGACCGATACCATCGTCACGCTGTGTTTTGTCGCGGGCACCCGCATCGCTGCTCCACATGGCGAAGTTCCGGTCGAACAGCTTGCCGTCGGTGACAAGGTGCTGACCGTCAGTGGCGCGGAGCGATCGATCGTCTGGATCGGCGCCGGCCGGGTGCTGGCCACGCGCGGCCGGCGCAATGCGGCGACGCCCGTCATCGTGCGCAAGGGCGCGCTTGCCGACAACGTGCCGCACCGCGACCTGCGCGTCACCAAAGGACATTCGCTGTTCATCGATGGTGTCCTCATCCCGGTCGAGGAGTTGATCAACCATCGCTCGATCCTTTGGGATGACCGGGCACAGGAGGTATCGATCTACCATGTGGAGCTGGAGGCGCATGACGTGCTGATCGCGGATGGCGCTCCGGCTGAAAGCTACCGTGACGATGGCAACCGCTGGCTGTTCCGCAACGCCAACGCCGGATGGCACCTGCCACCGCAGGCGCCATGCGTGCCGGTGCTAAGCGACGGCGCCGTGGTCGATGCGGTCTGGCAGCGTCTGCTGGAGCGCGCAGGTCCGCGGCCGGGTGTTCCACTGACCGATGATCCGGACCTCCATCTGCTGGTGGACGGCAAGCGCGTGGACGCGGTCTCGCCTGACGGGCTGCTGCGCGTGTTTCGGTTCGCGGGGAAGCCGAAATCGATGCGCATTCTCTCTCGCGGCACCATGCCGCAAGAGTTGGGCCTGGCCCGTGATCCACGGTTGCTGGGCGTCGCGTTGCGACAAATTCAGGTAACGCAAGCGGCGCGCATGCGTGTGGCAGACGCCGACGACGCGCGGCTGACCGACGGCTTCCACGAATTCGAGCCGGACAACGGCTTCCGCTGGACGGATGGCGATGCCGCTATTCCGCCTGAGCTATTTGCCGGCCTCGGTGGCCCGCTGGAGGTTGCGCTGCGGCTCGGGGCGACAACGCGTTACGTGCATGACGCTGTGACGCGGCAGGTTGCGTGATGGCAGTGCGGACTTCGCTTACCGCGCCTTCCGCTAATCCTGTCGTCATCGATGCTTTGACGACGCGCCGTGCATTTATGTGCGCCACCAGCTCTTCGCGCTATCGCTGATATTGCTCATCATTGGTTCAGCGCTGGCTGCGGGTCAGGCGCGTGCCGCGATAAACCGACCGAAGCTCTAGGCTGAAGCCGATGCTGGCCAGTTCTAGAGCACCATCCTCGATGACCACGGGCCGTTCCGGCCATTGGCCCTCGGCATCGCGTCGCAGCAGTTCCGCCCGAACGCGGACACTATGCAGGATCAGTATCTCCCGCACGGTAGGGATTGTCGTGTAGGCCCACACATTGCTCCACGTCTCAGTCTTGTTGGTGGGCGAAAGAATTTCGACCATGAGCACCGGCTCGCTGACGTCGTATTCTTCCTCTTGGTAGTCGGAACATGTGACGGCCAGGTCAGGAATTCGGAAATTGGCGTCGGCGCGGATTCGCGGGATGGTACCTGCATTGGTTATGACGCTGCACTCTTGTGCCTGTGCCACGAGATGATTGCCGATCAGGCGACCCAACTCGTTTTGGATGGCCCCGTGCGTCCGGCTGGCCGGCGCCATCGCCTGTGGCTCGCCGTCCACCAGTTGCCATAGGCTCCCGCTGGGCGCGTCCCAGGCCAGGAACTCTGCCGTATCCATCACTGCAGGAACTTTCCTTGCCAGCTCCGACATGTCGCTATCATAGCATATCGCCCTGCTCATCCACATCCCCATGTGGCCCCTCGTCCCTCCCCCGCCTAGACTGACCGCGACACGACACCACACGGGACCCCGATCGCATGGATTTCCACATCAGCCCGGAACAGCGGCAGATGCTCGCCTCGGTGCGCGAGCTGGCGCAGGGGGAATTCAAGCCCAAGGCCGGAAAATGGATGGACGGCAGCTTTCCCTGGGAAAACATGAAGCAGCTCGCCGCCCTGGGGGTCCTCGGCATGTCGGTACCGGAGGAATACGGCGGCCTCGGCCTCCCGATTCTCGACACTGCGCTGATCCTCGAGGAGCTCGCAAAGGTCTGCTACGTCACCGCCATGGCGGTGCTGGGCGAGGCCGGCGTGCAGACCCGTGTGATCGCCCGCTACGCTCCCGCAGCAATCCGCGAACGCATCCTGCCGCGCGTGGTGAGCGGCGACTGCATGCTGGCGATCTGCATGACCGAGCCGCATGCCGGCACCGACGTCGCCAACTATCGCACCAACGCGCGCATCGTCGACGACCACGTGATCCTGAAGGGCACCAAGACGCTGATCAGCCGCGCGCCCGAGGCCGGCATGTTCATCGTGTTCAGCCGCATCGACGGCAGGCCAGGCCGCGAGGGCATCGGCTGCATCCTGCTGGAGGCGGGTACGCCG
>DASXNR010000291.1:0-5997 GCA_036494925.1 Acetobacteraceae bacterium
GCCACTACCTGGCCCAGGATGTGATCCAGCTTCTCCGCCGGAAACAGCACGCCGAGACATGGCGCCAGTTCGTCCGAGTACCGTGTCATGCCCGCGGCGGCGGCGAATTTGATCACCCGCCTGCGTGGGAAGTCAGCGAAGTTCGGCTCCAGCAGCGCACCGAGGATTTCCCGGACGCGGTCGGCGCGGAAGTTGAAACAGAGGATGCCGTCGCCATCCTTCATGCCCTTGTATTCGCCGATGACCGCGGGGACGATGAACTCGTCGGTTATATCGTGCGCGTAGCCGTCCTGAACGGCCTTGACCGGATCATTGAATTTGGCACCGTCGCCTTCGGCCAGTGCGGCGTAGGCCTTGGCGACGCGATCCCACCGCTTGTCACGGTCCATGGCGTAGTAGCGACCGATGACCGTGGCGATCGGGATTTCCCGCGGCAGTGTCCCGCGCAGCCACTTCAGATCGTCCGCGGCGGAGCGAGGCGGGGTATCGCGGCCGTCGGTCAAAGCGTGCACCACTGTCTGCACGCCGGCCTCGTGCAGGATCTTCGCCAGCGCCACCGCGTGATCCTGATGCGAGTGCACGCCACCCGGCGACATCAGGCCCAGCAGGTGGCAGCTACCACCCGACGCCTTCAGCTTCGCGATCAGGTCCATGAGTGCGGGCGCATGCGCGAGACTGCCGTCCCGCGCGGCTTGGCCGATGCGCGGCAGTTCCTGCATCACCACCCGGCCGGCGCCGATGTTGAGGTGCCCGACCTCGGAATTTCCCATCTGCCCATCCGGCAGTCCGACATCGGCACCGGACGTCCGCAGGAAGGCGTGCGGGCAGCTCTGCCACAGCCGGTCGAAGTTGGGCTTGTGTGCCTGGCGCACAGCGTTGTCGGCGGACTCCTCGCGCCAGCCGAAGCCGTCGAGAATCACCAGCATCACCGGCCGAACAGCCTGCGCCATTGATCAGCTCCTCTCGCCAGACGGAACTGGGTAGCGCCCGCCACATCGCAGAACAAGTGCGGGGTCGGGCGGTTCACGATCATGTCCTTTGCATTGCGGCCAGGCCCATCCCAGCTTGGCTGCGTCACCGGAAAGGAGGGGTTAACAATGGCAGTCAAGCCCAGGCCCGACGGCTATCACGCCGTCACGCCGTATCTCGTCGTCGACGGAGCAGCGAAAATGATCGACTTCATGACGGCGGTGTTCGATGCCGAGGAAGTCGAGCGGCTTGCCGCGCCCGGCAACCGCATCGGCCACGCGGAACTGCGGATTGGAGATTCGGTGGTGATGCTGGGCGACGCAGGTGGCGAGCATCAACCGATGCAGATGATGCTCTACGTTTATGTGGACGATGCCGATACCACCTACCATCGAGCGCTGGCAGCAGGTGCCACGTCGGTGCAGACGCCGGACGATCAGTTCTATGGGGACCGCCGCGGCGGGGTGAAGGATCCGTGCGGCAATGTGTGGTGGATCGCCACGCATATCGAGGACGTCCCACCCGCCGAACTCAAGCGGCGCGCGCAGGCGGCGATGCAGAAGGCCGGCGGCAACTGATCGTCAGCAGCGATCTGCTGGACTGGCTGGGAACCAGTGCGGTAGGGTTTCGACATGAACGCAGTCCCGTTCCAACGCTTAAGGCGAGACCTTCGACGATGGCGAGGCCAGCATCGGGGCCTGGTCCCCGAAGGGCATGGGTGCCGGCTGGGTCGCGGATTCGCCGGCGATATCGAGTGCACGATATGAGCCAGAAAGGTAGCGGCCGCGTTTGGGCAAGGTAGTCCGGCGTCGCCGAAGCAAGCGAAGCCTAGGGTCCGTCGCTTTGCCTGCAAAGCTGGATTGGAGCGGTTGATGCGGATTTTGGTTCTTGCCCTGGCGATCGTCCTCGTTGCGGCAGGGCACGTCGCGGCGCAGCCCTCCTGCGGCGATCCGCCGCGCGTCGATGACCAGTCGCTGAAAGGCACGCTCGACGGCAAGGCAAAGTTCCTGTCCGGCATAATCGGGGGCGCCAACCTGAAGGGCGAACTGGAAACCGCGCGCACTGACGTCTTCAGCAAATATCCTCAGGCCGACCGGACACGCTCAGAGGCTTATCTCGAATACATGCTGTGCAGCTTCGTGCTGTCGGACCCAAAGCTCTCGGCGCAGGACAAGCTGAAGGCGATCCAGGAGTTCCGCCAGCAGGGACACAGCGAGGACGACCACGGATCGCCGGGCAAGCTTGCAGTGTCGATCGCGCTGAACCGGAATGCGTCGGTCCAGAAACCCGCCGCATCTGCTTCCTCGACGCCCGCTGCTTCCGCGCCCCCGACCGCCTTGCCGGCCGAGCAGCAGTTCACTTACGCGCTGACGCAGGATGCCGGCGTCACCAGGATCAGTTATCGGCTTCCCTATCTTGACCTCGTCCGCAAAGGCGGGCCGGTTAGCGGGCTCACTTACGACCGCGCGCCGTTCGCGGGCGAGTTGCCCGACCTGCTCGTCACCGTGCTGAATACCACGAAACACGCCGTCGTGCTGACCCGCGCCTTGCTGGACGTCCATTCCAGCAAGCTGGTGAATGAGCCGGTCCCGGTGTTCGACGAGCAGTCGCAGAACTGTCTCAGGATCAGCAACCAGGGCTGGGCGGACATCGTCGACCCCACGCTGCAGATCAGCATCACCCGCGATACCGGCAATATCGCACTGTTCGCGTCTGAAGCGCACACTCTGTCACCGCCGACGATAGCGGACGCGACCTGCATCCCGCTCCGCGATTACGTTCCCGCCGCGCTGCGTCGCGACCGGGAGGTGAAAGTGTCCGGCACGCTCGGATACGGCGAGGCCGGCGACCGTCACACGCTCGCCTTTGCCACCCACGTCAAGCTCGACCTGCGGGCTGGCCAGGGAGTGCCGCCGGACGAACTGTACAATCTGTTTTTCAAGGCCGGACAAACCGGCCAGGTCGCCGCCGACCTCCAGCCGGCGCAGGAGGTGAAGCCCGATGAGGCGGCGGCCTTCCTGCTGCGCGTCAAGACCGATCGAACTTCGCAGACCGCCATGACGATCGGCTTCACAGCGATCGACGGCGCCACCATCAACGGCGGTGACTTCGTGCTCGACCTGTTCGTCCCGCGCATCGAAATCCGCAATTGGCAGAATGCCGGGATCAAGCGCCAATGATCCCCTGCACCCGCGCCAGCTTCCTCGGTGCCCCATTGTTCTTCGCGGCTTCGGTCGCGCTGGCTCAGGTCACAGGCGAGGTCCCCGGCGACGTGACCGCCAGCAAGACCGATGGCGGCATCACCGTCACCTCGAAAGCGCCCGGCGACGAGTTTTCGCTGACACTGCCGGGCAGCGACATCCGGCCGCTCAGCCCGGAACGCCTGAAGCTCGGAATCGATGGCCGCAGCATCGAGATCGTCACTCTGCACCTGGGCTCCGACCTCATCGGCAAGCCCGATGCGACGGTGCTGGCGCTCTATCAGCACTCGGTTGAGCAGTACTCCCGGCGCGACGGTTGGCAACTCGTGCCCGCCAGCGACGCCACAATGGCCTTGCCCGACGGTAAGTCCGCCCTGCTGTGGCGGATGCAGAAGCAGCCGCCCGATCCGGCGCAGCCCGGTGGCCTGACCCTCGCGGCCGCCCTGAACCGCGGCAACGTGGTTGCCCTCGTGGGATCAACCGCCGACGCGGCGGACCAACCCGCGCTCGATGCCTATCTCCGCGCCGCGCTGCTCACGCTGCGCCCCGAACAGCCCGTGCCGCCGCCAGCCCAGGGGGATGTGCTCAACGCCGGCGCCAATCTGCGCCAGGGGCTGGAGTTGTTGCGACTGATGTTCGGGGAGGAAGCGCGAGCCCTGGTCAACAGGCAGCTGATGACGGAGGCGGACAACGACCTTCCCCTTGCCACCCCGGTGAAACCGGACGTCCTGATGCTGGGCTTGCGCCGCGCGCTGGAGGATGCGGGCGACAAGGCGATGGTGACCACGGTCGTCTTCGATGGCAGATCGGCGCACGTCCTCAATGTCCGCGCCTATGACGCGAAGGCGGATGCGTTCACCTACTGGGATCCCTGGGGTAAGGGCAGTTTCCTCGGCGCCGGCAGCAACGCCGCCGGCGTCGCAGCGACACCACATCCGACGGAGCGGCGCCTCTGGATCGTCAAGGCGGACCAGCTCAAGCGCGTGGTCTACGCTGTCGAGCTGGAGGGCACTGCGATCGAGCATGTCGCCGCCGAAATCCCGCTCGGCGCATTCGGTGCGCTAGGCGACACCATCCAGGATGCGCAGCAAACAGACCTGTTCACCTGGTTTCACCTGCAACAGATCGCGGTGTCGAAGAATGCTGCGGGGCACCCGGTCGTCACCTTCCGGCCGACCGCGCCGCAGTTCCGGCTGCTCGCATCGCTCGATGTCACCACCGATGCCACCGGCCGCATCCTGGCCGCCGATCTCAGACTGCTGCGAAACTTCATCGACGACAAGGCAAACACCGTCTTCGCACGCGACCTCGCGAACAGCTTTCTCCGCTCGGCGACACCGGCCCGCGACATGGCTTGGCTCGAACCGTTGGCGAACCAGCTGCGCTACGCCGTGCAGGGCCGCGTCTTCATCGGCAATAGCCAGGCCAAGGCATTGCCAGAGCATCCGACGGACGACTACCTGACCTTCCTTGGCAAGCAGCCCGAGACCAAGACACAGCTCTCGCTGACAATGCTGACGCTGACCAACACGACGATCGACGAGAAGCCAGGGCTTGTCATCTCGCTCGGAACCGTGCGCTGACCGGGCCGTCATCGCCGCATCACCTGGATCACCCGCGCCGCGACGGTTGTGGGCCGTGGCCTATTCCCGATGCGCCAGCGCCAGGCCGATGCCGGCGCCGATCAGGAATCCTCCGGACAGACGGTTGCGCAGCCTGCCGCGCATTGCCAGCACGCCGCGCACACGCCCGGCCAACAGCGCCCAGCCGCAGTCGAGGCCCGCCGCGATCGCGAAGAACGTCAGCGACAGCAACGCAACCTGCGGCGCGATCGGTGCATCCGGTGCCAGGAACTGTGGAAAGAACGCGCCGTAGAACAGCAGCGTCTTCGGGTTGGTGAGCGAGATCAGGAACCCGCGCAACGCGATGGCGCGGAACGATTTCGGCTGCGGGCGCGTGCCCGTCAGATCAACCGGTGCCGCGATCCACTGCCGGATGCCCAGATAGAGCAGGTAGGCGACGCCGATCCAGCGGACCCACTCGAACCAGCCGGCCAGCGCACCAAGGGTAGCGCTGAGGCCGAGCACGGTCAGCGCAAGCTGCACCACGATCGCCGACGAGGTTCCAACCACGGTGAGCAGCCCGTAACGCGTGCCGTGGGCGATCGAGTTCGCCACGATCAGCGATACATTCGGCCCGGGGATCAGGATCAGGACCACCGAGGCAAGGACGAAGCCGAGATAGAGAGTGAAGTGCATTGGCGTGGCTTTCGGTTCGAGCAGCCGTGCGTGGCGCGAGAATCTCCGGCGCATGCACTGCCCGCGCGATCATAGCGGTTATTGGGATCAGGCGTATTCCGACCCATGGCCGCCGTCGAGACCGAGGCATCGATGAGCCGGCCGGCGTCGCGGGTGCGATCCGCTTAGGCATTGAGGCATTGGCGCGGACGTTGACCTACATCAATGCGTTTCGATCCGGCCCTGCATAAGTTGGTGGCGGTTGAGATACCCAGCCGGACCGCGAGGAGGTCGCGGTATGGCACTGGTGCCAGGGAACCGGCGCACACCAAGAGCGCTCCAGTCGGAAGCAACGGATGAGTCATGCGCTTTCATTAGGTCGTAGAGCTGTCGGCTCGCTCTTCGTCTGGCCGTCGTTGCGGTTCGGGACATTTGGGCTGATCGCCTGCATCTGTGTCGCATTGGTCGGGACCGAGGTCTGGCAGGTGTGGCGCGTGTACCAGGTCAATATCCGCGAAACCGAAGCGGTGACGTTGAACACCGCACGGTCGATGGCGATGCAGGCCGAGACCACTCTCCAGACAGCCGAC